>NZ_CP034179.1:0-342000 GCF_003860345.1 Caenibius tardaugens NBRC 16725
TTTCACATCGATGCTCGATCAATCGATGGGCTGGGATACCGCAGCGCAGATCCGTCAGGAATGGGGCGGTACTTTCTGCCTCAAAGGGTGATGAGCGCGGGCGATGCACGCCGGGCCGTGGAAATCGGTGCCGACGCGATCATGATATCCAATCACGGCGGTCGTCAATTGGACGGCAGCCGCGCCCCGTTCGACAGTTGCGCGAAATCGTCGACGCGGTCGGCG
Organism: Caenibius tardaugens NBRC 16725; assembly: GCF_003860345.1. GTDB lineage: Bacteria > Pseudomonadota > Alphaproteobacteria > Sphingomonadales > Sphingomonadaceae > Caenibius > Caenibius tardaugens. The sequence continues at coordinate 226 of NZ_CP034179.1, forward strand.
GAAAAATCGAGATCATCTGCGATGGTGGTGTGAAGCGTGGCACGCACGTGCTGAAAAGCCTGTGCGCAGGGGCCACGGCCGCTTTCGGGCGGACGCCTCTATCTCTATGCGCTGGCGGCGGCGGGTTATGCCGGGTGGAACGCGCGGTGGCTATTCTTCAGGATGAAATTATCCGCGATATGAAGCTGATGGGCGTAACATCCGTCGATCAGTTGCAACCGGACATGCTGCGCTGGCGTTAAGCCCAACGCTCAGGGATGGGGCAAATCGGCCCCGGCCCTCGATCCCACCAGCCCGTCCCTGTGCAACGCGATCCCTGTCAGCAGACTGTCCGCGATCATGCGCGCGCGTTCCCCGACCAGTCGCACCGCCTCCTCACTCGCCCCTTCGGCGCGCAATGTGCTGTAAAACAGGTCGAGCCAGTGGGCGAAATGCTGCCGATCGAGACCGGATATGGCGACATGTTTGGGCATGGGATTGCCGGAATATTCGGCGCTGCTGAACAGGATGGAACGCCAGAACCGCTTCATCTGCCCCAGATGCCCATCCCAGTCGGTAACTTTGGCCGAAAAAATCGGCCCCAACAGCTCATCCGCCCTGATCCGGGCATAGAAGCTGTCTACCAAACGCGAAACGAACGCATCATCCACGCCCAGCGCCTGCGCGCGGGCGCGCCGGTCTGCCCGGGCACGCAGGGCGAAGGCATGATGGTCTTCATGCGTTTCTCCGCGCGGACTGGAAGGGTTATCCCTGTCGGGCATGGGAAACGATCCCCGGGATAAGCGAAAAGGCGCGCCGGGCTCTCCAGCGCGCCTTCCGATATCAATATACGCGGGCCTTGGGCTTGATGTACTGAACATCGTCGGTCAGCGTGAATTCGTGGACCGGACGGTAATCGAGCTTCACCTCGCCGCCCTTGCCGCCCCATCCGTTGAACCAGCCAACGGTGTGCTTCATCCAGTTGGCATCGTCACGGTTCGGGAAATCCTCGTGCGCATGGGCGCCGCGGCTTTCCTTGCGGGCGTAGGCGCCGCTCATCGTGACGCTGGCCTGCGAGATCAGGTTATCGAGTTCCAGCGTTTCGATCAGGTCCGAATTCCAGATCAGCGAACGGTCAGACACGTGAATGTCCTGCATGCGCTTGTAGGTATCGGCCAGCTTGGTCACGCCTTCGGCCATCAGTTCATCCGTGCGGAACACAGCGGCATGGGCCGACATGGTACGCTGCATTTCGGTGCGGACTTCCGCGGTGGGAGAACCCCCTTGGCATTGCGGAAGTGATCGAGGCGGCCCAGCGCCAGATCGGCCGAATCCTTGGGTAGACCGTTGTGGGCCGTGCCCGGCTTGATCAGTTCCTTCAGGCGATGGCCGGTCGCACGGCCGAACACCACGAGATCGATCAGGGAGTTCGATCCGAGACGGTTTGCACCGTGGACGGACACGCAGGCGGCTTCGCCCACAGCGAACAGACCCGGCACAACCGTTTCCGGGTTCCCATCGGCACCGATGGTGACGACTTCGCCGTGATAGTTACAGGGGATACCGCCCATGTTGTAATGCACAGTCGGAACCACGGGCAAAGGCTGGCGGGCCAGATCCACGCCAGCGAAAATCTTGCCGCTTTCGGTAATGCCGGGCAGACGTTCTGCCAGCACCTTGGGATCGATATGATCGAGGTGAAGGTAGATATGGTCCTTGTGCGGGCCTACACCGCGACCTTCGCGGATTTCCATCGCCATCGAACGCGACACAACGTCGCGGCTGGCGAGATCCTTGGCCGACGGCGCATAGCGTTCCATAAAACGCTCACCCTCGGAGTTGGTGAGATAACCACCTTCGCCGCGCGCGCCTTCGGTGATCAACACGCCCGCACCGTAAATCCCCGTAGGGTGGAACTGCACGAATTCCATGTCCTGCATCGGCAGGCCCGCGCGCAGTACCATCCCGCCACCGTCGCCGGTGCAGGTGTGGGCCGAGGTCGCGGTGAAATAGCTGCGTCCGTATCCGCCAGTGGCGAGCACAACGGCGTGGCTGCGGAAACGGTGGATCGAACCATCGTCCATGCACATGGCGATCACGCCACGGCAGACCGGAACGCCATCAGGGCCGTTTTCCATGATCAGGTCGATCGCGAAGTATTCGATGAAGAAGTCTGCATCGTACTTCAGCGACTGCTGATAAAGCGCGTGCAGCATGGCGTGGCCGGTACGGTCGGCGGCAGCACAAGTGCGCTGCACCGGCGGGCCTTCCCCCATATGTGGATAGCGCAAACCCAATCTGGCGTGCGTTGCCTCCCCGTTTTCGGGAAGTGAAGGCGTGGTGCCGCGAAGGCTGTTCACTCTGACATCAAGCGGCGCGCGATCGAGCAGGGTCGCAAGTTCGGCAGCATCCATGCCGGATGCCACAAGCCGCTTTTCCAGCCACGCTGGCGCGCTTCCGCCTTCCGCCACCGGTTCGCCATCGCGTACCGGTTCGGGGCCATGCCGCGATCCGTCAAACAACGAGGCAAGCGAAGGGTCGTCTGCCACCAGCCGCAGCATCGCCGCACGTCCTGTCGCCGGAACCGGCCCGCAGGCGCGGATCGCACGGAACAACAGCTCCCGCACCGCCCGCCGGTCTTTCGATCCGGCAAACCGCCGGGTCCGGAACCATTCGGTCACGATTCTGTCGGCAGGGGCGCGGCGTTCGCTGGCCGCATCGATGACCAGATCCAGTACCTCGATAGCGGCCTGAACGCGTGCCGCAGGGGTCATTGTCCACGACCGATCAAGGCATCGTAATCAGCAGGCGACGGAGCTTCGACACAGAAATAGCGATGCTGCGCCGCGACCTTGTCCGCCGCCCTGCCGAGCCCTGCCATGAAGGCCGCGCCTTGCGCCTCACAGGCTTCTCTGCTGGGCTGGAGCGATTGCGCCACTTCCATGCTATCTGCCGGCGATGCGGGATTCCAGCCAACCAGAATCAGCAGATAAGGCAAAAACGCTTCCATGCGGCGTTACCGCGTCGGATAGTTCGGCGCCTCACGCGTGATCGATACGTCGTGCACGTGGCTTTCCGACAATCCGGCATTGGTGATCCGGATAAACTTCGCGCGGGTGCGCAAATCCTCGATCGTGGCGGAACCGGTGTAGCCCATGGCTGCCTTGATGCCGCCGACCAACTGGTGAACCACATCGCGCGCAGGCCCCTTGTACGGCACCTGCCCTTCGATCCCTTCAGGAACCAGCTTCATCTGATCCTTGATATCCTGTTGGAAATAACGGTCAGCGCTGCCCCGCGCCATGGCCCCGACCGAGCCCATGCCGCGATAGGCCTTGTAGGCCCGTCCCTGATACAGGAACGTTTCACCCGGCGCCTCCTCGGTACCGGCAAGGAGCGAACCGATCATCACCGACGATGCGCCCGCGGCAAGTGCCTTGGCCGCATCGCCCGACGTGCGCAGCCCGCCATCACCGATCACCGGAACGCCAGCCTTCGCCGCTTCTTCAGCGGCTTCCATGATTGCGGTCAGCTGCGGCACACCGACACCCGCGACAATGCGCGTAGTGCAGATGGAGCCCGGCCCGATGCCGACTTTCACGGCATCCGCCCCCGCATCGATCAATGCACGGGTTGCCTCTGCGGTTGCGACATTACCCGCCACAACCTGCACGATATTGGACAGTTTCTTGACCCGCTCGACCGCCTTGGCAACCTCGCGGTTGTGGCCATGCGCGGTGTCGATGATCACGACATCGCATTCTGCATCGATCAGCGCTTCTGTTCGTTCAAAGCCCTTGTCGCCGACAGTCGTCGCCGCAGCCACGCGCAGGCGGCCTGCGCTGTCCTTCGTCGCGTGGGGGTATGTCACCGCCTTTTCGATATCCTTGACCGTGATCAGGCCAATGCAACGATAGGCATCGTCCACAACCAGCAGTTTCTCGATCCGCCGTTGATGAAGCAGGCGGCGTGCCTCTTCCTGGCTGACGCCCGGCGCCACAGTCGCCAAATGTTCATGCGTCATCAGTTCGCGGACCGGCTGATTGGGATTATCGGCAAACCGGACATCGCGGTTGGTCAGAATCCCGACCAGCTTCCCGCCGTTTTCCACGACCGGAATACCACTGATGCGGTTGGCGAGCATGAGCGCCTGCGCTTCACCCAGCGTCGCATCCGGCGCGATCGTGATCGGATTGACCACCATGCCGCTCTCGAAACGTTTCACCGCACGCACTGCGGTGCATTGCTGTTCGATCGTGAGATTGCGGTGCAGCACGCCGATGCCGCCCAACTGCGCCATGACAATCGCCATATCCGATTCCGTCACCGTATCCATCGCGGCGGAAAGCACCGGGATGTTCAGGCGAATGGAACGGGTTAGCTGAGTCGATGTGTCAGCTTGCGAAGGCAGGATATCACTCTCGGCCGGACGCAACAGAACGTCGTCGAATGTAAGGCCTGTCTGGATATCCATGGGTGCCACCGCTTTCCTGTACCGGGTAGAATCGTGGCGGCCCATCTAGGGCCCGCTTGCGTCCACCGCAATAGCTGTGATTCACGCAGGCGCGCATTCCCCGTCGCGATCACACCTCCTGACCGGAGTAGACCCGCTTACTGCGCGGTCCAGCCCCCATCGAGCGAGAAGTTCGAACCGGTGATATTGCCCGCTTCCTCGCGGCACAAAAACACCGCCATCGCCCCCAGATCCTCGACCTGCGTAAACCGCTTGGTGGGTTGCCCCGCCAGCAGGACGTCGTTGATCACCTGTTCGCGTGTCAGATTGCGCGCTTTCATGGTGTCGGGAATCTGGTTTTCGACCAGTGGCGTCCAGACATAGCCGGGGCTGACGCAATTGGCTGTCACCCCGCTTTGCGCCAGTTCCAGCGCCACGGTCTTCGTCAGCCCGGCCAGACCATGCTTGGCCGCAACATAGGCGGATTTGAACGGCGAGGCGGTGAGCGAATGGGCACTGGCGGTATTGATGATACGCCCCCACCCCTGCCCTTTCATATAAGGCACCGCCAGACGAATCGTATGGAACGCCGCACTGAGATTCAGCGCGATAATCTTGTCCCATTTCTCCACCGGGAAATCTTCTACCGGGGAAACGAACTGCATGCCCGCATTGTTGACGAGAATGTCCACGTTGCCCGCAGCGGCCATCAGGGTTTCGGCCCCTTCAGGCTGAGTCAGATCCGCATCCACGTGCACAGCACCGATTTCCGCGCAGATTGCCGCGATCGCATCTTGATCACCGAAGCCCGTGATCACGGTTTCAGCATCTTCGGCCGCCAGCGCCCGGGCAATTGCAAGACCGATCCCGGATGTCGACCCGGTAACCAATGCGCGTTTTCCCTTGAGAAACATCCTCGACTCCTTGCATGTGGACAAACAAGGCATGCGCCAGAGTCACCGAAAAGGTCCAGTCCTTTTCGCAAGTGCAATATGATTGAGGGAGGCAGCGATGCGGCTCAAGGATTTCAACCCCGGTAATATCCGCGTCGAAGACCAGCGCGGCATGGGCGGCGGTATGCGTTTCCCCGGTGGCGGTGGTGGCAAGCTGGGTTGCGGCTCCATCATCATCATCGCCATCGCGGCGCTCGTGTTCGGAGTCGATCCCGCACAGATGCTGGGCGGCCTCCAGCAGGTGCAGCAGCAGGGTGGTGAAGCCGCTGCCCCCGCCCAGGGCGGCAAGACGACGGAAGAAAGCTGCAACAGCGACCCGCTCAGCCGCGAAAGTTGCGCCGCGCTCGCTTCGCTCAACGCGACATGGGAACCCCTGTTCAAACAGGCTAACATCCCGTTCCAGCAACCCAAGCTGGTCTTCTATTCGCAAGCGGGCAGTTCAGGCTGCGGCGCAGCGCAAAGCGCGATGGGGCCCTTCTATTGCCCCAGCGACAGCGGAATCTATATCGACACCGATTTCTATCGGGAAATGGAACAGCGCCTTGGGGCGGGCGGCGATTTCGCACGGGCATACGTGATGGCGCATGAATATGGGCATCATATCCAGACCATGACCGGCATTGCCGATCAGGTCCGCCAGGCGCAGCAGCGCAACCCCAATGCCGCCAACCAGCTTCAGGTGCGCATGGAATTGCAGGCGGATTGCTATGCCGGGGTCTGGGCGGCCAAGAACAAGGATCTGATTGAGCCCGGCGATATCGAGGAAGGCCTGAATGCGGCCCATCAGATCGGCGATGACACTTTGATGAGCAAATCGGGCCAGCGTCCAGTCGAAGCCGCCTTCACTCACGGCAGCAGCGCCCAGCGCAAGGAATGGCTCCAGCGCGGACTGCAGTCGGGCGACGAGGACAAGTGCGATACCTTTGCCGATCTCTGACAAGTCTTATACATTGTTTTGAATGCGATTGATCCCCACCGTTCTGGGTGCCTGCGCGCTGGTGCAGGCATCCGCCATTCTCGCTCAGGAAGCGCAGCCATCCCCACTGGATAAGCCGGTAACGGATGATTCCGTATCTGCGGGGGATGTCGCGCTGACACCGCTCACCGATCTTAATCTGGCGCGGGACGAAATCCCCGAACTGCTCGTGCAGGCCCGCGCCGCGCCTTACGATATGGCGGGGCTGGAGGGCTGCGGCGATATCGTCGCAGCGGTCGAAAAGCTCGACATTGTGCTGGGGGAAGATCTCGACACCGCCGATGTACAGCAACGAGACGTAAATGCCGGGCGCATAGCCCAATGGGCCGTCGGGCGGTTCATTCCGTTCCGCGGGCTGATCCGCGAAGTTTCCGGCGCGCGGGCGCACGAACGAAAATTGCGCGACGCAGTGATCGGCGGAATGATGCGGCGCGCTTACCTCAAGGGCCTCGGCCATCAAAAAGGATGCGCCTACCCCGCACGCCCCGCACCGCCGGAAGATATCCAAGCCATCAAGACCGACCGGGTGGTGGCGCAACAGACCGCGATGGCGGAAGTCGCAACCGACAGGGTTGCCGCAGCCGAACAGAAAATCGCGGACAAGCGCGCGAACGAACAGTTTGAGGACGCGGCTGAACGCGCAGCGGATCAGCGCAAGGCGGAAGACAGACGCGCCGCACGCGAACGCCGCGAAGCGGAAAAGCGTGCAACGCAGGAACGAAAGGCTGCCGAGAAACGCGCCAAAGCGGTCGAAAAGCAAGCAACCCGGAAACAACAGGCCGATGCAAATGACGGGCCCCGATATGTATCGGAGCCCGTCGTGCAACCTGCAACCCGAATCAGGCGGCGTTAAGCCCCTGTGGACTGGGCCGGGATAGCGGGTTCTTCACTGCTGCGGCCGACGGCCGACCAGTTGACCCCGCGCGTTGCGTACATCACGCCAGCCAGCGCCACGAACAGCAGGACCGCGCCGATCAACAGCGACCACGCCTCGAGGCTGAGCAGGACGTAGAGCAGCGCATAGAGACCCAACAGTAGCGCCCCGATAAAGCCTGCGCGGCGCCAGCTTCCCAGCACCGCAGCGCTGTAGGCTGTCAGCAGGCCGATGATCGCCGCACTGGCCAGTAGATAGGCTGCTGTAAATCCGATCACTTCGGCAAATGCCAGAAGCAGCACGAAGAACAGTACCAGCCCGGCCCCGGTCAGGAGATATTCGGCCGCGGAAACACGTGCGCCCGCAACGACATCGAACATCAGGAAGGCCAGGAAGGTGAAGCCGATAAACAGGAAACCGTACTTCACCGAACGGTCCACGCGGCTGTAAAGATCGACCGGTTCGACAAGACCGACCGTAACAGCCAGCGATTGCCCGTTGATCGTTTCCGCCCGTTCCGCCGCCATGACGTTTACGGACGAATACGACCCGTTCAGATCATCGGTGATGACCGGCGGACCGAGGTCTTCATCAGCCACTGGCGCTTGTCCCAGCGCGAGCTTGTCGACCGTGTAGGAGGCCTTGAATCCCTTGTCCGAAATGCTGCGGCTTTCGGGCAGGAACGCCCCGCTGAAGCTCGGGCTCGGCCAGGTCGATGCCACGTCCCACTTGGTCTGGCCGCCGCGCGGCACCATGCTCAACGAACGGCTGCCTCGCAGACTGAACGCATAATCGACATTGAGCGGTGCCTTCCCGTCCCAATTGAGAAACGCAAAGAAGCCCTGCCCGCTGGTGGCGCCCGGTCCACGGCCCGGTTCCACCGAGAGCGGTTGCCCGTTGGCCGTAAACCGGCCGCCTTTGGTCAGGCCGCGCGCATCCGAAACGCCCATGCGAAGTTCCGCGCGATCCCATTCGAGCCGCTCCGGCGTAACGCCGAACCGCGGGAGATCGGGCGGCAGGGCAAAGTTCGCCTTGCCCGCCACATTGGCTTCAAACAACACGCTGCGATAAATGGATTTGCGCCGTTCCTGCGGTTTCAAAGCGGTTGTTACGGTATTGGAAACCGGAGAAATATACAGCAACCGTTCCACCTCGATCGTGCGGCTGACCGTCTTTCCGGCAACTTCCTCATTCTGAACCTGTGTGGTCTTGAACGGCACCACCACGACCGGCCCTGCAACGATCTGGGGGCTGCCCCAACCGGCGGTAATGCTGTCCTGCGCGATACGCGACTGGCCCTGCCGATCGCTGACCAGTGCATAGACGAATACCAGGGGAATGATCAGTGCCGCACCGATCAGAACAGCGAACAGAAGCTTTATTCCGGGACTTCGCTCACGCATGATGCATCCTCTCCGTTGCGATGAACCGTTTTTTATGAGCGACGAATGAACGCTAGCTGACTCATCGGCAATGCCAGTTGCATCTGCGTTTCATCATGCTAGCTCTTGTCCATGCGGCTCAAAGACTGTCACAACATCGACGATTTCCGGCTTCTCGCCAAGTCCCGACTGCCTTGGCCCGTCTTCGATTACATCGACGGCGCCGGTGACGATGAATTGACCCGCGCCCGTAACACCGCGGCTTATGCTTCCGCCGATCTGGTCCCCAATGTGCTGGCAGGCGTCGCCGATATCGATACCTCCTGCACGATCATGGGCCGCAAAAGCGCCCTTCCCCTTGTCCTCTCCCCCACAGCCTTGCAGCGGGTGTTCCATTGGGAAGGGGAACGGGCCGTCGCCCGGGCAGCGCACAAATTCGGGCTGTGGTGCGGCATTTCCAGTCTGGCGACAGTCAGCGTCGAAGAAATCGCCGCGATCACCCAGGGCCCCAAGATGTTCCAGCTTTATGTCCACAAGGACAAGGGCCTGAATGCGTCCATGATTCAGCGGTGCAAGGATGCCCGGTTCGATGCGATCGCACTGACTGTCGACACCATCGTCGGCGGCAAACGCGAACGGTGCCTGCGCAGCGGCTTCTCGAGCCCGCCAAGTTTCACGCCTTCGTCGTTCTTCTCCTATGCGATCAAACCGCGCTGGGCGCTGGATTACCTCCTGCGCGAAAAATTTCGCATGCCGATGCTGGAAACGCATTTTCAGGCGGATTCGCGCAAGGCCATGTCGATTGGCGATTATTTCACATCGATGCTCGATCAATCGATGGGCTGGGATACCGCAGCGCAGATCCGTCAGGAATGGGGCGGTACTTTCTGCCTCAAAGGGGTGATGAGCGCGGGCGATGCACGCCGGGCCGTGGAAATCGGTGCCGACGCGATCATGATATCCAATCACGGCGGTCGTCAATTGGACGGCAGCCGCGCCCCGTTCGACCAGTTGCGCGAAATCGTCGACGCGGTCGGCGGAAAAATCGAGATCATCTGCGATGGTGGTGTGAAGCGTGGCACGCACGTGCTGAAAAGCCTGTGCGCAGGGGCCACGGCCGCTTCGGGCGGACGCCTCTATCTCTATGCGCTGGCGGCGGCGGGTTATGCCGGGGTGGAACGCGCGGTGGCTATTCTTCAGGATGAAATTATCCGCGATATGAAGCTGATGGGCGTAACATCCGTCGATCAGTTGCAACCGGACATGCTGCGCTGGCGTTAAGCCCAACGCTCAGGGATGGGGCAAATCGGCCCCGGCCCTCGATCCCACCAGCCCGTCCCTGTGCAACGCGATCCCTGTCAGCAGACTGTCCGCGATCATGCGCGCGCGTTCCCCGACCAGTCGCACCGCCTCCTCACTCGCCCCTTCGGCGCGCAATGTGCTGTAAAACAGGTCGAGCCAGTGGGCGAAATGCTGCCGATCGAGACCGGATATGGCGACATGTTTGGGCATGGGATTGCCGGAATATTCGGCGCTGCTGAACAGGATGGAACGCCAGAACCGCTTCATCTGCCCCAGATGCCCATCCCAGTCGGTAACTTTGGCCGAAAAAATCGGCCCCAACAGCTCATCCGCCCTGATCCGGGCATAGAAGCTGTCTACCAAACGCGAAACGAACGCATCATCCACGCCCAGCGCCTGCGCGCGGGCGCGCCGGTCTGCCCGGGCACGCAGGGCGAAGGCATGATGGTCTTCATGCGTTTCTCCGCGCGGACTGGAAGGGTTATCCCTGTCGGGCATGGGAAACGATCCCCCGGGATAAGCGAAAAGGCGCGCCGGGCTCTCCAGCGCGCCTTCCGATATCAATATACGCGGGCCTTGGGCTTGATGTACTGAACATCGTCGGTCAGCGTGAATTCGTGGACCGGACGGTAATCGAGCTTCACCTCGCCGCCCTTGCCGCCCCATCCGTTGAACCAGCCAACGGTGTGCTTCATCCAGTTGGCATCGTCACGGTTCGGGAAATCCTCGTGCGCATGGGCGCCGCGGCTTTCCTTGCGGGCGTAGGCGCCGCTCATCGTGACGCTGGCCTGCGAGATCAGGTTATCGAGTTCCAGCGTTTCGATCAGGTCCGAATTCCAGATCAGCGAACGGTCAGACACGTGAATGTCCTGCATGCGCTTGTAGGTATCGGCCAGCTTGGTCACGCCTTCGGCCATCAGTTCATCCGTGCGGAACACAGCGGCATGGGCCGACATGGTACGCTGCATTTCGGTGCGGACTTCCGCGGTGGGAGAACCCCCCTTGGCATTGCGGAAGTGATCGAGGCGGCCCAGCGCCAGATCGGCCGAATCCTTGGGTAGACCGTTGTGGGCCGTGCCCGGCTTGATCAGTTCCTTCAGGCGATGGCCGGTCGCACGGCCGAACACCACGAGATCGATCAGGGAGTTCGATCCGAGACGGTTTGCACCGTGGACGGACACGCAGGCGGCTTCGCCCACAGCGAACAGACCCGGCACAACCGTTTCCGGGTTCCCATCGGCACCGATGGTGACGACTTCGCCGTGATAGTTACAGGGGATACCGCCCATGTTGTAATGCACAGTCGGAACCACGGGCAAAGGCTGGCGGGCCAGATCCACGCCAGCGAAAATCTTGCCGCTTTCGGTAATGCCGGGCAGACGTTCTGCCAGCACCTTGGGATCGATATGATCGAGGTGAAGGTAGATATGGTCCTTGTGCGGGCCTACACCGCGACCTTCGCGGATTTCCATCGCCATCGAACGCGACACAACGTCGCGGCTGGCGAGATCCTTGGCCGACGGCGCATAGCGTTCCATAAAACGCTCACCCTCGGAGTTGGTGAGATAACCACCTTCGCCGCGCGCGCCTTCGGTGATCAACACGCCCGCACCGTAAATCCCCGTAGGGTGGAACTGCACGAATTCCATGTCCTGCATCGGCAGGCCCGCGCGCAGTACCATCCCGCCACCGTCGCCGGTGCAGGTGTGGGCCGAGGTCGCGGTGAAATAGCTGCGTCCGTATCCGCCAGTGGCGAGCACAACGGCGTGGCTGCGGAAACGGTGGATCGAACCATCGTCCATGCACATGGCGATCACGCCACGGCAGACCGGAACGCCATCAGGGCCGTTTTCCATGATCAGGTCGATCGCGAAGTATTCGATGAAGAAGTCTGCATCGTACTTCAGCGACTGCTGATAAAGCGCGTGCAGCATGGCGTGGCCGGTACGGTCGGCGGCAGCACAAGTGCGCTGCACCGGCGGGCCTTCCCCCATATGTGGATAGCGCAAACCCAATCTGGCGTGCGTTGCCTCCCCGTTTTCGGGAAGTGAAGGCGTGGTGCCGCGAAGGCTGTTCACTCTGACATCAAGCGGCGCGCGATCGAGCAGGGTCGCAAGTTCGGCAGCATCCATGCCGGATGCCACAAGCCGCTTTTCCAGCCACGCTGGCGCGCTTCCGCCTTCCGCCACCGGTTCGCCATCGCGTACCGGTTCGGGGCCATGCCGCGATCCGTCAAACAACGAGGCAAGCGAAGGGTCGTCTGCCACCAGCCGCAGCATCGCCGCACGTCCTGTCGCCGGAACCGGCCCGCAGGCGCGGATCGCACGGAACAACAGCTCCCGCACCGCCCGCCGGTCTTTCGATCCGGCAAACCGCCGGGTCCGGAACCATTCGGTCACGATTCTGTCGGCAGGGGCGCGGCGTTCGCTGGCCGCATCGATGACCAGATCCAGTACCTCGATAGCGGCCTGAACGCGTGCCGCAGGGGTCATTGTCCACGACCGATCAAGGCATCGTAATCAGCAGGCGACGGAGCTTCGACACAGAAATAGCGATGCTGCGCCGCGACCTTGTCCGCCGCCCTGCCGAGCCCTGCCATGAAGGCCGCGCCTTGCGCCTCACAGGCTTCTCTGCTGGGCTGGAGCGATTGCGCCACTTCCATGCTATCTGCCGGCGATGCGGGATTCCAGCCAACCAGAATCAGCAGATAAGGCAAAAACGCTTCCATGCGGCGTTACCGCGTCGGATAGTTCGGCGCCTCACGCGTGATCGATACGTCGTGCACGTGGCTTTCCGACAATCCGGCATTGGTGATCCGGATAAACTTCGCGCGGGTGCGCAAATCCTCGATCGTGGCGGAACCGGTGTAGCCCATGGCTGCCTTGATGCCGCCGACCAACTGGTGAACCACATCGCGCGCAGGCCCCTTGTACGGCACCTGCCCTTCGATCCCTTCAGGAACCAGCTTCATCTGATCCTTGATATCCTGTTGGAAATAACGGTCAGCGCTGCCCCGCGCCATGGCCCCGACCGAGCCCATGCCGCGATAGGCCTTGTAGGCCCGTCCCTGATACAGGAACGTTTCACCCGGCGCCTCCTCGGTACCGGCAAGGAGCGAACCGATCATCACCGACGATGCGCCCGCGGCAAGTGCCTTGGCCGCATCGCCCGACGTGCGCAGCCCGCCATCACCGATCACCGGAACGCCAGCCTTCGCCGCTTCTTCAGCGGCTTCCATGATTGCGGTCAGCTGCGGCACACCGACACCCGCGACAATGCGCGTAGTGCAGATGGAGCCCGGCCCGATGCCGACTTTCACGGCATCCGCCCCCGCATCGATCAATGCACGGGTTGCCTCTGCGGTTGCGACATTACCCGCCACAACCTGCACGATATTGGACAGTTTCTTGACCCGCTCGACCGCCTTGGCAACCTCGCGGTTGTGGCCATGCGCGGTGTCGATGATCACGACATCGCATTCTGCATCGATCAGCGCTTCTGTTCGTTCAAAGCCCTTGTCGCCGACAGTCGTCGCCGCAGCCACGCGCAGGCGGCCTGCGCTGTCCTTCGTCGCGTGGGGGTATGTCACCGCCTTTTCGATATCCTTGACCGTGATCAGGCCAATGCAACGATAGGCATCGTCCACAACCAGCAGTTTCTCGATCCGCCGTTGATGAAGCAGGCGGCGTGCCTCTTCCTGGCTGACGCCCGGCGCCACAGTCGCCAAATGTTCATGCGTCATCAGTTCGCGGACCGGCTGATTGGGATTATCGGCAAACCGGACATCGCGGTTGGTCAGAATCCCGACCAGCTTCCCGCCGTTTTCCACGACCGGAATACCACTGATGCGGTTGGCGAGCATGAGCGCCTGCGCTTCACCCAGCGTCGCATCCGGCGCGATCGTGATCGGATTGACCACCATGCCGCTCTCGAAACGTTTCACCGCACGCACTGCGGTGCATTGCTGTTCGATCGTGAGATTGCGGTGCAGCACGCCGATGCCGCCCAACTGCGCCATGACAATCGCCATATCCGATTCCGTCACCGTATCCATCGCGGCGGAAAGCACCGGGATGTTCAGGCGAATGGAACGGGTTAGCTGAGTCGATGTGTCAGCTTGCGAAGGCAGGATATCACTCTCGGCCGGACGCAACAGAACGTCGTCGAATGTAAGGCCTGTCTGGATATCCATGGGTGCCACCGCTTTCCTGTACCGGGTAGAATCGTGGCGGCCCATCTAGGGCCCGCTTGCGTCCACCGCAATAGCTGTGATTCACGCAGGCGCGCATTCCCCGTCGCGATCACACCTCCTGACCGGAGTAGACCCGCTTACTGCGCGGTCCAGCCCCCATCGAGCGAGAAGTTCGAACCGGTGATATTGCCCGCTTCCTCGCGGCACAAAAACACCGCCATCGCCCCCAGATCCTCGACCTGCGTAAACCGCTTGGTGGGTTGCCCCGCCAGCAGGACGTCGTTGATCACCTGTTCGCGTGTCAGATTGCGCGCTTTCATGGTGTCGGGAATCTGGTTTTCGACCAGTGGCGTCCAGACATAGCCGGGGCTGACGCAATTGGCTGTCACCCCGCTTTGCGCCAGTTCCAGCGCCACGGTCTTCGTCAGCCCGGCCAGACCATGCTTGGCCGCAACATAGGCGGATTTGAACGGCGAGGCGGTGAGCGAATGGGCACTGGCGGTATTGATGATACGCCCCCACCCCTGCCCTTTCATATAAGGCACCGCCAGACGAATCGTATGGAACGCCGCACTGAGATTCAGCGCGATAATCTTGTCCCATTTCTCCACCGGGAAATCTTCTACCGGGGAAACGAACTGCATGCCCGCATTGTTGACGAGAATGTCCACGTTGCCCGCAGCGGCCATCAGGGTTTCGGCCCCTTCAGGCTGAGTCAGATCCGCATCCACGTGCACAGCACCGATTTCCGCGCAGATTGCCGCGATCGCATCTTGATCACCGAAGCCCGTGATCACGGTTTCAGCATCTTCGGCCGCCAGCGCCCGGGCAATTGCAAGACCGATCCCGGATGTCGACCCGGTAACCAATGCGCGTTTTCCCTTGAGAAACATCCTCGACTCCTTGCATGTGGACAAACAAGGCATGCGCCAGAGTCACCGAAAAGGTCCAGTCCTTTTCGCAAGTGCAATATGATTGAGGGAGGCAGCGATGCGGCTCAAGGATTTCAACCCCGGTAATATCCGCGTCGAAGACCAGCGCGGCATGGGCGGCGGTATGCGTTTCCCCGGTGGCGGTGGTGGCAAGCTGGGTTGCGGCTCCATCATCATCATCGCCATCGCGGCGCTCGTGTTCGGAGTCGATCCCGCACAGATGCTGGGCGGCCTCCAGCAGGTGCAGCAGCAGGGTGGTGAAGCCGCTGCCCCCGCCCAGGGCGGCAAGACGACGGAAGAAAGCTGCAACAGCGACCCGCTCAGCCGCGAAAGTTGCGCCGCGCTCGCTTCGCTCAACGCGACATGGGAACCCCTGTTCAAACAGGCTAACATCCCGTTCCAGCAACCCAAGCTGGTCTTCTATTCGCAAGCGGGCAGTTCAGGCTGCGGCGCAGCGCAAAGCGCGATGGGGCCCTTCTATTGCCCCAGCGACAGCGGAATCTATATCGACACCGATTTCTATCGGGAAATGGAACAGCGCCTTGGGGCGGGCGGCGATTTCGCACGGGCATACGTGATGGCGCATGAATATGGGCATCATATCCAGACCATGACCGGCATTGCCGATCAGGTCCGCCAGGCGCAGCAGCGCAACCCCAATGCCGCCAACCAGCTTCAGGTGCGCATGGAATTGCAGGCGGATTGCTATGCCGGGGTCTGGGCGGCCAAGAACAAGGATCTGATTGAGCCCGGCGATATCGAGGAAGGCCTGAATGCGGCCCATCAGATCGGCGATGACACTTTGATGAGCAAATCGGGCCAGCGTCCAGTCGAAGCCGCCTTCACTCACGGCAGCAGCGCCCAGCGCAAGGAATGGCTCCAGCGCGGACTGCAGTCGGGCGACGAGGACAAGTGCGATACCTTTGCCGATCTCTGACAAGTCTTATACATTGTTTTGAATGCGATTGATCCCCACCGTTCTGGGTGCCTGCGCGCTGGTGCAGGCATCCGCCATTCTCGCTCAGGAAGCGCAGCCATCCCCACTGGATAAGCCGGTAACGGATGATTCCGTATCTGCGGGGGATGTCGCGCTGACACCGCTCACCGATCTTAATCTGGCGCGGGACGAAATCCCCGAACTGCTCGTGCAGGCCCGCGCCGCGCCTTACGATATGGCGGGGCTGGAGGGCTGCGGCGATATCGTCGCAGCGGTCGAAAAGCTCGACATTGTGCTGGGGGAAGATCTCGACACCGCCGATGTACAGCAACGAGACGTAAATGCCGGGCGCATAGCCCAATGGGCCGTCGGGCGGTTCATTCCGTTCCGCGGGCTGATCCGCGAAGTTTCCGGCGCGCGGGCGCACGAACGAAAATTGCGCGACGCAGTGATCGGCGGAATGATGCGGCGCGCTTACCTCAAGGGCCTCGGCCATCAAAAAGGATGCGCCTACCCCGCACGCCCCGCACCGCCGGAAGATATCCAAGCCATCAAGACCGACCGGGTGGTGGCGCAACAGACCGCGATGGCGGAAGTCGCAACCGACAGGGTTGCCGCAGCCGAACAGAAAATCGCGGACAAGCGCGCGAACGAACAGTTTGAGGACGCGGCTGAACGCGCAGCGGATCAGCGCAAGGCGGAAGACAGACGCGCCGCACGCGAACGCCGCGAAGCGGAAAAGCGTGCAACGCAGGAACGAAAGGCTGCCGAGAAACGCGCCAAAGCGGTCGAAAAGCAAGCAACCCGGAAACAACAGGCCGATGCAAATGACGGGCCCCGATATGTATCGGAGCCCGTCGTGCAACCTGCAACCCGAATCAGGCGGCGTTAAGCCCCTGTGGACTGGGCCGGGATAGCGGGTTCTTCACTGCTGCGGCCGACGGCCGACCAGTTGACCCCGCGCGTTGCGTACATCACGCCAGCCAGCGCCACGAACAGCAGGACCGCGCCGATCAACAGCGACCACGCCTCGAGGCTGAGCAGGACGTAGAGCAGCGCATAGAGACCCAACAGTAGCGCCCCGATAAAGCCTGCGCGGCGCCAGCTTCCCAGCACCGCAGCGCTGTAGGCTGTCAGCAGGCCGATGATCGCCGCACTGGCCAGTAGATAGGCTGCTGTAAATCCGATCACTTCGGCAAATGCCAGAAGCAGCACGAAGAACAGTACCAGCCCGGCCCCGGTCAGGAGATATTCGGCCGCGGAAACACGTGCGCCCGCAACGACATCGAACATCAGGAAGGCCAGGAAGGTGAAGCCGATAAACAGGAAACCGTACTTCACCGAACGGTCCACGCGGCTGTAAAGATCGACCGGTTCGACAAGACCGACCGTAACAGCCAGCGATTGCCCGTTGATCGTTTCCGCCCGTTCCGCCGCCATGACGTTTACGGACGAATACGACCCGTTCAGATCATCGGTGATGACCGGCGGACCGAGGTCTTCATCAGCCACTGGCGCTTGTCCCAGCGCGAGCTTGTCGACCGTGTAGGAGGCCTTGAATCCCTTGTCCGAAATGCTGCGGCTTTCGGGCAGGAACGCCCCGCTGAAGCTCGGGCTCGGCCAGGTCGATGCCACGTCCCACTTGGTCTGGCCGCCGCGCGGCACCATGCTCAACGAACGGCTGCCTCGCAGACTGAACGCATAATCGACATTGAGCGGTGCCTTCCCGTCCCAATTGAGAAACGCAAAGAAGCCCTGCCCGCTGGTGGCGCCCGGTCCACGGCCCGGTTCCACCGAGAGCGGTTGCCCGTTGGCCGTAAACCGGCCGCCTTTGGTCAGGCCGCGCGCATCCGAAACGCCCATGCGAAGTTCCGCGCGATCCCATTCGAGCCGCTCCGGCGTAACGCCGAACCGCGGGAGATCGGGCGGCAGGGCAAAGTTCGCCTTGCCCGCCACATTGGCTTCAAACAACACGCTGCGATAAATGGATTTGCGCCGTTCCTGCGGTTTCAAAGCGGTTGTTACGGTATTGGAAACCGGAGAAATATACAGCAACCGTTCCACCTCGATCGTGCGGCTGACCGTCTTTCCGGCAACTTCCTCATTCTGAACCTGTGTGGTCTTGAACGGCACCACCACGACCGGCCCTGCAACGATCTGGGGGCTGCCCCAACCGGCGGTAATGCTGTCCTGCGCGATACGCGACTGGCCCTGCCGATCGCTGACCAGTGCATAGACGAATACCAGGGGAATGATCAGTGCCGCACCGATCAGAACAGCGAACAGAAGCTTTATTCCGGGACTTCGCTCACGCATGATGCATCCTCTCCGTTGCGATGAACCGTTTTTTATGAGCGACGAATGAACGCTAGCTGACTCATCGGCAATGCCAGTTGCATCTGCGTTTCATCATGCTAGCTCTTGTCCATGCGGCTCAAAGACTGTCACAACATCGACGATTTCCGGCTTCTCGCCAAGTCCCGACTGCCTTGGCCCGTCTTCGATTACATCGACGGCGCCGGTGACGATGAATTGACCCGCGCCCGTAACACCGCGGCTTATGCTTCCGCCGATCTGGTCCCCAATGTGCTGGCAGGCGTCGCCGATATCGATACCTCCTGCACGATCATGGGCCGCAAAAGCGCCCTTCCCCTTGTCCTCTCCCCCACAGCCTTGCAGCGGGTGTTCCATTGGGAAGGGGAACGGGCCGTCGCCCGGGCAGCGCACAAATTCGGGCTGTGGTGCGGCATTTCCAGTCTGGCGACAGTCAGCGTCGAAGAAATCGCCGCGATCACCCAGGGCCCCAAGATGTTCCAGCTTTATGTCCACAAGGACAAGGGCCTGAATGCGTCCATGATTCAGCGGTGCAAGGATGCCCGGTTCGATGCGATCGCACTGACTGTCGACACCATCGTCGGCGGCAAACGCGAACGGTGCCTGCGCAGCGGCTTCTCGAGCCCGCCAAGTTTCACGCCTTCGTCGTTCTTCTCCTATGCGATCAAACCGCGCTGGGCGCTGGATTACCTCCTGCGCGAAAAATTTCGCATGCCGATGCTGGAAACGCATTTTCAGGCGGATTCGCGCAAGGCCATGTCGATTGG
The DNA here is from genome assembly GCF_003860345.1 of Caenibius tardaugens NBRC 16725. Lineage (GTDB taxonomy): Bacteria > Pseudomonadota > Alphaproteobacteria > Sphingomonadales > Sphingomonadaceae > Caenibius > Caenibius tardaugens. Next base: position 19,307 of record NZ_CP034179.1, read on the forward strand.
CGATTATTTCACATCGATGCTCGATCAATCGATGGGCTGGGATACCGCAGCGCAGATCCGTCAGGAATGGGGCGGTACTTTCTGCCTCAAAGGGGTGATGAGCGCGGGCGATGCACGCCGGGCCGTGGAAATCGGTGCCGACGCGATCATGATATCCAATCACGGCGGTCGTCAATTGGACGGCAGCCGCGCCCCGTTCGACCAGTTGCGCGAAATCGTCGACGCGGTCGGCGGAAAAATCGAGATCATCTGCGATGGTGGTGTGAAGCGTGGCACGCACGTGCTGAAAAGCCTGTGCGCAGGGGCCACGGCCGCTTCGGGCGGACGCCTCTATCTCTATGCGCTGGCGGCGGCGGGTTATGCCGGGGTGGAACGCGCGGTGGCTATTCTTCAGGATGAAATTATCCGCGATATGAAGCTGATGGGCGTAACATCCGTCGATCAGTTGCAACCGGACATGCTGCGCTGGCGTTAAGCCCAACGCTCAGGGATGGGGCAAATCGGCCCCGGCCCTCGATCCCACCAGCCCGTCCCTGTGCAACGCGATCCCTGTCAGCAGACTGTCCGCGATCATGCGCGCGCGTTCCCCGACCAGTCGCACCGCCTCCTCACTCGCCCCTTCGGCGCGCAATGTGCTGTAAAACAGGTCGAGCCAGTGGGCGAAATGCTGCCGATCGAGACCGGATATGGCGACATGTTTGGGCATGGGATTGCCGGAATATTCGGCGCTGCTGAACAGGATGGAACGCCAGAACCGCTTCATCTGCCCCAGATGCCCATCCCAGTCGGTAACTTTGGCCGAAAAAATCGGCCCCAACAGCTCATCCGCCCTGATCCGGGCATAGAAGCTGTCTACCAAACGCGAAACGAACGCATCATCCACGCCCAGCGCCTGCGCGCGGGCGCGCCGGTCTGCCCGGGCACGCAGGGCGAAGGCATGATGGTCTTCATGCGTTTCTCCGCGCGGACTGGAAGGGTTATCCCTGTCGGGCATGGGAAACGATCCCCCGGGATAAGCGAAAAGGCGCGCCGGGCTCTCCAGCGCGCCTTCCGATATCAATATACGCGGGCCTTGGGCTTGATGTACTGAACATCGTCGGTCAGCGTGAATTCGTGGACCGGACGGTAATCGAGCTTCACCTCGCCGCCCTTGCCGCCCCATCCGTTGAACCAGCCAACGGTGTGCTTCATCCAGTTGGCATCGTCACGGTTCGGGAAATCCTCGTGCGCATGGGCGCCGCGGCTTTCCTTGCGGGCGTAGGCGCCGCTCATCGTGACGCTGGCCTGCGAGATCAGGTTATCGAGTTCCAGCGTTTCGATCAGGTCCGAATTCCAGATCAGCGAACGGTCAGACACGTGAATGTCCTGCATGCGCTTGTAGGTATCGGCCAGCTTGGTCACGCCTTCGGCCATCAGTTCATCCGTGCGGAACACAGCGGCATGGGCCGACATGGTACGCTGCATTTCGGTGCGGACTTCCGCGGTGGGAGAACCCCCCTTGGCATTGCGGAAGTGATCGAGGCGGCCCAGCGCCAGATCGGCCGAATCCTTGGGTAGACCGTTGTGGGCCGTGCCCGGCTTGATCAGTTCCTTCAGGCGATGGCCGGTCGCACGGCCGAACACCACGAGATCGATCAGGGAGTTCGATCCGAGACGGTTTGCACCGTGGACGGACACGCAGGCGGCTTCGCCCACAGCGAACAGACCCGGCACAACCGTTTCCGGGTTCCCATCGGCACCGATGGTGACGACTTCGCCGTGATAGTTACAGGGGATACCGCCCATGTTGTAATGCACAGTCGGAACCACGGGCAAAGGCTGGCGGGCCAGATCCACGCCAGCGAAAATCTTGCCGCTTTCGGTAATGCCGGGCAGACGTTCTGCCAGCACCTTGGGATCGATATGATCGAGGTGAAGGTAGATATGGTCCTTGTGCGGGCCTACACCGCGACCTTCGCGGATTTCCATCGCCATCGAACGCGACACAACGTCGCGGCTGGCGAGATCCTTGGCCGACGGCGCATAGCGTTCCATAAAACGCTCACCCTCGGAGTTGGTGAGATAACCACCTTCGCCGCGCGCGCCTTCGGTGATCAACACGCCCGCACCGTAAATCCCCGTAGGGTGGAACTGCACGAATTCCATGTCCTGCATCGGCAGGCCCGCGCGCAGTACCATCCCGCCACCGTCGCCGGTGCAGGTGTGGGCCGAGGTCGCGGTGAAATAGCTGCGTCCGTATCCGCCAGTGGCGAGCACAACGGCGTGGCTGCGGAAACGGTGGATCGAACCATCGTCCATGCACATGGCGATCACGCCACGGCAGACCGGAACGCCATCAGGGCCGTTTTCCATGATCAGGTCGATCGCGAAGTATTCGATGAAGAAGTCTGCATCGTACTTCAGCGACTGCTGATAAAGCGCGTGCAGCATGGCGTGGCCGGTACGGTCGGCGGCAGCACAAGTGCGCTGCACCGGCGGGCCTTCCCCCATATTCTGCATGTGACCGCCGAACGGGCGCTGGTAAATCGTGCCATCGGCGTTGCGGCTGAACGGCACACCGGCATGTTCAAGCTCGTAAACCGCCTGCGGCGCTTCGCGCACCATGTATTCGATCGCGTCCTGATCGCCCAGCCAGTCCGACCCCTTCACGGTGTCGTACATGTGCCAGGTCCAGTGGTCCGGCGAGTTGTTGCCGAGCGACGCGGCAATACCACCCTGCGCCGCCACGGTATGCGAACGGGTCGGGAACACCTTGGTGATGCAGGCGGTTTTCAGACCGGCTTCAGCCGAACCCATCGTAGCGCGCAGACCAGAGCCGCCAGCGCCGACAACCACCGTATCATAGGTGTGATCGATAATCTTGTATGCGGCCTGAGTAGATGCGGAAGCCATGTTACGCGCCTCCCAGCGCAAGACGAACGACGCAGAACAGAGCGAAACCCGCCCCGGCGAATACGGCAAGGTTGAGCAGCGCAATCACGGCAAACTTGGTGCCATGGTCGTGCACGTAGTCTTCAATCACAACCTGCAGGCCCAGCCGCGCGTGCCAGAACGTGCTGATGATCAGCAATGCCATGGCCGTTGCCGGGACCGGCGCGGACAGCCATTCGCGTGCAGTGGTATAATTGAGGTCCGGCAGAAGCAGGACCGAAATGATAAACCACGCCATCAACAGCAGATTGCCGACGGCGGTGAAGCGCTGCAACAGCCAGTGATGCGCGCCGCTATGCGCGGAGCCCAGGCCCCGTACGCGTCCGATGGAAGTTCCGTTACCCATGGTATCCTGGCCTCAGCGAGTGCAAACCACGGCCCAGAAGCCGACGGTGAGGATGATGGCGATAACCGGAGCGAGAATGGACCAGACCTTGTTGATCTGAAGTTCATAACCCGCACCGATATCGAGCACGAAGTGACGCAGGCCCGACATCAGGTGCGTAAAGAACGCCCAGGTCAGCCCCACCAGCACGACATAGCCCAGCGGCGACGTGATCAGCGAAACGAAGGTTTCATAGTATTCGGGCCCCGCTGCGAGGGCGCCGAGCCACCACAACATGACGAACAGGCCCACTAGCGCCATCCCGTCACCGGTCACACGGTGAAGGATGGAAACCAGCATGGCCGGACCCCATTTCCAGATCTGCAGATGCGGTGACAGCGGACGGTTTGCCATTCTCGCCTTCCTGATTGCATGTGAGCGCCACCTGCTGGCGCGAAAGATTCGAAACCCCCATAATGAAAAGGTACGCCAAGGCAAGCGGTCGGAGAGTAGTTTCCGTTCGTGAAAAGGCGCGCTAGGGCAGAGTTGAAATGACTGACACATGGAAAATCACCGCCCTCGCCCCCCGCGAAATTATTCAATCGGCGCTGGTTGCGCATGAAGAAGCGCTGGATTGGGACCCGGATATCGTGCTTTCCGGCAGCGAAATCGCTGAAAACAGGCCCGAAGAATGGCAACTCGAAGCGTGGTTGCCACGCAAACCGTTAAAAGCGGACAAGGCGGCCCTCACTGCATTGTTCGCCGCTGGCGCGCCGAAACTGCAAATCGAAAAATTACCGCCACAGGATTGGGTCACCTTAAGTCAGGAAGGCGTTCCCCCCATCCGTGCCGGGCGATTCCATGTCCGCACCCCGGAACATCCGCAAACCGACGAGCACGGAGTCGTGAATTTCGCGATTCCCGCCAGCCAGGCTTTCGGGACGGGGCAACACGAAACCACCGCCGGGTGCCTGACCATGCTGGACGCGATGAAAAAACGCGGAATGATCGTCCGCAATCTCGTGGATATCGGCACGGGCACCGGCCTGCTGGCCTTTGCCGGGCTAAATTTGTGGCCTCGCGCGCTCGCCACGGCGAGCGATATCGATATGGTCTGCGCGGATGTGGTGTCGGACAACGCCGCATTGAACGGGGTTCGCATGGGGGCAGGTCCCAACGCGCTGACCATGGTCATCGCCGATGGCATGGCCGATCCGGTGCTGCAGTCGCGCGCGCCCTATGACCTGCTGATCGCCAATATTCTTGCCGGGCCGCTTGTCGAACTGGCCACCGACTTCGGCAGAGCGGTCGTGCCTGGGGGCAGCATTCTGCTGTCCGGCCTGCTCACCACACAGGAAGATCAGGTGCGGCGCGCCTATGCCAGGGCAGGCATGCGCCTGTCCGCACGCCTGACCAATGGCGACTGGTCGATCCTGTGGCTGCGCAAGCGCCCCGTATCGCGTTCTCATGCCAGCCGGCCCCGGCACTTGCCCGAATGGTCACGGTCATGGTGAAACGCTGGACGCTGCGCCTTCTGGCAGCGTTCTTCTCGATTATTGTGATCTTCCTGCTTTCGGCATGGATCGGATCAATGATCCCGCGCAATGCGGACTGGAAACAGCCCGACAGCGGGATCGATATCATGGTCGAAACCAATGGCGTACACACCGCGATCATTGTGCCACTGGTCACCGCGCAGAAGGACTGGCGCCCCGATTTCCCTGTTTCGGAGATCGATGATCGGGATCGCCCCTACACGCATCTTTCGATTTCGTGGGGCGAACGGGACGTGTTTCTCAATACACCGACCTGGTCGGATCTGTCCCCGCTGACCGTGCTGCGCATCATCGCATTGGGCGGCGATGGCCTGTTGCACGTATCGCATTACGTTCAGCCCCGTCCCGGCAAATATATCCGCGGTTTCCGCATCAGCGCAGATGAATACCGGTTACTGGTGCAACAGATCGAGGCCAGCATGCCCCGGCGCGACACGCGCAAGCGTTATCATGGCTATACCACGCACGATGTCTTCTACGATGCACCGTTCCGCTACACCGTGTTCAACACCTGCAACCAGTGGACCAGCAACACTCTGGCCGCGGCCGGTATCCGCACCGGTTACTGGACACCATTTGCCGGCGGCGTGATGCATTCCCTGCCCGGCAACCCGCAACAGCACTGATCCGCTTTGACCTTCGCCCGGGGCAGCCTCTAAGACGCCCGGGAACATCGCATGTCGCAACAGGAGAGAGAAATGAAACTCGAATCGCTGGCCCTGCACCACGGCTATACGTCCGAAGCGACGACCAAAGCCGCCGCTGTGCCGATCTACCAGACGACCTCGTACACATTTGATGATACGCAACACGGCGCGGATCTGTTTGACCTGAAAGTACCGGGCAACATCTATACCCGCATCATGAACCCGACAACTGCCGTGCTGGAAGCGCGCATCGCGGAAATGGAAGGCGGCATCGGGGCCCTGGCGCTGGCATCGGGCATGGCCGCGATTGCCTATGCCATTCAGACAATTGCGGGCGTTGGCGACAATATTGTATCGGTTTCGCAGCTTTACGGCGGCACATACAATCTCTTCGTGCACACCTTTCCGCGACAGGGCATCGAAACCCGGCTGGTCAGTCATGATGATTTTGCCGGAATGGAAGCCGCCATCGATGCGAACACCAAGGCGATCTTCCTCGAATCGATCGGCAACCCGGCAGGCAACGTCGTAGACATCCAGGCCATCGCCGAAATCGCCCATCGCCATGGCGTGCCGGTCATCGTCGATAACACGGTCGCGTCGCCTTATCTCTGCAGGCCGTTTGAATATGGGGCGGACATCGTTGTCCATTCGCTGACCAAGTACATCGGCGGGCACGGCACGACGATCGGCGGGATTATCGTCGATTCCGGCAAATTCGACTGGGCCGCCAACAAGGCCCGATTCCCGCTGCTGAGCGAACCCGATCCTTCCTATCACGGGGTGGTCTATACCGAGGCGCTGGGGCCGGCCGCATACATTGGCCGTGCCCGCGTTGTCCCCCTGCGCAACACCGGTGCGGCGCTTTCGCCGCACAGCGCATTCCTGATCCTGCAAGGGCTGGAAACACTGGGCCTGCGCATGGAACGGCACTGCGAGAATGCCCTCAAGGTGGCGCAATACCTTTCCGCGCACCCGAAAGTCCGCTGGGTCAATTATGCCGGGCTGCCCGACAGCCCTTTCCATGCTCTGGCCCAGAAGATCTGCGGCGGGCAGGCTTCCGGCATCCTCAGCTTCGGGATAGAGGGCGGCAAGGAAGCAGGCGGGCGCTTCATCGATGCTTTGCAGATGATCCTGCGACTGGTGAATATCGGGGACGCCAAATCACTGGCTTGTCACCCGGCCTCCACCACGCACCGGCAGCTGGGCCCCGAAGAACTGGCCAAAGCGGGCGTCTCGGAAGATCTGGTGCGGATTTCCGTGGGCATTGAACACATTGACGATATCATCGCGGATATCGAACAGGCCCTCGCTGCGGCGTGACACGATTGGCAGGGGTACAGCGGCTGCGACGGCCACTGCCCCTGCCGCATTTCCAAGGGAGAGAAAGAGTATGGCAAACACCGGTTATTTCACGGTGGGTACCAATGATGTTGATAAGGCATTGGCTTTTTACGACGCATTACTGGGTTCGGCAGGCTGGCAGCCCATGTTCGATTCACCGCGCGGCGGACGTCTCTACGGCAATGGAGCATCGCTGTTCGGGGTGTTTCGCCCCTTCGACGGCAACGATGCCACCGTGGGCAATGGCACCATGTGCGGCTTTGTCTTTGACAGCGTCGACAAGGCGGCGGCCTTCCATGCCAAGGTTCTGGAACTGGGCGGCACCAACGAAGGCGATGTCAGCGACAGGGGCAATGGCGCCACCTTCGGTTATTGCCGCGATCTCGAAGGCAACAAACTCTGCGTGTTCCACTACCCCACGCCTGCCGCCTGACCGGCCCTATACCTGATCGGCAACCGCTTCCTGCCCTACCACGGCAAGAAGCGGATGCCCGTCGTTTCCTCGGTAATTTCCCAAAGCCGCTTCGCTGCCGCCATGTCCTGCCCCGCAGGCTTGATCACCGCCGGTCCCGGTGGGCCCTTCATTTCTCCGAATCCCTGCGGCCCATAGAAGCCCCCGCCTTTCACCGCTGGTGAGGATGCCGCGTAAAGCGTTGGCAAGGCACCCTGCGCCGCAGGCTGCCCCAGATAAGGCATCACCACTTTCAGAATACCGCTGACAATGTGATCCCCCAGCCTATATTGCCCCAACTGCCTGCGATTGGCCCCGATTGAGGTCTGCGCCACACCTGGGTGGACCGCCATACTGCTGATCTTCCCACCTGCCTGATCGACTCTCCGCTGCAGTTCCCGTGCAAAGAACAGGTTGGCCAGCTTGGTCTGGTTATAGGCCCGCTGCGCGCGGTAATCTTTCTCCATCTGGAGATCGTCCCAATCGATCCACCCGCGTGCATGCACCATGCTGGACACCGTCACCACGCGCGGCGCGGCAGCGGCTTCGAGCAGCGGCATCAGCAAGGCCGTCAGCGTGAAATGGCCGAAATGCCCTATGCCAAAAGTCAGCTCGAAACCGTCTTCAGTGGTGCGCCGTTCACTGATCGGTTGAATGCCCGCATTGTTAATCAGAATGTCCAGCTTGCCGCCTTCCGCCACGAAGGCCTGGGCAAAATCCCGCACCGCCTGCTGGCTTGAAAGATCGAGCAGGCGAAACTCCACCACGGCATCGCGGCGCAAGGCCCGAATCCGCGCCAATGCGTCGATCCCGCCCTGTTCGTTCCGGTCGCTCAGGATCACATGCGCGCCATGCAGTGCCAATGCCCGCGCGGCTTCATAGCCAATCCCGCTTGCCCCGCCTGTCACCAGTACGCGCTGTCCCGTAAGATCGGGAATATCCGCTTCACTCCACCCCTGCATCTGTGCCCCCCGGCTATTATGGAATTGTTATGATACCGGCGGTGGTAAATCACACGCTGATGGCGAACAAGATGTGTCGGCAGGGCTTATCCCGCAGCCCGGACGATTTCCGCCCAGGCCGCCTCGTCGATCACTGCAATGCCGAGATCTGCCGCTTTCTTGAGCTTGGACCCTGCCCCCGGACCGGCGACCACAAGATCGGTTTTCGGCGAAACGGAACCGGCAGCCTTCGCCCCCAGCGCCTCGGCCTGGGCCTTGGCTTCATCGCGGCTCATGGTTTCGAGCTTGCCGGTAAATACAACGGTCTTGCCCGCCACCGCGCTGTCTCGGGTTTCCACGATGTAGGGTGGCGGCGCGACTTCCGAAAGAAGATCGTCCCACACCTCCCGGTTATGGTCTTCGTGGAAGAAGTCGCCCAGCGCCTCCACTACGGCCGGGCCAACCCCTTCTATGGATGTCAGCAGACCGGCGGCCTCGCCGTCTCCCGCCTGCGCCTGTTCCGCAGCATCGCGCAACGCAGGCAAGGTATGGAAATTCTTCATCAGATCGCGCGCGGTGACCGTACCGACATGGCGGATGCCCAACCCGAACAGCAGCCGCGCGGCATCCGGCTGTCGCCGGTTCTCGATCGCTTTCAACAGGTTGTCCACAGACTTGTCCTGCCAGCCATCCAGCGCAAGAATGGCATCGCGCCGTTTGCGCAGACGGAAGATATCCACCGGGCTTTCGAGCCAGCCCAATGCAAAGAACTGATCGATCGTCTTCTCGCCCAGCCCATCGATATCGAGCGCGCCCCTGCTGACGAAATGCTTGAGCCGCTCCGTCCGTTGTGCCGGGCAGATGAGCCCCCCGGTGCAGCGCACGTCGACCTCGCCTTCCTCAGCCACCGCCTCGCTGCCGCATTCAGGGCAATGATCAGGGAACGGGAACGGATCACGCACGACATCGCGCGTAAGATTGTCGACCACTTGCGGGATCACATCGCCTGCGCGCTGGATCACCACGCGATCGCCTACGCGCACACCCAGACGCGCGATCTCGTCGCGATTATGCAAGGTCACGTTGGTGACGGTTACGCCGCCAACCAGCACCGGAGCCAATCGCCCAACCGGGGTCAGCTTGCCGGTGCGGCCAACCTGGATGTCGATAGCCTCAACCACGGTTTCTGCCCGTTCCGCCGGAAATTTGCGCGCAATCGCCCAACGCGGGGCCTTGGCGACGAACCCCAGCCGTTGCTGCCAATCGAGCCGGTCGACCTTGTAGACGACCCCGTCGATCTCATAAGGCAGATCGCCCCGCCCCGTCGCAATGCGGGCATAGGCCGCCAGCATCGCCTCCAGCGTATCGCAGCGGACCAGTTCCGGCGAAATCGGTAATCCCCATGCGGCGATCCGTGCCATCACGTCCTGCTGGGTCGTGCCCTGAACGTGGCTTGCCGCGCCCCAACCATGCGCCCAGAACCGCAAGGGCCGCTTTGCCGTGACCCAGGCATCTTTCTGGCGCAGCGATCCGGCGGCGGCATTGCGCGGATTGGCGAAAACCTTGCCACCTGCGGCCGTTTGCGCCGCGTTTAGTGCGTGAAAGTCGGCCTTGGACATGTAGACTTCGCCGCGCACTTCAAACACGGCTGGCGCATCGCCCTGCAACTGCTGCGGAATATCGCCAATATGCGCGACATTGGCGGTGACATCTTCCCCCACCTGCCCATCGCCACGCGTGGCCGCACGCACGAGTTTGCCGTTTTCGTACCGGAGCGAGCAGGACAGCCCGTCGATCTTGTCTTCCGCCGTCATCGCCACCACCTCATCCGGTGCAAGGTTGAGGAACCGGCGGACACGACCGACGAAGTCGGCCACTTCCTCATCCGTAAAGGCATTGTCGAGGCTCATCATGCGCACCTCGTGCGCGACCTTGGACAAGGGTGATGCGGCAATCTCGTGCCCCACTTGGCGGGAGGGGCTGTCGGGCCTGATCAAATGGGGAAACGCGGTTTCCAGCTCGGTATTGCGGCGCACCAGCGCATCATATTCCGCATCCGAAATCTCGGGCGAATCTTCCGCGTGATACAGCCGGTTATGCAGGGCAATCTGCCGCGCGAGGCGCATCAGTTCGTTGGCGGCATCGGCTTCGGTGATATCGACGGGCATAAGTAACTCGATTGGCGTGGCGGCAACGAATCTGTGACAGATAATGCCGTAAAACTATAGCCGGGCCAGCCCGCGATCATACGCCTTCAAGCAGCCGATCAGCCTGTGCCCGCGCTTCTGCGGTGATTTCCGCGCCCGACAGCATGCGTGCGATTTCTTCCTGCCGCCCTGCCGCGTCCAGCAGCATCACAGACGTGCGCGTTACCGTGCCTTCGGAGGATTTCGCGATCATGTAGTGCGTGCCCCCACGTGCGGCGACCTGCGGGCTGTGCGTGACCGCCAGCAATTGCCCGCCGTTGGCCAGCCGCGCAAGCCGTTCGCCGATAGCCGAGGCAACCGCCCCGCCAACCCCGCGATCGATCTCGTCGAAAATGATCGTCGCCGCGCCACCCTGCTCCGCCAGCGCCACTTTCAGCGCCAGAATGAAGCGCGAGAGTTCGCCGCCCGACGCAATTTTTGCCAGAGGCGCGAAATCGGCGCCGGGATTGGTCGCAATAAGGAATTCGACACTGTCGATCCCCTGCGCACCCCAGCGTTCTTCCGGCAAACGGGTCACCACCGTGCGGAACCGCGCGGTATCGAGCTTCAGCGGCGCGAGTTCTGCAGCCACGGCCCGATCCAGACGTTCCGCAGCATCGGCGCGCGCCAGATGAACCGCTTCTGCCCGTTCACAATATGCCTGATAACTGGCGCGTTCGGCTGTGATCAGCGCCGAAATCTCGGCTTCGCCCCCTTCAATCGCATCGAGAGCCTGCCGCATGCCCCGCATTTTTTCCGGGAGATCATCAACCTGACAATGGTGTTTGCGCGCCAGAGCCCGCAATTCGAACAGCCGTGTTTCGATGCGATCCAGTTCCGATGGATCAAACAGCAGAGCCTCGGCTGCGGCTGCGAGTTTTTCTTCCGCTTCGCCTGCTTCGATCACCGCACGGTCGAGCGCCTCCAACGCTTCGGCCAGCAAGGGGTGTTCGCCCGCAATCCGATCAAGCCGCCGTGCCCCGCCGCGCAGGCTGGCCAGCGCGGAATCCGAACCGTCCCACAGATGGCGCAGATCCTCCAGATCGCCTGCCAGCTTTTCGCCCTTCTGCATATCGGCGCGGGCGCCCGCCAGACCGGCCTCTTCCCCTTCTTCCGGCTCCAGCGCCGCCAATTCCGCGAGGTGGGCCAGCAGGAGATCCTGATCCGCCTTGGCCTGTTCAATCGCGGCGCGGGCCTGCGCCAGTGCATCGCCAGCAGCGCGCCAGGCACGCCATGCTTCACCCATGCCACCGATATCCGCCCCGGCATAGCGATCCAGCAGATCACGATGCCCGCGCGGGTTCACCAGACCGCGATCATCATGCTGCCCATGCAATTCGACCAGAGCCGCCGCTATATCGCGCAGCAGCGCCACGCCCACTGGCTGGTCATTGATGAAAGCCCTGCTTCCGCCGTCCGCTTTCAGACTGCGCCGGATAATCAGGGGTTCACCCCTTTCAACCGCAACATCTGCGTCCGCCAGCACAGCCCCGATGACATCGGGCAACGTCGGGAAATCGAAACTGGCGGTAACGCTTGCCTGATCTTCTCCGGCACGCACGAGCGCGGACTCGGCCCGGTTGCCCAGAATCAGGCCCAGCGCATCGAGCAGGATCGATTTGCCTGCACCGGTTTCACCGGTCAGCACGCCCAGACCCGACCCGAAAGCCAGATCCAGCGATTCGATCAACACGATGTTACGTATGGAAAGCTGGCTCAGCATCGGGATACCGTTCTAACCCAAGCGTTCCAGCCCGTCACCGGTTACCGGCAAGTTGCGCACAACCGGGCCGGGGATGACGAGATAACCGAACGGTCAGCTCGCCTCAGCGCCCGGCGCGTACTTGTTCATCAGCTTGTATGCGCGATCGTACCATTCGCTACCCGGGTAGTTGGTGCCCAGCACGGCGGCATATTTTTTGGCTTCTTCCGGAATCCCCAGCGAGAGGCTGGTTTCCGTCAGGCGATAAAGCGCTTCCGGCGTGTGGCTGGTGGTCTGGTACTTGTCGACCACAGTCTGGAAACGGATACGCGCCGCGATCATCTGCCCGGACTTTTCGTAGAAACGGCCAATTTCCATTTCCTTGCCAGCCAGGTGATCGTGCACCAGATCGATCTTCAGTGTCGCATCGTTTGCGTACTTCGTATTGGGATAGCGGCGAACCACATCCGTCAGCGCGGTCAAAGCCTGATCGGTGATCTTCTGATCGCGCTGCACATCGCTGATCTGCTCGTAATAGCAGAGCGCGATGAGATAATACGCATAATCCGCATCCTTGTTGCCCGGATGGATCGAAAGGAACCGCTGGGCCGACTGGATCGACTGGTTGTAGTTTTTCGCGACGTAGTAAGAGAACGCGCTCATCATCTGGGCGCGACGGGCCCACGGCGAATAAGGGTGCTGCCGTTCGACTTCGTCAAACAGCGCCGCCGCCTGCCGCGCCTGGCCGCGATCGAGGCGATCCTTCGCCGCCGCGTAAAGCGTTTCCACATCGCGCGCGACGTAGGATGTACCCTTGTTGACACGCGATCCGCCACCGCAACCGGCAGTCAGCATCATGGCAGTAGCGGCCGTCGCGAGGATTGCGATACGAACGGGCGAGCGGAAGGTACGGGTCTTCATCAGCATGGCGTGCCTATAACCAGCGGCGCGGTGAACGCCAAGTGAAGTTCGTCTGATGCCCACGATCTTCGTCGAAAGCAACACACTGCGTATCGGCCCGTGCAATCCCGGCCGCGAAAAAGCTGGCACCGGATTTCCGGCGCCAGCCTTTCATCATGCAGCAGCCCGGCGCTGTTCTGCTTCGAGATTGAGCATCTCGGCCAGCAGGAACGCCAGTTCGAGCGATTGCGCGGCATTCAGGCGCGGATCACAGTGCGTGTGATACCGGTCAGCCAGACGTTCGTCGGTGATCGCGACCGCACCACCGGTGCATTCGGTCACATCCTGCCCGGTCATTTCGATATGAATGCCGCCAGCATGGGTGCCTTCCGCGCGATGAACGGCGAAGAAGCCCTTCACTTCCGCAAGGATACGATCGAACGGGCGCGTCTTGTAGCCGCTTTCCGCCTTGACCACGTTGCCGTGCATGGGATCACACGACCACACCACCGGGTGCCCTTCACGCTGCACAGCGCGAACCAGACGCGGCAGACCGGCCTCAACCTTGTCATGCCCGAAACGGCTGATCAGCGTCATCCGGCCCGGAATGCGGGCAGGATTGAGCGTATCCAGCATTTTCAGCAAGGCGTCGGGTTCCAGGCTGGGGCCGCACTTCATCCCGATGGGGTTTTCCACCCCACGCAGGTATTCGACATGCGCCGACCCCTCGAAACGGGTGCGATCACCGATCCACAGCATGTGCGCGCTGGTGTCGTACCATCCGCCGGTGAGCGAATCCTGCCGGGTCAGCGCCTGCTCGTACTGCAGCAGAAGCGCCTCGTGGCTGGTGTAGAAGCTCGTCGCCTGCAGTTGCGGCACGGTGTTCGGATCGATGCCGCAGGCTTCCATGAAGTCCAGTGCCTCGCCGATCCGGTCGGCCACGTGCTTGAACTTCTCCGCCCAGGAGCTGCGGCCCATGAATTCGAGAGTCCACTGATGGACCTGACGCAGATTGGCATACCCGCCCCCTGCGAAAGCACGCAGCAGGTTCAGCGTCGCCGCTGCCTGGCTATAGGCGCGGATCATCCGCTGCGGATCGTTCATCCGGGTGGCCGGATCGAATTCGATACCGTTGATGATATCGCCGAAATAGCTGGGCAATTCGAGACTGCCCTGATTTTCGGTCGGCGCGCTGCGCGGCTTCGCGAACTGGCCGGCCATGCGGCCGACTTTCACCACCGGCTGCTTGCTGGCGAAAGTCAGCACGACCGCCATTTGCAAGAGCACGCGGAAAGTGTCGCGAATATTGTTGGGATGAAATTCGGCGAAGCTTTCGGCACAATCACCGCCCTGCAGCAGGAAGCCACGGCCATAGCAGACTTCTGCCAGTTCCGCCTGAAGCGCACGCGCTTCACCCGCAAACACCAGCGGCGGATAGGACGCGAGCGTCTTCTCCGCATCAGCCAGCGCGGCAGGGTCTTCATACTTGGGCAGGTGCTTCGCCTCGAAGGCTTTCCACCCGTCCGGGCTCCAGTTGTTGGCCACTTCTGCTCTCCAAAATACACAACCTGATGCCGTCAGAACTCTGCGACATCCGTACGCTTTTCCTCGAAAGGAAAGCGAACACATGCGCGAGCCCATAGCGGCGGCAACGAGGCAAGGCTAGCGCGGAAAAGCGCTCACTGTGATCGACCCTGCCCGCTGTTCAGGCGGGATATGGGGTCACTTTGCCGGTTTCGCCAGTTCCTGGCCTGCGGGAATGATCGCCAGTCGCCATCCTTCACGGCTGGTCAGGTACTTTTTCGCCAGCTCCTGCATCTTCTGCGGCGTGGTCTGCGTGTAATCGTTCAGCAGACTGCGCAGCTTTTCCGCACGCTGGGGATCGTAGCTGGCCCCTTCCAACTGGTAGAGCCAGAACGAGTTTCCGGTGGAGGCACGGCTGATCTTTTGCTTGAGCGGTTCGGTGATACGCGCCAGTTCATCCGTGGTCGGCGGGGTGGCGGCGATTTCCTTCGCAATCCTGCTGGCTTCCGCAAAGAATGTCGGCACCGCTTCGGGTTCGAGCTGGGCAAAGGCCATGATCCGTCCGCCATCGGGCATGTCGATCGGCCATTCGGACATGACCTGCGGTGCATAGCTTGCCCCGGCATGTTCGCGCATCGCATCAAACAGGCGATTGTTGAACAGTTGCACGAGAATTTCGAGCTGGCGGGATTCGCTCAGCCCGGCAACACCGCCCCCGCTGGGCCAGGCGATGACCGCCGCCGCCTGATTGGGATCGCCACGGTGGTGCAGCACTGTGGGCGTCGCCTGCGGTGCGGGGAACGCCACCTTGCGGCTGGCTGCATCGGCCGGAATGGCCTCACGCGGCGGCAAGGCCCCAAAGGTCTTTTCCAGCGCGGCAATACCGTCTTCGCGCTTGAAATCACCAAACATGAGCACTTCGATCGGGCCTTGTTTCAGCAAGGGCTCCCAGACCTTGCGGAAACCTTCCGGCGTGACACCGGCGAGAACCTTGGGGCTGGGTGTTTCAAAACGCGGGTCGCGGTTGGACAGCAGCCAGTCGAGATCGCGTTGCATCAGGCTGGAAGGCGTTGTCGCATAGCTTTCGTACTGCAGTTCGGATGCGGCCTTGGCCCGCAGTACAGGATTGGGATCCCACCGCGGCATGCCCAGCTTCGCCGCGAACAGATAGAGCTGATCAGCCAGATCCGCCGCACGTGTTTCCGCCGAAAACTGGAACGATGCATCATCGACACGGAAGTCGAAGCCCATCTTGCGACCGGTGGAAATACGATCGAGCGCATCCTGCCCCAGCGGCCCGATCCCCGAACCGATCAGCGCCATCTGCCCCAACTGGATATAAGGGGCGTCCTGCGCGGTGAAGCCACGATAACCGGAACCGAAGCGCACCTGCAAATTCACCCGACCCGGTTCGGCATTGTTCGGCCAGAGCAAGGCGCGCACGCCGTTGGACAATTGCACCCATTCGACCTGCATGACACCGATCGGCGCGCTCTTGAGCACGGTCCCCGGTTTGCCGATCGGAGGAAGGTCTGCGAACGAAATCGCCGCTGCCGCATCGCGTGAACTGGCCGTTGCCGCCACCGGTTCTGCCAGAGCCAGTCTGAATGCGTCCGCATCGGCTTCGCCCGTCACCGGCGTGTTCATGACCCCGCGAATAACCGCGCCCGCGAACAGTGCCCGCGTATGATCCCGTATCGCCTCAGGCGTGAAACGCGCGCGCATGTCGCGGAAAACCTGCAGCACCACTTCGGGCGTCGCCACGGCTTCGCGAATATCCACCGCGTTGACCACATCGTCCGCCAGTTTGGAACCGGCCATGACTGTCCGTTCTTCCACGCTGCTGGCGAACGCCACGTCGTATTCCGCGAGTTCGCGGTCGATTTCCTGCTGCGTGGGCGGATTGGCAATGGCGTCGGCAATGACGGCGCGAACATCCTTCAGCGCGGCTTTCCAGTCGCTGCCCAGCGGGGTCACATTGACGAACGTACCATCGGCCGAACGGCTCACCTTGTCCTGCCCGACCTGGGCGAACAGATAACTGCCTCCGGCGCGCGCGCGCTCTTCCAGCTTGCGGTTAATGATCGCCTGCGAAATCGCATCCAGCATGATCCCGCGATTGTATTCGATATTGTCGATCACCTGCTTGTAGGGGCGCAGGAACGCGTAGTTGATATTGCGCGGCAGGTCCGGTTCGACCAGCACCCGCGTTTCACCGACCGGATTGGCAGGATCGCTTCCGGCAGGGGCCTGAGGCTTGCCGAAATCAGGGGCTTCAGTTTTCTTGCCTTTGCCTTTCCAGTCGGCGAACCAGCGTTCGATCTCACCGGCCAGAACCATCGGATCGGCATCGCCCACCGCCACAATCACCGTATTGTCCGGACGATACCACCGATCATGGAACGCCTGCACCGATACTGCGGTTGCCCCGCGCAAAGACTCGTCCGTACCGATCGGTGCCCGAGTCGCCAGCGGCTGGCCCGCAAAAAACGTCTCGCGGGTCGCATCACCGATACGCATCGACGCCCCGCCCCGTTCACGCTTTTCCGCCAGAACGATGGGGACTTCCGTGTTGATGTTGGGCTGGCTCAGAACCGGTTCGCGAACCATGCCCGACAACAGACGGAAACTCTCGTTCAGTGTCGTGGCGCTGGCATTGGGCAAATCGAGTTTGTACACAGTCTGCGTCGCGCTGGTCTGTGCGTTCGTATCGCTGCCGAATGTCGCCCCGAGACGCTGCCACGTGGGGATCGCCTCGGCCACACCCAGATACTTGGACTGACGGAACAGCAAATGCTCCAGCAAGTGGGCATAACCGCGCTCTTGCTCGCTTTCGTACATCGACCCCGCATCGACCGCGATTCGTATCGAAACCTGGCCTGGCGGCACATTGTTGCGGCGAACCGCATAACGCAGGCCGTTGCCGAGCGTGCCGAACACCCATTCCGGATCATGCGGAATATCCGTGCCCCGATATATCCATGGATCGGTCTTCTCGACGGACTTTACCGCCTTGGCCGATGCCTGCTGCGCTATCGCAACGGTCGGCTGCAGAAGCAGCGGAAGCGGGAGGGTAATGGCGATCGCCGCGAACAGCCGGGATACTCTGGTCATGGTCATGCTATAGAAAGGCTTAGCATGAAGGACCAGTGAATAGGCACGTAGTTTGATGATCGCGCCTTGACCCCGGGGCAATGTCTCTTACATCGCACGCACTATGTACATAGAAACCGAAACCACGCCCAACCCCGCCACACTGAAGTTCCTGCCCGGCAGGAAAGTGATGGAAGTCGGCACACGCGAATTCGCTTCACCCGAAGCGGCGGAAGCGTCGCCGCTCGCGGACGCACTGTTCGCTTCCGGCGAAGTCACCGGCGTATTCTTCGGTTCCGATTTTATCTCGGTAACGGCAGGCCCCGGCGCGGACTGGAGCCAGTTGAAACCGCAGGTCGTGTCGATACTGCTCGATCATTTCATCAGCGAAGCCCCCCTCTTTGCCGGCGGCAGTGCTGCGGATATCGCGCTGCCAACTGACACGGATGACGCATTCGAAGATGATCCGGCGGATGGCGATATTATCGACCAGATCAAGGAATTGCTCGAAACGCGCGTGCGCCCCGCCGTGGCCAACGATGGTGGCGACATCATCTATCGCGGCTATCGCGAAGGTGTCGTGTTTCTGACCATGCAGGGCGCCTGTTCGGGCTGCCCGTCATCGTCGGCAACGCTGAAGAATGGTATCGAAGCGCTGCTGAAGCACTACGTTCCCGAAGTTACCGAAGTTCGCGCAGCGTGATCGCATCCGCTTGAACCCGGCCATACTGGTGCAAACGCTCGCCATCGATTGCGCAACGGAAAACTGCTCGGCCGGCCTGTTCGCCAACGGAGAACTGGCAGGGGGCGATTGCAGAACCCTGGGGCGCGGTCACGCAGAACATCTGGTTCCGATGATTGCCGCGCTTCCGGGGCAAGGTCGTGCTGACCGGATTGCCGTCTCGCTCGGCCCCGGAAGTTTTACCGGCGTACGAATCGGACTCGCAACGGCGCGGGCGCTTGCGCTTGCCTGGGGGGCACAGGTGATCGGCTATCCGACTCTGGCTCTGGTCTCGGCCATGGCCCGCGCGCAGGCAGGCGCCGTTCCAGTCAGTGTCGTCATGACCGGTGGGCATGGAGAATGGTTCGTTCAGGAATTCGACGCAGATGGCCGATCGCTCGCTCCGCTAGCCTCTCTGCGTCCGGATGATGCCGCAAGACTATCCCGGACCGATCTGGTCGCAGGCAGCCAGGCCGAAGCACTGGTGGCATTGCGCGGATATGGCACTGCCCTGCCCATTCTCCCTGATGCCCGGCAATTTGCCCTGCTCGACGAAACAGCGCTGGTTGCCGATGCCGCACCGCTTTATGGTCGTGCACCGGACGCCAAACTGCCGGGGCAAGCGCAATGACCGTTTCGCAGCTGTCTGACGACGATATTGATCGCATTGTCGACGTCATGGGTACCGCTTTCGACCCCGCATTTGGCGAAGCCTGGAACAGACGGCAGGTCACCGATGCGCTGACAATCGGCAATTGTCGTTACGGGATTGTCGATTCGACAGGGCATGCACCAGAACAAGGCATTGCTGCAGCAGGATTTTTTATGATCCGCGGCGTACTCGATGAAGCGGAACTTCTACTATTGGCGGTCAAACCTGAAATACGGGGACGAGGCCTGGGCAGAAAACTTCTCGAAATGTTCGAAGCCGATGCAACAAATCATGGCCAAACGAGACTTTTTCTGGAAATGCGCGCCGGAAATCCTGCAGAATTTCTTTATCGTAAATTCGGGTTTACGCAAATTGGCAGGCGACCAAAGTATTATACAGGCGCCGATGGAACCCGCCTGGACGCGTTAACCTTCGAAAAATTACTTCCATCCTAGCCAATTTCGCTTCTGCTCCATAATCAAACACCTATGTAGTTTTACTTGAAAAAGTGCTGCTACACGTGCAAGGCCGTTTTTGACGGGAGCCCTATCACGACTTTGCCCCTGAGAGAGGCCAAGAAGTTAAGAGGCAATTTATGGAAGCCATACAACAAGACTTGAAAGAAACGCTTATCACGCTCACGTCGGATATCGTTGCTGCACATGTATCCAACAACAACGTGACGGTTGAAGATGTGCCCGCGCTCATCACCAACGTGTACAGCGCTCTTTCCAGTCTCGGAGAAACCGCGCCGGTACAGGAAGAGAAACTCGAACCCGCCGTATCCATTCGCGCATCCGTCAAACCCGAATTCGTGGTCTGCCTGGAATGCGGCAAGAAAATGAAAATGCTGAAACGGCACCTTGCTACCGATCATGGAATTTCGACGGAAGAATATCGCGTCCGCTGGGGTCTGAGCGCAGATTATCCACTGGTCGCTCCAAACTACGCAAAAACGCGCCGGGAACTGGCGAAGAAAATTGGCCTCGGCCGTAAACCGGGGCAAAAACGGGGTCGCAAACCTCGTTCCGCGGCAAAGTAACCTGCCCCGCAAACTTGTTAGTTCTGCCCCGCCCCGCTAAGGTGGCGGGGCATTTTATTTCTGCCCCAATTATTTGCCCGAGGAAACATTGCACCAGGCAATCGACATTGAACAGCTGTGCCACGATCGCGGCTTGCGTATAACCGAACAACGCCGCGTGATCGCGCGCGTCCTGTCCGAGAGCGTGGACCACCCTGACGTTGAAAAACTGCACGAACGCGCATCAGCCATCGACCCCGGCATATCCATTGCCACTGTCTACCGGACCGTCCGCCTGTTCGAAGAAGCCGGCATTCTGGATCGCCACGATTTCGGCGACGGCCGCGCCCGCTACGAAGCCGCGCCCGAAGCACATCACGATCATCTGATTGACGTGGAAACCGGCAAGGTCGTCGAATTCGTCGACCCCGAACTGGAAGCGCTGCAACGACAGATCGCAGAACGTCTGGGTTATCGTCTCGTCGATCACCGGATGGAATTGTACGGCGTCCGCATCGATCGAGAGGATTGATCGCAGCATGCTGCCCCCACCCGGGCAGAACGGTTCTGATTACCAGCATCCAGCCGGGCCTGCCTTGATTGGCGTGCTCGGCTGGATGCTTTTCGGTACCCGCGTCTTTCTGCTGCTGCTGCTTCTGGCCAGCGTCCTCCCGCTGCTGCTAATCACCCGCCTGTTCACCCGACGGCGGATCTGGCCGCAAATCTACTTTCGCGGGGTCTGCCGAATTATCGGGCTGCGGACGCGCGTACACGGCAGGCCACAACATAACGCCCTCTACCTCCCCAATCACATCAGTTGGATGGACATTCCCGCTCTGCTCGGCACAACGGGCAGCGCATTTGTCGCCAATGACAGCCTTGCTGGATCACGCCTCTTCAAGGTGCTGGCAGACATGAACGACACCGTGTTCATTGCCCGCCATCGCCGCACCACGATTGGCGCCCAGGTGGAAGATGTTCGCCGCGCCCTGTCGGACGCAGGCGCCTTGACCATTTTCATCGAAGGCACGACCAGCGACGGGGCCGGTGTACTCCCCTTCAAAAGCGCCCTGCTTTCCGCACTCGAACCCCTTCCGGATGACGTCACCGTGCAACCGGTATTCCTGCACTATGCCGATGGTCGCGCGGTGGCCTGGGTGGGTGACGAACCCGGACTGGACAATGTGAAACGCATGCTGTCGCGCTGGCGCGCAATCCGGCTCGACCTCTATTTTTGCGATCCCCTGGATGGCGAGAGCCTGCAAAATCGGAAAATGATGGCCGCGGCCGCACAACAGGCCGTTGTCACGAGAATGGGCGCGCCCTCCTCCCCCCTTCACGAATGAGCGCTTTTCCCATAAGTGCGCGCGCCATGACCGGAACCTCCACCCCCAAGACCTATCGAGTCAAAAGCTTCGGCTGCCAGATGAACGTCTATGACGGCGAACGCATGGCCGAATTGCTCGCCGCCAAGGGCATCAGCCCTGCGGCGGATGGAGAAGACGCCGATCTGGTCGTGCTCAACACCTGCCATATCCGTGAAAAGGCAGCAGAAAAGGTCTATTCCGACATCGGACGCCTGAAGAAGGCTGATGGTTCGAAACCCCTGATTGCGGTTGCCGGCTGTGTTGCGCAGGCCGAAGGCGAAGAAATCATGGCCCGTGCCCCGGCAGTATCGATGGTGGTTGGTCCGCAAGCCTATCATCGCCTGCCCGAACTGCTCGACAAGGCGGTTCAGGGGGAACGCGCGACCGACACCGATATGCCGGCCAACGCCAAATTCGATGTCTTGCCACAGCGTCGCCGGTCCGGCCCGAGCGCCTTTCTGACAGTGCAGGAAGGTTGCGACAAGTTTTGCACCTATTGCGTCGTCCCCTATACACGCGGCGCAGAAATATCCCGCCCTTATAAAGACTTGATAGCAGAAGCGGAGAAGCTGGTAGAAAACGGCGCGCGCGAGATCACGCTGCTGGGCCAGAATGTCAACGCATGGTCGGGCGACGATGCCAAAGGCCAGAACATCGGGCTGGACGGTCTGATCCGGCAACTGGACCGCCTGCCCGATCTGCAGCGCATTCGATATACGACGAGCCATCCGATGGACATGAGCGAAGGGCTGATTGCCGCCCACGGTGACGTCGAAAAACTGATGCCCTACCTGCACCTGCCGGTGCAAAGCGGTTCCGATCGCGTGCTCAAGGCCATGAATCGCAGCCATACGGCAGAAAGTTACCTGCGATTGCTCGACCGGTTTCGCGCCGTGCGGCCAGATATCGCGCTGTCGGGCGATTTCATCGTCGGTTTCCCCGGTGAAACCGATGCGGAGTTTGAAGAGACGCTGCGCCTGGTTGATGCGGTGCGTTATGCCGCCGCCTTCAGCTTCAAATACTCCCCTCGCCCCGGCACCCCGGCGGCGGAGATGGACCGCATGATCGCCGCCGAAGTGATGGACGAACGCCTCCAACGCTTGCAGGCCGCCGTGAATCGCGACCAGTTGGCATTCAATCAGGCATCGGTGGGGCGCACCTGCGATGTTCTGGTCGAACGCAAGGGCAAGCTTCCGGGGCAATGGCTCGGCAAATCGCCATGGCTGCAGTCTGTCCACTTCATCGGCGATGCCGCGATTGGCGATCTGGTGACGGTCGAACTGGCAGAAGCCGGCCCCAATTCGCTGTCCGGACGCCTGCTTCAGGCAGCCGCAGCCTGAACTTTTCCACTGCGCTCTTTGGTTGTTCGGCTTGCCCTAGGCCACAACCGTATTATCTTTCAGATGCACCACCTTGAAAGGAGCGCATGGGCCGTAAACCACACCGCGCCGTGTCCGAATCGGCGCAACTTCGCCCCTCGGACAGAGCCTCGCACAGGCGGGCTCGCGCCGAAGTGGAATTCGAGGAACAGACCGTCCTTGGCGTTCTGTTCGGAGAATTCGACGCCAACCTGGTCCAGCTTGAAAATCGCCTGGGCGTTTATATCAGCGCACGGGGCAACCGTGTGCTGATCGAAGGGTCCGAAGACTCCGTGGCCCGCGCCCGCGATGTTCTAAAAGGCATGCATCGGCGCCTTATCGAAGGGCAGGAAATCGATGCCGGCGCGATTGAATCGCTGATCGCCATGTCGAACGAACCGACGCTGGACGGCATCATCTCCGGCAAGGAACCTGCCGGTGGCGGCATCATGATCCGCACCCGGCGCAAGACCATCGTGCCGCGCTCGGCCACCCAGATCGACTATATGAAAGCTCTGGCCAGCAAGGACATGATCTTTGCACTCGGCCCCGCTGGCACGGGCAAGACGTATCTCGCAGTGGCGCAGGCGGTCAGTCAGCTGATCACCGGCAGCGTGCAGCGGCTGATCCTTTCCCGCCCTGCGGTGGAAGCTGGCGAGCGGCTGGGCTTCCTGCCCGGGGACATGAAGGAAAAAGTCGATCCTTATCTGCGTCCACTGTACGACGCGCTGTACGACTGCATGCCGCCGGAACAGGTCGAACGCCGCCTCGCCAGTGGCGAGATCGAGGTCGCGCCGATTGCCTTCATGCGCGGGCGCACGCTGGCCGATGCTTTCGTCATTCTGGATGAAGCGCAGAACACCACGCGCGAACAGATGAAGATGTTCCTCACCCGCTTCGGGATGAACAGCCGCATGGTCATTTGCGGCGACCCGAGGCAAGTGGACATCCTCGGAGGCGACCGGATGAGCGGGCTGGCCGATGCTGTAGAACGGCTGGAAGGGGTCGATGGCATCGCCATTACCCGTTTCACGGCGGCAGACGTCGTCCGTCACCCTATCGTCGGCCGAATCGTCGAAGCCTACGAAGGCAAGGACGCCTGACGCTGTTTCGCGGGGAACAGCGCTCGACTTGACCGCATCGCGGCGGCAAAGGGTCGTGCGATGGAACTGGAAATCGACATCGAACAGCCATGGCCTGATTCGGCCGATTGGGAATCTTTGACCACGCGCGCGGCCGCTACGCTGGCCGGGATCGCGCCCGAACTGGCGAATCCTCGCTTGCTGACCAGCGTACTGTTCACCTCCGATGCGGAAATCCATGTCCTGAATCGCGAATGGCGGGGCAAGGACAAGCCCACCAACGTCCTGTCATTTCCCATGCTGGATCAGGACGCGCTGCTTGCCTTACCCGATGCCGGCCCCCCCGAAATGCTGGGCGATATCGCGCTGGCCTGGGAAACCTGCCAACGCGAGGCCGGGGAAAAGCACATCACCGTGGAAGACCATGCCACGCACCTGATCATTCATGCCCTGCTGCACCTTGCCGGACATGATCATGAAATTTCACCCGAAGATGCCCGCACAATGGAAAAACTGGAAATAAAGACGCTTGCACTGATGGGCATCGCCGACCCATATGGTGACCACCATTATTGAGGGAGATGAATGTGGCCATGCCCGACACCAGGGAAGGCGATAACGGTAACGGAGATGCGGACAGTAGACGCAGCCTTTGGCGCGTTATCCGGCGTTTCTTCGACGGCGAACCTGGCGACCAGTCGCTTCGCGCGCAACTTGAGGAAGTGATCGACGAGCACGAGGAGGAACACAGCAGCCCCTCTGATGCCCCCAGAAAGGGCGACCTTTCTGCCGTCGAACTGCAAATGTTGCGCAACCTTCTGCATTTCAGCGAGCACGATGCCGACGACGTCGCCATCCCGCGCAGCGAAATCATCGCCATTTCGGCCGATGCTTCGTGGGACGAACTCGTCGCCAGTTTTGCCGAGCACGGTCATTCGCGCATGCCCGTTTACAGGGATACGCTCGATTCCGTGATCGGCATGATGCACGTGAAGGACGTCTTCACCTATCTGGCCAGAAACGAACGCGCAGCAGACTGGACCACGTTGATGCGGCAACCGCTCTACGTGCCGCAATCGCGCGGCGCGCTGGATGTGCTGGCGGATATGCGCAGCCGCCGCATCCACCTCGCTGTTGTTGTGGACGAATATTCCGGTGTCGATGGCATTATCACGATCGAGGATCTCGTCGAAGAAATCGTCGGCGATATCGAGGATGAACACGACGATGCGCCCGAAGAACTGGTCGTATCGATCGGCAATGGCATGTGGGATGCCGATGCGCGCGCGGAACTCGACGATATCTCGGATAAGATCGATCCGCGACTTGCCGAAGTGGATGAAGCAGTCGATACTCTCGGCGGGCTGGCATTCGTGCTGGCAGGACAAGTGCCGCCCATCGGGACGGTGCTGGAACATACGAGCGGATGGCGGATTGAGGTGACCGACGGTGATGAACGCCATGTCACACGGTTGCGCCTCCATGCGCCGACAACTGACGACAACGGAACTGAAGACTAGGATTATCAGTGGCAACGCGACGCTTACCACCGCTTCGCGCGCTTGAAGCTTTTGTGCGCATCGTTCGTCTGGGTTCCGCCCGGGCGGCGGCGGAAGAACTTGCCCTCTCGCCGTCTGCGCTGTCACGGCGGGTCGCCAATCTGGAAGAGTTTATCGGCAAGAAACTGTTCACCCGCGCACATCAGTCGATGCAACTCACCGACGATGGGCGGGCCTTCTATGACGCGGTTTCCCCCCATCTTGAGGCTCTGGCTGCCGCCGTGGAGGATCAGTCGGAGAACCTGACGCTCTGGCGCCTGCATCTGGGCGTTTTGCCCCTGTTCGGCAGCCAGCGCCTGTTCCCTCGCCTGCCGGAGCTGCGCAAGCTGCATCCCCGCCTGCATATCGACATGGACACCGGCCCCCATCTGGAAACGCGGGTGGGCGATACGCTCGATTGCGCCATTCTGCTGGTGCGGGAGCCGGACCCTTCGTTCCATTCGTTCCGGCTCGATCACAATCAGGTCTATGCGATCTGCGCACGCCATGTGGCCGATGAAATCGGAGAGAAGCCCACTCTTGCGGCGCTGTCCGACCAGACATTCCTGGTACATCAGGAAATGCCCGACAGTTTCAGTGCGTGGAAAAATGCCGTTGGACTGGGCCGTCTGGAACCTGCCGCCATCGATCATTACGATTCCGGGCAGCTCCTTCTCGAAGCCGCAGCGCAGGGCCTTGGTATCGCGATCATGCACGATGACCATTTCCGGCGTGCCGGGGACAAGCGGCTGGCCTTGCTGTTTCCCGACAAGGACGTCGAAAGCCCCTACAGCTACTGGTTTGTGTGCCGGCCCAAAGCGCTCGACACGCGCCCGGTCCGGGTATTCTACGAATGGCTTGTGAACGCCGGCTTGTAAACGCCGCTGCACCAAAGCACGATCGCCCATAGAAAAACGGCCGGGAAATCCACTTTCCCGGCCGTTTCGCTTTGATCAGGAGATCGTCGCCTTGATGATCTTGCCCGGATTTGCGGGCGGCTCACCCTTGGGCAGCGCATCGATATGGTCCATGCCGCTCTCGACTTCACCCCAGACGGTGTACTGCTTGTCGAGGAAGCGCGCATCGTCGAAGCAGATGAAGAACTGGCTGTTCGCGCTGTGCGGATAGGATGTCCGCGCCATGGAACAAACGCCGCGCACGTGGGGCTGGTCGTTGAATTCGGCCTGGAGATCAGGCTTGTCCGAACCACCCATGCCGGTGCCGTTGGGGCAACCGCCCTGCGCCATGAACCCGGGGATGACACGGTGGAAGGTAATTCCGTCGTAGAAGCCTTCTTTCACCAGTTCGGTGATACGCGCGACATGGCCGGGTGCCAGATCGGGACGCAGCTTGATGACAACATCGCCGCTGTCGAGTGTAAGAGTCAGTTTTTCATCGGCCATGGGGCAAAACTCCTGATTGAACGGCCGTGGATATAAGCGTCATCCACGCAATGTCACCCCGCCTGTTGCAATTGTTGCGGCGCGCAATAGGAGAGGCGCATGACGCCGGATGAACTCGACGAACTGGACCGCACCGAGTCGCCCCCGGTGGAGGAGGAGCGCGAACAGTTCGACGAAGACAACCGGCTGAAAGCCGAATTCGTCGATGCGGTGACCCAGGCGCTCGACGACGGCGACGATACCCGCGTTTACGAGCTGGTCGAGCCGCTTCACCCCGCTGATATCGCTGACTTGTTCGAACTGCTCGAACGGGATGAGCGCGCGCCGCTGGCCAAGGCGATTTCCGACCTGATGACCGGCGATGTCATCGCCGAACTCAACGATCACGTCCGCGAGGACATGGTCGAGGCACTGCCCCCGAAGCTGTTGCCGAAATCGCCGATCAGCTCGATACCGATGACGCCGTCCAGCTGATCGAGGATCTCGAGCCGGAAGATCAGGCTGCGATTCTCGCGGAGATGGAGCCGGAAGGGCGCGCCGCAGTCGAAAGCGCGCTGTCTTACCCGGAAGAAACCGCCGGTCGCCTGATGCAGCGCGACCTTGTCGCTGTACCGGAGCATATGAGCGTCGGCGATCTCATCGATTACCTGCGCGACAACAGCAATCTGACGACCGAATTCTGGGAAGTGTTCATTGTCGATCCGCAGCACAAGCCGGTGGGCACCTGCCAGCTTTCGTGGATTTTGCGGACCCCGCGCGCCATCCCGCTGACCGACGTGATGAAGCGCGACCAGACCCTGATCCCGGTGACGATGGATCAGGAAGAAGTCGCGCTGCAATTCCAGAAATACGCGCTGATTTCCGCCGCTGTCGTGGACGAAGCCGGGCGGCTTGTCGGCCAGCTTACCGTCGACGATATCGTGCACATCATTCAGGAAGAAGCGGACGAAGACGTCATGCTTCTGTCCGGTGCCGGCGATGGTGACATTAACGAGCCGATCCGCGAGGCCTATGCCGCCCGTGTGCGCTGGCTCATTGCCAACATGCTCACTGCCGCGCTGGCATCCACGATCATCGCGACGTTTGAAGATACGATCGCCAAGATGGTGGCACTGGCCACGCTTATGCCGATTGTCGCTGGGATCGGCGGCAATGCGGGTACGCAGACACTGGCGGTAACCGTTCGCGCCCTCGCCACCAACCAGTTGACGGCCAGTAACGCCTGGCGTGCGGTTCGGCGCGAAATGGGCATTGCCTTGCTCAACGGCGCGACAGTCTCCGTGGTGATCGGCAGTGTCGTGACCGTGCTGTTCCATAACCCCTTGCTGGGGCTGGTGATCGCGCTGGCCATGCTGACCAATATCTTCATTGCCGGGCTGGCCGGGGTATTCGTTCCGCTCACGCTGGAACGGTTCAAGGTCGACCCGGCGATATCCTCATCGATTTTCGTCACGATGACGACGGATTCGATGGGTTTTCTTGCATTTTTGGGGCTTGCCACGATCAGCGGTCTGGTTTCCTGATTCCCACCCTTGTCTGTGCGCGCAACAGGCCTATCTCGGTCTGATGCCCCTGCACATGACCAAGATCGCCTTTGGTGCGAAAAGCGTGGATGATCTGCGGGATTGGCTGGAACGCGATCATCAGGCCATTCTCAACACACGCTATCTTCCCAAACGCCACGATGAGATGGTGGGCGGCTCGCTATACTGGATATACGAACACGCCCTTGTGGGCCGCAGCCCCATTCTCGGGTTTTCGCAGCGCGATGACGGGCGCTGGAACATCATGCTGGAGCCGCGCCTGATTGCGGTCGAACCGCGTGCCAAGCGCGCCCATCAGGGCTGGCGCTATCTCAAAGATGAAGACGCCCCGGCCGATCTTGGCAGCGGCACGATGGCTGGCGATGTCCTTCCGGGCCATCTTGTGAAGGAACTGGCGAAGCTCGGGCTGGTCTGACCATGCCCCCTTGCCCGATGCCACCACAGCGCACCTGAAAGACATATGCGATGAACCAACGCGATACAGATGGCTGGCGCCCCATGACAACTGCCGATCTGCCCGCCGTTCAGATGATTTCGGACGCGGTCCACGGCGCCTATACCGAACCCAAGGGCATTCTTGCCGAACGGCTGACGCTCTATCCCGAAGGCTGCCAGACTCTGGAACGCGGCGGCGTGGTCGTGGGCTATATCATCACCCATCCCTGGCATCGGGACACACCGCCCAAGCTCGGGCAGCCACTGGGCGCAATCCCCGAGGAATCCGATACCTACTACCTGCACGATATCGCCCTGTTGCCTGCCGGACGCGGCGGCGGTTCAGGCCGTGCAGCCACTGATTTTACCGTGATGCAGGCCCGTGCCGGCGGTTTTGCCGATATCACGCTGATTGCGGTCAACGGTGCCGACAGCTTCTGGGCATCGCAGGGATTTGCCTATGTCGAAGGGGGCGATGCCGTCACCTATGGTGAAGGCACCTATCTGATGCGCCGCATCGTCAGCGACTAGGCGCCCTTCCCCAGCCACCATTTCAACAGCTGATGCGCGACGGCCACCGGCGGCGGCGCGATGAACGGAGCTGCCGCCCCGGCCTGTCCCCCCATGGCCACCGCGATGTCATCGCGCGTGAACCAGCGGGCATCTTCCAACTCGGTCTTGTCGATGATCAGCCGGTCATCTTCCGCCGTGGCATGGCAACCGATCATCATCTGCGCGGGAAAAGGCCATGGTTGACTGACAACGTATTTCACGTCCGTCACACGCACCCCGGCTTCTTCCATCACTTCGCGTGCGACCGCTTCCTCGATCGTTTCGCCCGGTTCCACGAAACCGGCCAGTGCCGAGAAAAAGCCTTCGGGAAACCGCGGTTGCCGCCCCAGCAACAGCCGCCCTTCGTGCTCCACCAGCATGATTGTCACAGGATCGACCCGAGGGAAATGTTCCGCATTGCAGGTCCCGCAATTGCGCTGCCAGCCGCCCTTGGCAGGCGCCGTGGGGGCGCCGCATTTTGCGCAAAAACGATGGCGTGCATGCCAATCGACCACACTGCGCGCCATGCCATAAATCGCCAGATCGTCGGATGGCATACCGCTCATGATGCGGCGCATGGCATTGCCCATCGCGGCAGGCCCTGCATCACCTGCCGCCGGGATCGGCGCGAAACACACGCGCCCTTCCATCAGCCCGAGAAACACCAGTTCCGCACCGCCAGCATCGGCCAGCGAGCCCCATTGCAGACGGTTTTCGTCATCCATCACGGGATCCAGCCCTTCGAGCAGGAGCAGAAGCGCGCGTTCATCCTTCAACGCTTCCAGCGCTACGGGATCGTTGCGGATATGATCTGCACGATCGAGCGGCTGTCCCGAAAAACCGATTTGCAATTCTGTCATGCATTCACCCCCAATGCCGCGATCGCATCTTTCATTGCGACCTGCGGGAACTCTCCTTGTATCGGATAGGCCGATGCGGGCATGTATTGCGCGTAAAAGCCGCCACGCCAACCACGTTTCATATCGACGAAGCCCATTGTGCCTGCCGCACCGGCCCAGCCGAATGTTCCGGCCTCGACCCCCAGCCCCACGCGCCCGCCCGCACCGAAGCCGCCGCCCGTGGCGAACGTGCCAACCGTGCTGATCCCTGCCGGCAGGAGGTTGCTGGTGCCGATGCGCACGGCCTCTTCGCCGATAATGCGCTTGCCTTCGAACTTGCCATAACCCAGCAGCATGCGCAGAAACCGGTCATAATCGCGGGGGCTGCTCACCAACCCGGCCCCGCCGAACGGGAAGGCCGGTTTCATCGCGAAAACAGAAGCCGTGCCCGGATCGAGCGGCAGAAGGACGCCCTGCATGATCCCGTAATTGGTCGTCATCCGACGCACCTGATCCTGCGGCACCTGAAACCACGTGCTGGTCATCCCCAGGGGATCGAACAGGCGTTCCTGCAAAAACGCATCGAATGTCTGGCCTGATACGACCTCGATCACCCTGCCAAGCAGATCGAGACCGACCGAATAGCTCCACTTCGTGCCCGGCTGATAGACCAGCGGCATATCGGCCAACCGATCCGCAAATTGCGTGAGGGTCAACGTCGTGTTCCGTGTGCCGAACAGCTCTGCAATGGGCAGGCGACTGATCTGGCCCGGTACCAGCCCGGCCTGCACATAGGCGGTCTTGATCGGCCCATTCTGGATAATCGAATAGCCCAGACCGGATGTGTGGGTGAGCAGATGGCGGATCGTGATCGGGCGTTGTGCCGGTACCAGATCGGTGATCGAACCATCCGGCACACGCTGGACTTGCATGCTGGTGTATTTGGGCAGGATATCGGCCAGAGGCTGATCGAGCTTCAGCTTGCCATCATCGATCAGCGCCATCACCGCCATCCCGGTGACCGGCTTGGTCATTGAATAGATACGGAATAGGCTGTCGCCATCCATCGGCGCGCCTTCAAAGGTGCGCTGCCCCCGTGCGACGAACTGCAGCGCGTCCTGCCCCAGCCCCATGGCTGCGATCGCCCCCGCCAGTTTGCCGCTGCGCACATAGCCATCCGTGAACTGTGTCACCCCCGGCCATACCTCTGCCTGCGGGCCGCTTTTCGCCCAGGCAAATGACGGTGCCAACGCCAGCGACGCCCCCAGCGCGGCCGTGCCACCCATAAAGATTCTGCGCGTTGCGTAAGTGTTGATCTGGTCCGTCATTCTGTTTCTCCCACCAATGCCAGTCGTGCGGCCTTGGCAAAAACTGTCGGCAAGCCTGCATCGTCAAGGCGATCGAGCGGCCACCATTCACCGTGTCTGCTATCGAGTGCAGCCCACTGCGCCCCATCGTAAAGCGCCAGGGAGAGGTGAAGCGAAAAATGGGTGAAGCCATGCTGAACCACCCCGCCCCGGCGCCATGTTCCGTCCAGCGGTGTCGTCCCATGTCCGTCGCTGCGCGCGGTCCAGTTGTCGTCAGGCAGGGCGCGCATACCACCCAGCAACCCCTTTCCCGGCCGCCGCACCAGCCAGACCTGCCCTTCACGCATGATCCAGTAAGCCGTGCCATGGCGTTCCGGGCGCGCTTTCTTGGGGGCCTTTACCGGAAACCGGGCCGGTTCCCCCCCTGCGCGCGCCGCGCAGTCTGATGTCAGCGGGCACAGCAGGCATCGCGGTTCGCGCGCCGTGCAGATCGTCGCCCCCAGATCCATCATCGCCTGTGCGAAATCACCCGACCGGCTTTGCGGCGTAATGCTGTCCGCGTGATACCGGATCGCCTTGCGCGCGCCGGGCAGCGGTTCATCGATCGCGAACAGGCGCGCTACCACGCGTTCGACATTGGCATCGACCACAACCGCCCGCCTGCCAAAGGCAATCGCCGCCACCGCCGCCGCCGTATAGGCGCCCAGACCGGGCAGTGCGCGCAGTTCACTCTCGCTTTCGGGAAATCCCCCCCGTTCCATCACCGCACGCGCGCAGGCCACCAGATTGCGTGCCCGCGAATAATAGCCAAGCCCAGCCCAGGCCGCCATGATCTCTTCTTCGGGTGCCGCGGCAAGCGCCGCGATAGAAGGCCAGCGTTCTGTAAACTTCGTAAAATAGGCGATGACTGCCGCAACCGTGGTTTGCTGCAGCATCACTTCGGAAAGCCACACCCGATAGGGATCGGGTGCCGGTGTTCCGGGGGGGCTGCGCCATGGCAGCACACGCGCACACTTGTCGTACCAGTCGAGTAAACGCGCGGTGACACTATCCTCCATGCGGCTCCTATGGCATGGCCTTGGATGCAATGGAACCGGATGAGCCCAAACCGAAAAAGACGTCCAAAAGCGGCGGCCCGAAAAGCGGCAACAAGGCCAAGCCTTACGAACGCCCGCGTGGCGGACAGGCACGCGCCATCGGCGATCTCATGCCCCAGATCGGCCGTACGGCGTTTCGCCGGTTTGGCTTCGTGCAATCCAGCGTTGTTACCCGGTGGCCGGACATCGTGGGCGAGACGCATGCCCGCGCCTGCATTCCTGAATCCATTCGTTTCCCACCCGGCGAAAAGAGCGAAGGCATCCTGCAACTGGTGGTCAAGCCCGCCCACGCGCCACTGATCCAGCAGGTTATCCCCGAAATCATCGAACGGGTGAATCGCTTCTTTGGCTACAATGCCGTCGCGCGGATCAAAATCCGGCAAGGCGTGGTTAAGGCGCCCGATGCGCAAAAGCGCGCAGACGCGCCGCCTTCGCTCAAGCCGATCCCGATGGAACTGGGCGATTCGTTGCGTGACATCGGAGACGCGGAATTGCGAACCGTGCTGGAATCACTCGCCCGCAGTCTGGGCGGTAAGGAAAAGGGGTCGAAGTGAGGATGATGCGCAAGGCACTCGTAGTTGCCGCTCTGGCGACCGTTGCCGTGGCGGCCGGGGCCGCAACGCGGCCGAACTGGAACAGCTATGTGGTGGAAACCGAAGGGGGCGGCCACCGGCTCGGTAATCCGGCCGCAAAAGTCCCGGTGATCGAATTCGTCAGCTACACCTGTTCGCATTGCGCCCATTTCGAAAAAGAGTCGGATGGCCCGCTACGGCTGTCCTATATCGCGCCGGGCAAGGCCTCGTTCGAGGTTCGCCCGTTCATCCGCAATCCTGTCGATCTTGCCGCCACGCTGCTGGCCGAATGCGGACCGAAAGAAAAATTCTTTGCCAATCATACCGCGATCCTGCGCAGTCAGGATCAATGGCTGAAGCGGATTTCCGAAACGACCGCTGCAACGCAAGCCCGCTGGCGCACCGGATCGATGCCGGAAAGGATGCGCGCCGTCGCCGGTGATGCCGGGTTTTACGAGATCATGGCCCGACGGGGATACGATCGCGTCGCCACGAACAAGTGTCTTGCCGAAGAAGCCGTGGCCAGACGCATCGCGGCGCAAAGCAAGGCCGATGCCGACAGCTTCGGGATCGAAGGAACACCCAGCTTCGCCATCGGTGGTAAGCTGCTCGATAATGTCCACACCTGGGAAACCTTGCAGCAGGCGATCGACTCCCGCCTTTAGCTTTTCACTGCTTCTCAATTTTTGTGGAATACACCAGATGTGGGGCCCACCGCTCTTTGCCCACCGCAATTGTTGGGATAACCTCACCCTTTCCAGCAAGGAACCATCATGACGAAACTGCTCCGCCGCGCCGCTCTTGTCGCACTGATTGCCCCTCTTTCGTTGGGGCTGGCAGCTTGCGGATCGAAAGACAGCCCTGCCGGCACTGCGGAAAAGGGTGAGAAGATCGCCGCGATTGCCCCGCCTGCGGGCAAGCAGTGGGCGGACGTGATCACTGTCACCCCCGAAGACGGTTATCGTATGGGCAATCCCGATGCACCGCTAAAGCTGGTGGAATATGCATCGCTCACCTGCCCGCACTGCGCGCATTTCTCTGCGGAAGGCGGGGCCAAACTGCGCGAGCAATATGTGGCAAGCGGCGTGGTGAGCTACGAATTGCGCAATCAGATCCATGATGGGCTCGACCTGACCATGGCGATGCTCACCCGTTGCGGTACGCCCGAAAGCTATATCGCGCTGAGCGAGCAGGTATGGGCCAATCAGGAAGCGATCGTTCAGGGTGTGCAGGCCAATGGTGAAAAGGTTGAAGCCGCGATGAAGCTCGAAAACCAGAGCGCCCGCTACAAGGCCATTGCCGATGCCGCCGGGCTGACCGAATTTTTCGCGGCACGCGGTATTTCCCGCGATCAGGCCGCCACCTGCCTTGCGAAACCGGGCTTTGCCGAAGCGATTGTCCAGCGTTCGACCAAGCAATCGGAAGAACTGGGCATCGATGGCACGCCATCCTTCCTGTTGAACGGCAGCAAGATCGAACCGCAGACCTGGGAAGCGTTGGAGCCTGTCCTGCAATCCGCTGGCGCACGCTGATGCGTCGGGCACGATAACAGGAGGCTGTGGGGCACGATGAAGATCAAGAAGCTCAAATTATCGGGCTTCAAGAGCTTCGTCGAACCTGCGGAACTGCGCATTGAACGGGGCCTGACCGGCGTGGTCGGCCCCAATGGTTGCGGCAAATCCAATCTGCTGGAAGCGATCCGTTGGGTGATGGGGGAAAACTCCCCCAAATCCATGCGATCAGGCGGCATGGAAGACGTGATCTTTGCCGGCACCGCGCAGCGCCCGCCGCGCGATTTCGCCGAAGTGGTTCTCCAGTGCGAGGATTCCGACAACGAGGAACTGGAAGTCACGCGCCGGATCGAACGCGGCGCTGGCAGTGCCTATCGCGTCAATGGCCGGGATGTCCGGGCCAAGGATATTGCGCTGGTCTTCGCCGATGCCGCCACGGGCGCACATAGCCCCGCTCTGGTCAGTCAGGGCAAGATTGCCGGGATTATCACTGCCAAACCCGCCGAACGGCGGCAAATGCTGGAAGAAGCCGCCGGGATTGCCGGGTTGCATGTCCGGCGCAAGGACGCGGAAAGCAAGCTGCGCCAGACCGAAGCCAATCTCGCCCGTCTGGAAGACCTGATGGCCGGGCTGGATACGCAGATTTCCTCGCTCCGTCGGCAGGCAAAGCAGGCGGAACGGTACAAGGCCCTATCCACGCAGATTCAGGTGGCAGAAGCGCGTATGCTGTTTGCCCGGTGGCGTGATGCAGCGACCGCCGCGGAAGCCGCCCGGGCCGAAGCGCAGGCCTGCGATGCGCGCGTCACCACCGCGCAGAAGGCCACCACGCAAGCTCAGCAGGCGCAAACAGCCGCCGCGATTGCCCTGTCGCAAGCACGCGAAACACTGGCCGACCGGCGCGACGATGCCAGCGCGCACGGCCATCGCATGGCTTCGCTGACCAGCCAGTTGGAGGCTGCCGAACAACGCCTTGCCGATCTGGACCGGCAACGTACGCGTCTGGAAGAAGATCGCGGCGATGCCGACCGGATGACTCGCGATGCCGCAGAAGCACTCGCCCGGCTGGAAACGGAACTGGCCGATAGCCAGAAGTCCCTCGCTGCGGATGAACAGGCCCGCCCCGGGCTGGCGGCAAAGCTGGAGGATGGCGAACGCGCCGCGCGCGCAGCGGAACTCGCCTTTGCCAAGGCAACCGCCGATCACGCTGGCGTGGAAGCCGAATGGCGCGTGGCAGAGGCGGAACTGGCGCAGGCCCGCGCCCGGCTTGACCGGCTGTCGCAGGAAGCGCGCAGGCAGGACGAAATGCGGGCGGCGCTCGCCGCGCAGGACGATCCGGAAATCGCCGTTCTAGCCGCCCGACAGGCGGTGGATTCCGCCACTGCCGCACTCGCATCGCTGCGCGATAGCCTGAATGCGCGGCAATCGCGCAAGGAAGAGCTTTCCACCGTCCGTGACGAAGCGGGTGCCGCTTTGGCTGCGGCCAAGGCGGAAATGGCGGGCATCGAACGCGAATTCGGTGCCTTGCAGCGCGATCGCGATGCGCGCGCCAAGCAGGCGGCGAACAAGCATGGCCTTCCGTCCGCGCTGGATCGCGTGCGCGCCGCCTCCGGATACGAACGTGCGCTGGCCGCCGTTCTGGGCCGCGACGCCAAGGCCCCGCTGGGCCAACCCGACGCCGCCACCGAAGGGCGCTTCTGGACCGGATCGCCCGCCCCTGCGGCAGTCGCAGACAGTTTGCTGCACCATGTGCCCGATTGCCCGCCCGAACTGGCTGCGCGGCTCGCGCTGGTCCATGTGTCCGATGCCGACACCGGCCAGCCGCTTGCCCCCGGGGAATGGCTGGTCACACGCGATGGCCGCTTGCGTCGTTGGGATGGCTTTGTCGCACGCGGCGAAGGGGCCGCAGAAGCGGCGCGGCTGGAAGCGGAAAACCGCTTTACGGAACTGGAGCAGGAACTGCCCGGCAAGCGCGCTGTGGTGGAACAGGCAAGTGCCGCACAACAGGATGCACAGGAACAGCTGGCGGACCTGCAACGCGCGCTGGTGGCCGCCGAGCGAGAAATAGCCAGCGCGGCCGATACGGAACGGACCGCGCTGCGCACGCTCGATCAGGCTGAAGCCGCGCGCGAACGGCTTGCCGCGCGTCTTGCAGAACTGGACGTCACGGCCAACGACCTTGCCGAACAGCGCGCGCAGGCGCAGCAGGAGTGCGAGACGGCACAGGAACGGCGCGCAACGCTACCCGACCCGGAACATGGCCGTTCCACACTGGCTGCCGCGCAAGCCCGACACGAGGCCGCGCGGGCAAGCTTGCAGGCGGCCACGGCAGAACTCGCCGCGCACGATCAGGCTCTGGCCGTCGCGCGCGAACGCACAGCGGCACGCGCGACGGACATGCGGAGCTGGCAGTCGCGTTCCGACGAAGCCATTCGTCGCCTGTCCGAAATGGCCCGTCGTTTCGAGGAAATCGAAACCGAGCGCGCCGTCGTCGCTGCCAAACCCGCCGCGCTCATGCGCGATATCGAACAGGGTGATGTGGTGCGCGACCGGCTGGGCAACGAACTGGCCGATGCGGAAAGCACGCTTGCCGATGCAGACGCAGCGGCACGGGCCATCGATGCGCATCTGGCCGAAGCCAACGAAGCATTGGCCAGCGCCCGTGAAGATCGCGCCGGGGCCAGCGCACGCGCGGAAAACGAGGAAGCCCGCCGTAGCGAGATGATGCGCATTTCGGGGGAGCGTTTCCAGTGCCCGCCACCATTGCTGGTCAGCCGCTTTGGCTTCGCGGAATCGGACATTGCCGATTCTGCGGCGGAATCGGCCTCGCTGGAAAAACTGACCGCCGATCGCGAACGCATTGGCCCGGTCAATCTCGTCGCCGCCGATGAACTGGCCGAAATCGAGACGCGCCATGGCGAAAGCGCGGCGGAACAGGCGGAACTGGCCGAAGCCGTGCATCGGTTGCGCGGTTCCATCGGCAGCCTCAATCGCGAAGGGCGCGAACGGTTGCGCGCCGCGTTCGAGGAAGTAGACGGACATTTCCGGCGCCTGTTCACCCGGTTGTTCGAAGGCGGGCAAGCCCATCTGGCGCTGATCGATTCCGACGATCCGCTGGAAGCCGGCCTCGAAATCTACGCCCAACCGCCGGGCAAGCGCCTGCAATCGCTCAGCCTGCTGTCCGGCGGCGAACAGGCCCTGACCGCAGTCGCCCTGATTTTCGCGCTGTTCCTGACCAATCCGGCCCCGATCTGCGTGCTCGACGAAGTCGATGCCCCGCTGGACGATGCCAATATCGATCGTTTCTGCGACCTGCTCGACGCCATGCAACGCGAAACCGAAACCCGTTATCTCATCGTCACCCATAATGCCGTCACCATGAGCCGTATGAACCGCCTGTTCGGCGTGACCATGGTCGAAAAGGGTGTTTCCCGGCTTGTCAGTGTCGATCTGGGCGCGGCGGAGCAATTGCTGGCTGCGGAATAGGGCGCATCCGCTTCGCAAACCTTGCCCCTGAGGCCCACCATCGCTACATGGCGGGCAAATTCCAAACAGTCAGCAGATACCCCCGAAGGACGACAATGGCCGCCCAATACGCATATGTCATGAAAAGCATGACAAAGACCTTCCCCGGCGCGCAGAAGCCGGTGCTCAACGACATCAACCTGCAGTTCTATCAGGGTGCCAAAATCGGCATCGTTGGCCCGAACGGCGTCGGTAAATCGACGCTGATGAAGATCATGGGCGGCATCGATACCGATTTCACCGGTGAAGCATGGCCGGGCGAAAACATCACGGTCGGCTATCTGGCGCAGGAACCGGAACTCGACACGAGCAAAACCGTGCTCGAAAACGTCAAGGACGGCGCCCGCGAAGTGGCCGACATGGTCGATCGCTTCAACGAGATTTCGATGCTGATGGCCGATCCGCCGGAAGATGCGGACTTCGATGCCCTGATGGACGAAATGGGCACGCTGCAGGAAAAGATCGACGCCGTGGATGGCTGGACGCTGGACAACCAGCTTGAAATCGCCATGGAAGCGCTACGTTGCCCGCCGGGCGACTGGCCGGTCGACAGCCTGTCCGGCGGTGAAAAGCGCCGCATCGCGCTGACCCGCCTCCTGATCCAGAAGCCGTCGATCCTGCTGCTCGACGAACCGACCAACCACCTTGACGCGGAATCGGTCGAATGGCTGGAAAACCACCTCAAGGAATATGCCGGTGCGGTGCTGATGATCACCCACGACCGCTACTTCCTCGACAATGTGGTGGGCTGGATTCTCGAACTCGATCGTGGCCGCTACTTCCCCTACGAAGGCAACTATTCGACCTATCTCGAAAAGAAGGCCAAACGTCTCGAACAGGAAGACCGCGAAGAAAGCGGCCGTTCCAAGGCGCTCAAGGAAGAACTCGAATGGATCCGGCAGACCCCTGCCGCCCGTCAGACCAAGAGCAAGGCCCGTATCCGCAAGTTCGAACAGTTGCAGGAAGCTCAGAACGATCGCCGCCCCGGTAAGGCCCAGATCGTCATTCAGGTTCCCGAGCGCCTTGGCGGCAAGGTCATCGAAGCCAAGGGCATTTCCAAGGCTTATGGTGACAAGCTGCTGTTCGAAGACCTTTCGTTCATGCTGCCCCCGGGCGGCATTGTCGGCGTGATCGGGCCGAACGGCGCGGGTAAATCGACGCTGTTCAAGATTCTGACTGGCAAGGAAACCCCGGATTCGGGCGAAGTGGCCATCGGTGAAACCGTCCGCCTCGGCTATGTTGATCAAAGCCGCGATCATCTTGATCCGTCGAAGAACGTCTGGGAAGAAATCTCCGACGGGCTCGATTATATGAAGGTCAACGGGCA
This sequence comes from Caenibius tardaugens NBRC 16725, assembly GCF_003860345.1. Taxonomy (GTDB): domain Bacteria; phylum Pseudomonadota; class Alphaproteobacteria; order Sphingomonadales; family Sphingomonadaceae; genus Caenibius; species Caenibius tardaugens. The sequence goes on from NZ_CP034179.1 coordinate 58,755, forward strand.
CGACACGTCGACCCGCGCCTATGTCGGCGCCTTCAACTTCAAGGGCGCAGACCAACAGAAGAACGTCGGCAAGCTTTCAGGCGGTGAACGCAACCGCGTGCACATGGCCAAGATGCTCAAGCAGGGCGGTAACGTACTGCTGCTCGACGAACCAACCAACGACCTTGACGTGGAAACGCTGGCAGCCCTCGAAGACGCGATTGAAAACTTCGCCGGTTGCGCCGTGGTCATCAGCCACGACCGCTTCTTCCTCGACCGTCTGGCAACGCACATCCTCGCCTTCGAAGGCAATAGCCATGTCGAATGGTTCGAAGGCAACTTCGAAGCGTACGAAGAAGACAAGCGTCGCCGTCTGGGCGACGCGGCTGACCGCCCGACGCGTCTGGCCTACAAGAAGCTGACACGCTGATCCTTCAGCACACCGCATAAGAAAGGGCCGCTTACCCAATGGTAAGCGGCCCTTTCTTATTGCTGCGTGGCTTCGATCGGTTCCGCAGATATTTGCGGTGAGGGATAATCATCCACAAACCCGGTAAAGGTCTCTCCACCTTTCAGCCGAGCACTGTCACCGCCGTTCAGAAGACCAAAGATACCAAAGCCCACGACAGCCATGAGCACGCCGCCAGCATTACCGCCGCCCTCATCATTGACCTCCCCACGCAGCGGGATTTGTCCACCGGGGGCATCAATATAAAGCAGTTTAACCACAAGCTTGCCCCCCTTGCCAACCGCACCGTTGCGCTGCGCCGAGAACACTTCAGCCCACGCATCCGTACCGACAGGAACAACGGGTTTGCCATTTATGAAGATGGGCTCACTTACGCGCAAACGAAAGCGCTCACCCACGACAGCTGTGCGACTATTGATTTCCTTGAGAATCATCAGGCGCACAGGTGTCCCCGGAGGCACTCTCGCGACTTCGGATGATGGAATTGCTTCTTCCGCAACCACTACCGGTACTGCTTCAGGCAAAGTTGCCTCAACCGCAGGACCAGAACCCAGCGTTGCTACGATTAATAGACCGGCACCTAACAAGGCTTATTCAACCGGCAGCCCGGCTTCTGAGCCAGCATTATCGGCTGGTGTCGACGACTGCGCAGAGGCATCACCCGCTGAAGCAGAAGCAACGCCGTGAGAGTCAGCAGGTGTCGGGGCCAAAAACTTGATCGCAACCCCTTTGGCTGCCGATGCCCCCCAGCTCAGTGCTGTTATCTTCGGATCACCGTACTCGGCCTTGACCACCGCATCGGCACCAAGTTTTTGGCCTCGCTCCCATAACTCGCGGTAAATTTTTTCCTGACTCGGTGCTTTGCTGAAAATGGTGGCCTTCCGTACGCTAGCTTTGACTTCGCCCAATACCTTGTAGGGACGATCAGTCAGATCATACGGGAATACGGGTACGCCAAACTCTTCGTTTACAAGCACTGTTTTTGCTGGTGCGTCTTCAGCCATGCCAGGTGAAGAAATCGCCATCACCAAAGCAGTAAAAGAAATCAAAATAGCGCGCATTATTACCCCCCCCGCAAATATCGGGTCACAATGCGCATTCATTAAATCCCGTCAACAGCAAATTACACCGTTTCCGTTGTATTGCCGGTGACGAAACGCGCGTCCCGTCACCGGCAATACACATTGATATTAGCCTTCGGGCTGACGCTGGCGGCGCATCGGGCGCTGACCACCGGCATTCCCACCCCCGGCATTGCGCGGGCCGCCATGGCCCTGTCCGGTCCGACCGCCCTCGCGGCGTGCGCCGTCTTGACGGGGGCCGTCCCGGCGACCGCCATCGCGGCGTGCGTTGTCGCGCGGGCCACCATCGCGCTGGCCACCCTCACGCGGGGCGCCATCACGGCGATTGTTTTCACGCGGCATCCGGTCGCCACGCGGCGCATGGCTGCGTTCACCGTGGCTACGCTCACCATAGCTGCGCTCGCCATAACCGCGTTCACCCGTACGCTGGCCCTGCTCGGGGCGACCTACGCGTTCGGGGCGCGCACTGCGATCATCGCGGGACCGCGATTGCTGCGGACGGGCCGCACGGTCTTCACCGCCGCCCGGAAGCCGGTCAGACCGGATATGCGTGCGGTCGGTACGGGCCTTTGCAGGACCGCGTTCCTGACGCTGGCGCGGTGCGCGTTCGCCATCACGCTGGCGCCCGTCACCACGTTGGCCATCACGGCCACGTCCGCGTGCCTGATGATGTGCCGGACGGCCATCCTCTGCGACCGCTTCCTGCACCTGCTTGCGCGAAGGCAGCGGCAGACGCGACGCCTGCTTCTCAAAGTCCTCTGGCAAGGATTGCTGGGTCAGCTTCACGCGGGTCAAACGTTCGATGTCGCGCAAATAGGGCTTTTCATCCGGCGCAACGAAGCTGACCGCGATACCATCCGCCCCGGCGCGCGCGGTGCGGCCAATGCGGTGCACGTACTGTTCGGGCACATTCGGCATTTCGAAATTGAACACATGGCTCACGCCCGGAATATCAATGCCGCGCGCGGCGATATCCGTCGCAACCAGCACCCGGACCGACCCGGAACGAAAGCCCTTGATCGCAGCGGTGCGTTGGGCCTGGCTCTTGTTGCCATGGATGGCGGCGGCGGAAACACCGGCGCTTGCCAGATGCCGCACCACACGGTCCGCACCATGCTTGGTACGCGTGAACACCAGCGCACGATCGATCGTGTTATCGCCCAGACCATCGCGCAGACGCATGGTGAGCAACGCCTGCTTTTCCGCCTGGTTGAGGAAGACCGCATATTGTTCCACCCGTTCGGCCGTGGTCGACTGCGGGGCGACTTCAACCCGCACGGGGTTTTCGATGAACTGCTTGCCCAGATCGGCGATCGCCTTGGGCATGGTTGCCGAGAAGAACAGGCTCTGCCGTTCCTTGGGCAACATGGCCGCAATCCGCTTCAGCGGGTTGATGAACCCGAGGTCCATCATCTGGTCGGCTTCATCAAGAACGAAAATCTCGACATGACGCAGCGTCAAGGCGCGCTGATCGATAAGGTCGAGCAGGCGCCCGGGCGTCGCCACCAGAATATCGCAGCCCGGCACCAGTGCGCGGGCCTGCCGCCCCACAGGCACACCACCGAAAACGCACTGGATGTTCAGCGCGAGATACTTCGCATACCCGCGCATGTTTTCGGCAATCTGCGCGGCCAGTTCGCGCGTGGGCGACAGCACGAGCATACGGCAGGACGCATTCTTTTTCGGCTTGGGATCGGCAGCCAGCCGATGCAGCGATGGCAGCGAGAAAGCGGCAGTCTTGCCAGTGCCCGTCTGGGCGATACCCAGAAGGTCGCGCCCTTCGAGCAGCGCAGGAATGGCTTCGCGTTGAATCGGCGTGGGATCAGCGTAGCCTTTGGTGCCAAGCGCGCGCAAAACGGGCTCGGCCAGGCCGAGATCAGAAAAATAAGACATGGATTACTCTCAATACTTCACGACGCGCGCGATCAACGCGCACGACAGGGTTCGTACGATGCGACCCTGCGTGAAAAAGGAAGCTTCAGGCGGTGCGGCGATCATTCGTCCGCGCAAGGCCCATCAAATGGTCGGGCTTCACGCTGCTGCGGACGGCGATGGGATAACCCCCAAGGCGCCAATGCGAGGGGCCTTTAGCCGACAACACTGTAGATAACAAGAACCTTTCGATTCGCGGGCATCACGCCGCGATTCGCACTGGTTAGCTGACTGGCTGCACCATCCAATGTCAGAAAACAGCCATTTAACCTGAACAGAAACCTGGCGATGCGGTTCACCTTTGGGACAGGGCGTGAGGCATAGATTCCTACACAACGCCGCCTTCTACCTGAAGATGTGGCGAACGGAGATGCCGCAATGTCTGTCAAAGAACTTCTGAAATCGAGTGGCATGATGGCTCTGGCCGCAACCATGGCCATCACTGCCCTGCCCGGCCAAGCTATGGCGCAGAACGAGAATCGCCGTGACGCATCGAATGCGCAACGCGCCGAACGCGTGCAGCGCCAGGCTGAATCCCGCGCTAACCGGATCGAAAACCGTGGCGAACGTCAAGCGCAGCGGATTGAACGCAATGGCGATTTCCGCGCACGCCAGATTCAGCAACGCACCAATGCCGCCCCGCCACGCGCTGAAAACTGGGGTGATCGCCGCGCCGCGCAAGTCAACCGCGATAGCGAACGCCGCGCCGCGCAGGTCAATCAGGACGCACAACGCCGGGCTGCCCAGGTAAACCGCGACGCCGACCGTCGTGCCGCGCAGATCAACCGCAACAACGACCGTCGCAACGACAACCGCGTGGTCACACGCAATCCGCAGACGCAGCAGAACTGGCGCGATGCCAATCGCGATCGGAACAACAACTGGCGCGACAACAACCGTGACCGGAACAACAACTGGCGCGACAACCGTGACCAGAACAGCAACTGGCGCGACCGGAACGACAACAACCGTTATCGTGATGCCCGGCGCGACGACCGCAAGTGGGACCGCCGCTGGCGCGACAACGACCGGTATGACTGGAATCGCTATCGCACCACAAACAGGAACCACTATCGCGTTGGACGGTATTATTCCCCGTACAACAACTGGTCCTATCGTCGGCTGAGCATCGGGTTCTTCATGGACTCCATGTTCTACTCGAACCGCTACTGGATTAACGACCCATGGTCCTATCGTCTCCCCTCGGCATATGGGCCCTATCGTTGGGTACGCTATTACGATGACGTGCTTCTGGTCGATATTTACAGTGGCGAAGTCGTAGACGTGATATACGACTTCTTCTGGTAAGCCCGGGCCGAGGAGTGGTCGGCTCCAGGGCACGGAACCCCCGCCTCATCCCTCGGGCGGGGGTTTTCCGTGGGCCCTTGGCACCTGCGCACCACCCGTGCGGATCGACGAACGCATCGACCGGCGCATCAAACATCTTGCGGGGGGCCTGTCCGATTTTCTAGACTAGCCCCGAATGACGACCGCCAAGCACAGATCCGCTCCGTTTCCCGATCAACAACCCCTCGCCCGGATTGGCAAGGCCGTGATGGCCCGGCTCGACAGCAATCCGCATGTCCACCGACTTCCGGTGGATCAGGCGCACATATACGCGGTGGGGGCGTTCCTCGACGAGACGGAATGCGATGCACTGGTCACGCAGATCGACCATGTCGCCCAGCCATCGACGCTGTTCGCGGAAGACGATCTGAAAGCAGGCTATCGCACCAGCTATTCCGGCAATCTCGATCCGTCGGACCCTTTTGTGCAGATGGTGACGCGCCGGATCGACGATCTGCTCGGGCTACGATCGGAACTGGGCGAAACGCTGCAGGGCCAACGCTATCTGCCCGGGCAGCAATACAAGCAGCATTGCGACTGGTTCCACCCCAGCCAGCCGCACTGGAAGCACGAAAGCACACATGGCGGGCAACGCTGCTGGACCGCAATGGCCTATCTCAACGATGTTGAAGAAGGCGGCGAAACGCACTTCACCCATATTGGCATGAAAGTAACCCCGCAAAAGGGCGCGCTGGTGATCTGGAACAACGCCACACCGGAAGGCGTGCCCAACGAACAGACCATGCATGCCGCGATGCCTGTCATCAAGGGGTTCAAGCACGTGGTAACCCGGTGGTATCGCGTACGGCCCTGGAAGTGACCGCGGCCTGATCCGGTCAGCTTAGAGCCGAATACCTCCCGCTATTCGCGGCGGCCCGGTTCGGCGTGATTGCCGTTCTCGAGATGCCCGAGCCGGCTAAGCACCCGGTCGATCTTCCGGTGAAGCCGCAAAAGTTCGATCGTCGTGCGCAGATTGACCTCGTAATCGTGGCGCGCGGCGACCCGGTCCTTCTTGGCCTGTCGGTTCTGGCTCATCATGATGACCGGTGCCTGCAAGGCGGCCAGCATCGACAGCATCAGATTGAGAAAAATGTAGGGATAGGCGTCAAACGGGTGGAAGCCGAGTTGTTCGAGCACGTGGCTGTTTATCACCATCCAGACAAACAGAACCAGCACAAAGCTGCCGATAAACGCCCAGCTGCCACCTACGGCCGCCACCCGATCCGCCAGCTTGTCGCCAAATGACGCGCTGGCGGCTGCGCGTTCATCGGCATCCAGGCCAAACACTTCACCCGAACAGACCCGGTGCAGCACCGCGCGTTCTTCGGCATCCAACTGATCGAAGGGCCGGCCGAGCAATTCCTCGGCCAGACCTTCGGGACTCGTATCCAGTTTCATAGAGCCCCTTCCAGCCAGTTACCGCGCCAATGCTTCTTCAATCAGCTTACGGGTATTGGCAATGCCATAAAGCGCAATGAAACTGCCCATACGCGGCCCCTGTGACGAACCAAGCAGGGTTTCATACAGGGCCTTGAACCAGTCGCGCAGGTTCTCGAACCCGTAGTCTTCCAGTTTGCCGATCTCGTAGACCGCTGTCTGGATATCTTCGGCAGAAGGTTCATCCCCCATGGCAGCCAGCGCCGCATCCAGCGCCTTCAACGCGTCCGCTTCGTTAGCCGCAGGTGCGCGCCGTTGCAGTGAAGGCGCCACGACATCACGGTTGTAGGCCAGCGCAGGTTCGATCAGGGCATTGAGTTCGGGATGGTCCGCCGGATCGACGTCTTCGACGTAATTTCCAAGATAGGACCAGACCTGTTCGTGCGTGGCATGCGGGCCCAGCACGCCGACAAGATTGAGCAGCAGCCCGAACGTCACGGCAACCTTGTCCCCCGCCCCGGGGGCATCGGCGCCAGCCGTACCGCCATTGGCGCGCAACAGGTGCCAGACCGGATTGCCAAGCTGCTGTTCGATCGGCTGTGTCGGAAGCTTCTCGCGGAACTGCCAATATTCGTCCACGGCCCGGGGAATGATGCCCATGTGCAATTGCTTGGCGCTCTTCGGTTCGCGGAACAGATAGAAGCCAAGGCTTTCTTCCGTGCCATAGCGCAGCCATTCCTCAATCGTCAGGCCATTGCCCTTGGATTTGGAAATCTTCTCGCCCTTTTCGTCAAGGAACAGTTCGTAGATCAGACCATCCGGGCGGCGGCCGCCAAGAATTTTCGCAATCTTGCCCGACTGGGTGACGCTGTCCGTCAGATCCTTGCCGCACATTTCGTAATCGACGCCCAATGCGACCCAGCGCATCGCCCAGTCGACTTTCCACTGCAGCTTGGCATGACCGCCAAAAATGGTCTGCTCGACCGTCTTGCCTTCATCCTCGAAGCGGATGATCCCGGCATCGACATCGACCACCTCCACAGGCACCTGCAGGACAATCCCGCTGGTGGGGCTGACCGGCAGCACCGGCGAATAAGTCGCCTGCCGTTCCGCCCGCAGCGTCGGCAGCATGACATCCATGATCGCACCGTAATGACGCAGGACATTGCGCAAGGCATCGTCAAACGCGCCGGAATTGTAGCGATCCGATGCCGATACGAATTCATAGTCGAACCCGAAACGATCGAGGAATTCCCGCAGCATCGCATTGTTGTGATGCGCGAAGCTTTCAAACTTTCCGAAAGGATCGGGAATACGCGACAAGGGCTTGCCGAGATTGGCGGACAGCAGCTCCGCGTTCGGCACATTGTCGGGTACCTTGCGCAGGCCGTCCATATCGTCGCTGAACGCCACCAGCCGGGTTGGCGCGCCATCGGTCAGCACTTCGTATGCCCGGCGCACCAGCGTGGTGCGCAAGACTTCCTGAAACGTGCCGATATGCGGCAGGCCCGACGGGCCATAGCCGGTTTCGAACAGAACCGGTTCGAGCGCACCATCCTTGCCGCGTTTCCCGTCGGGGTAACGCTTGGCAAGCTTGCGGGCCTCTTCGAAAGGCCATGCCTTGGAGGAATGTGCGGCTGCGATCAGGTTTTCTTGGCTCATGGCGGGCGTCCATTGCGCCTCGCGCGCCGTTTCGCAAGCGCATTTGGCCCATCCCTGCCCGTTGCAGCATCAAATCGCGGCTTTTCCGGCCTATCCCGGCGACTAGGCGATGGGCCGTGGAACGATTACCGCCCCACATCGGTTATCGACGCAAATCGCCGTCTTTCCGGCAATAAACGGAGAATTGGTTTTGCATTACATTGAGACGCTACAGAAGCAGGTCGATTCCATGATCGACGGCTTCGTTGCGACATTACCCAATCTGGTGATTTCCCTTCTGGTCATCATGCTGACCTGGATGGTCGCGCGTTTTTCGGTCCATATCGCCAATCGCATTACCCGCCGCACGGCCCTTCGCGCCGATTTGCGGCAATTGATCGAAACGCTGGTGCGCCTCGCCATCTGGATTTTCGGCCTGCTGATTGCCGCCACGGTGGTCATGCCCGGCCTCACCCCGGCCAGCCTGATTGCCGGTCTCGGCGTTGGCGCCGTCGCCATCGGGTTCGCCTTTCAGGACATTCTCGAGAATTTCCTGGCAGGCGTGCTGATCATGCTGCGCGACAAGATGCAGATCGGCGATCTGGTCGAAGCCAACGGGATTATCGGCAAGGTCGAGAAGATCACCCTGCGCGAAACCCATATCCGGCAACAGTCCAACGAACTGACGATCCTGCCGAATGCAATGATGTTCAAGAACCCGGTCAAGATCGTGACGGATACCCCGGTCCGCCGCAACGAACTGGTGATCAAGATTGCCAACGACTGCGACCTGCCACAGGCCGAACGGACGATCCGCAAGGCGCTGGATGGTGTGGACGGGATCAATCACGATATGCCAACAGGCGTTTACGCGCAGCAGTTCGGCAGCAGTTCCATCGATTTTCTGGTCCAGTGGTGGACAAACACCGCCGATAATGACTTTCCGGCGGTGAAAAGCCGGGTCATCTTCGCGATCAAGAAAGCCCTCGAAGATGCGGATATCGCACTATCCAGTTCCGATGTGACGCGCATCGCCTTCGAAGAACAGGCCCGCCCGTTACAGCTTCCCGAAGGCAATCCGGCCTAGGCAGGAGGATGCTGGCGCGCTCAGGCGCCAGCAGTCCACTCGTAAGCCAGCGGCGCCTCGCGGAAAGCAAAGCGATCCAGATGGCTTTCGATCACGCCTTTCATCCGTTCGGCCGTTTCCGCGTCGTCGGCGGACAGTTCGATGCGAATGCCCTGCGGGTCGCCCGTCATCGTTGCCACGGCGCTGGGGAAGCGCACCACGCCCCGGTCGCCATCCAACGCGATCTCGAGCTTGTGCGACCAATGCTTGCACAACTGGCGCACGTACTTTCCGCCATTGGCGGTGGGCACATGGGCGACAATGGTCGTCATACATCGATCCTTTCTATGTTACGCGCCGCATCGTCGATGAACCCGGCAACGCGCAAAATGGTTTCGCGGTCGACCTGATCTTGCGACAGGCGGTCGAAAATCGCGGTCTTGAGGTTCTGCATCGCCCGGCGAATGGGCGCCCCATCGGTGCGTTCGCGCACTTGCGCCAGCGAGGTGAGCCGCGCCTGCACATGCGCCACGGCATCGGCATTGGCCGCGATATGCGCTTTGCCTTCTTCTGTGGCGCGATAGTTTTTGCGGGCCCCATCCTGCACGGCTTCGAGCAGCCCGGCTTCTTCCATGAATGTCAGCGCAGGATAGACCACGCCCGGACTGGGCGAATAACCGCCATTGGAGCGCGCCTCGATGCCGCGTATCAATTCATAGCCATGCGCGGGCTGTTCCCCGGCAAGACTGAGCAGAAGCAATTGCAATTCCGCGGAATCGAACAGCCGCCGCCGGCGTCCGCCATGGCCTGCATGGCCGCCACGACCACGGCGTCCACCGCCAAATCCGACTTCTTCATGCGAACCGTCGAAGGATTCGCCCTTGTTGCGGCCTGCGCCGCGCATACCACGATGGTGTGATCCTGATCTCAAAATACAATCTCCTTTTATCAAGACCGCTCTAAGATATATCTTGTAAAAGTTCCTGCAAGGGGAGGCATGCAAAAAAATTCAAGCGAGCGGCACATGTCCGATTAAACGGTGTGCTGTGCGGCATTGCCCGCTTGCCCAGCCCCGCTCCGACAGCCTATCGCAAGGGCAATGGCTTGTTCCGCCACCCCTCTTCCCCTTCCCGCGCTGCATGCCAGCCATGGCGGCTGCTGGCTGCGCCATGCCGATGGGGAAACCCGCGCCATCGGCAAAGGTGAGGCCATCGTTGCCGCCGCCGACACACCGCTCCTGCTGCTTAACGCCCCGCTCATCGCCACGCGGCTCGGCTATCCCGACCTGTCGGGCCTCGATCTGCTGGAACTGTTTGCGTTCGTTCACCCCGCCCGTTTCTGTGTGCCCACGCCGAAAGGACTGGCCTTTGCGCTGGGGCTGCAACCACCCGCCAGCGACGATGCGGTGCCCGCCCTGCTGCAAAGCGCGGCGGCCGAACTGCTGGCGCATTGTGAAGACAGCGCGTGGCCCGAACGCGAAGGCGCGTGGAGCGTGCTGCAATCGCTCGGCCGTCTGCGCTGGCCCTGGGCGCCGGTGATCGCCCCGCATATTGCGCAGCCTGATCGTGCCGAACGCTGGCTATTCTCGCGCCTGCCCGAATGGGACGAAGCCCCCGAACGCCCGCAGCCCGCACAAGTCACGCTGTCTGCCGAAGACATCGATGCACAGCTCGCCGCGCTGACCGGGCGCGATGCGGAAGTGCGCCCTGGGCAGCAGGACTACGCCCGACAGGCGGCGCATGCCTTTGCCCCTCGTCAGCGTCCGGGTGCGCCGCATCTGCTGCTGGCCCAGGCAGGCACAGGCACCGGCAAGACGCTGGGATATCTCGCACCGGCGTCGCTCTGGGCAGAACGATCCGGGGGGACGATCTGGGTCTCCACTTATACCAAGAACCTGCAACGCCAGCTGCGCCAGGAAAGCCGCCGGGTGTGGCAGGACGGTGCGCCCGACGCCGCACCGCAGGCAAACCAGCGGGTGGTGGTTCGCAAAGGGCGCGAAAACTACCTGTGCCTGCTCAATCTGGAAGATGCGCTGCAAGGCGGGTTCGGCGGGCGCGCCGCCATCATGGCCCAACTGGTCGCGCGCTGGGCGGCCTACACGCAAGACGGTGACATGATCGGCGGCGATCTTCCGGGCTGGCTTGGCACACTGTTCCGCCAGCGCGGGATCAAGGCCCTGACCGATCAGCGCGGCGAATGCGTCTATGCCGGTTGTCCGCATTACCGCAAATGCTTCATCGAACGTTCGGCGCGGGCATCGGCACAGGCCGATCTGGTGATTGCCAATCATGCGCTGGTCATGGTCAACGCAGCGCGTGGCCGGGATCATGCGCAACGCCCCACCCGTATCATCTTCGATGAAGGCCACCACGTTTTCGAAGCGGCGGATTCGACCTTTGCCGCCGCGCTGACCGGGGCCGAAGCGATCGAACTGCGGCGCTGGGTCATAGGCCCGGAACGCGGTTCGAAAGGGCGACGACGCGGACTGGCTGCGCGTCTGGCGGATGTCTCGTCCTATGACGAACAGGGCGCCCGGGCGATTGTGGCCGCACGCGAGGCGGCGGAAGCCCTGCCCGCCGATGGGTGGTTGCAACGCCTGCATGACAACGCCCCGTCCGGCCCGCTGGAAAGCCTGCTGGGGGCCGTGCGTTCCGTAACTTATGCCCGCGATGAAAGCGGCGGACAGGAAGCGGGCTACGGCCTGGAAACCGAAGCGGCGCAGCTCGACGGGAACTTTGTCGAGCTGGCCGGGCAGGCTCAGGCTGCTTTGGCCGATCTGCGCCACCCCTTGATGAAGCTCACAGGCAGGCTGGAAGCTTTACTGGAAGAGCCGCCTGACTGGCTCGATGGACAAGGGCGCGCCCGGATCGAAGGCGCGCGTCATTCGCTCGGCTGGCGGATCGATCTTATCGCCGCATGGGAGGCGCTGCTGAACCGGCTGGGCGGCCCCGCCGATCCCGATTTCGTGGACTGGCTGGCGGTCGACCGTTCGGAAGCGCGCGAATTCGACATGGGCATCCATCGCCGCTGGCTCGATCCTATGAAACCGTTTGCGCGTGTCGTGCTCGAACCGGCGCATGGGGTGATGCTGACCAGTGCCACACTGACCGATCGCAGCGGGCATGACGAGGATGATTGGCAAAATGCCGTGGCCCGATCGGGCGCACCGCATATCGAGGCATCGCCCCGCCTGTGTGCGGCGGAAAGCCCGTTCGACTATGCTGCTCAGGCCGAAGTGCTGATCGTCACCGATATCAAAAAGGGGGATATTCCCGCTCTGGCGGGGGCTTATGCTCGCCTGATCGAGGCGGCTCAGGGCGGCGTTCTGGGGCTGTTTACCGCGATCCGACGCCTGCGCGCAGTGCATGGGCGCATTGCCGACCGGCTCGCACGGGCTGGCCTGCCGCTCTACGCGCAACATGTCGATCCCATCGACACAGGCACGCTTGTGGATATTTTTCGGGACGATCCCCATGCCTCGCTGCTGGGCACCGATGCCCTCCGCGATGGCGTGGACGTGCCCGGCCATTCGCTCCGTTGCGTGGTCATGGAACAAGTCCCCTGGCCCAAACCATCGATCCTGCACCGCGCACGACGCGCAGTGAACGGTGGTTCTTCGCACGACGACCGGATCATTCGCGCCCGTCTGGCCCAGGGTTTCGGTCGCCTGATCCGCACCAAGGACGATCACGGGCATTTCGTGGTTTTGTCAGCTGCATTTCCCAGTCGCCTGCTGTCCGCTTTTCCAAAGGGGACACCTGTCATCAGATTGACGCTGGATGAGGCTTTACAACGGATCGCTGCCGGTGTTTGCTCGAGCGACGATTTACGAACGGCCACGGCGCAGAAGGCAACCGGCGTGCAGGCCGCGCGGGACGAAGGGTGACAGGAAGAGCGTGAAACGGCTCGGGCTTTTAAGACATGCAAAGTCCTCGTGGGAGGACACGGACCTTCGTGATTTCGACCGCGGGCTGAATGCGCGCGGCCGCAAGGGGGCGGTGCTGATGGGCCGCCACATTGCAAAATTCGGGGTCGACTGGGACGTGCTTTTCGCAAGCCCTGCCCAACGCGTGCGCCAGACTTTGGAAAGCGCGCTGGAATTTATCGGGCGCGACAGCCCCCTTATCTGGGATGAACGCCTTTATCTGGCCAGCGCACCGGTCATGCTGGACGTCTTGCGCCATGCCGAACCCGATGCCGACAATATCCTGCTGGTCGGGCACAATCCCGGCTTGCAGGACATGCTGTTCGAACTCGTTCCCGATCATGCACAGGATCGCAAATTTGACGAGGCAGTGCGCAAATTTCCGACAGCGGCATTCGCCGTACTCGAACTGGATATCGACGCATGGCGCGATATCGACAGTGGCTGTGGCAAACTGGTCCATTTCGCCCGGCCGCGTGATTTTGACACCACGCTCGGCCCTGAAACCGAACTCTACTAGATCGTCAGTGGATTGGTTCGCCAGAAAGGCAGAACCTGCACGGGAACGTCACTGCCACGTTATACACGCGGCAGTGGGTTCAATTCAGGCTTCCAGAGCGTTTGCCAGTTGGGTGCGCAAGGCACGCAGGCGCGGCAGCAGATCGGCTGCCGATAATTCCATGGGAGCGATCTCTTCAACCGCCCCGCCGGTCAGCGCCTTTTTCGCGCCTTTGAGCGTATAGCCTTCACGATTGACCAGACGGTCGATCGTTTCAATGAGCGTGATATCCTGCGCCCGATAGTACCGTCGCCCCCCGCTGCGTTTTACTGGCTTGAGCATGGGAAACTGCTGTTCCCAGTAGCGCAGGACATGCGGCGCAATGTCCAGCGCTTTTGCCACTTCACCAATAGTCCGCAACGCACCTGCATCTTTGCCATCGGCAAAGCGCAGGTCGAGGAGATCGGTCATGCCGTCAGAATCCTGTCCTTCAGAATCTGGCTTGCGCGGAAAGTCAGGACCCGGCGCGGCGTAATTGGCACCTCGATCCCGGTTTTCGGATTGCGCCCGACACGTTCGTTCTTGTCCCGCAAGATAAACGTACCAAAGCCCGATATCTTCACATTCTCGCCATCTGTCATGGCACCACTCATACGATCGAGAATAGACTCGACCAGAGCGAGAGACTCCGCGCGCGACAGGCCGACCTTGCGATTAATCGCCTCTGCCAAATCAGCGCGAGTGAGCGTGCCCACCGAACGCATCATACGGTCATACCCTTAAATAGTTTCAACCCTTCCCTGCCATGTAGACTACGCATTTTGCGCAACATATCAATGGTAGAAAGACGATTATTTAGAGCATAACTATTAGTTGGGTATCATGCGCCAGTCGCGAACCAAAATCTCGGTGGCAGAACTAGACGCGCAAAAGGCTCGCACCCCACGTAAAACCGCCGCCCATCGCCTCAAGCATCACAAGATCGCCGGGCTTTATGCGACCATCTCGCACCGCTGTATCGAATGCCAGCGGAACAGATGCAGCCGAAGTATTGGCATGCTGCTCTACAGTCTTGATAACTTTCTCAGGCGGCAGACCCAATTTCTTTGCGGTGGCATCAAGGATACGTGCGTTGGCCTGATGCGGCACGACCCAGTCGAGATCGGACGCGCCAATACCCGCATCCTCAAGCACTTCCTGCAAGACTTCCGCTAGGTTCACCACGGCATGACGGAAGACCTCGCGCCCCTTCATCCGCAGCTTCCCGACTGTCTGCGTGGTCGATGGGCCGCCATCGACATACAGAAGAGCGTTATGATCCCCGTCGGCATGCAGCCGCGTGGCAAGAATGCCCGGACCATCGTTATCGGCAACCTCGGCCGCTTCCAACACCAATGCCCCGGCGCCGTCACCGAACAGGACGCAGGTTGTCCGGTCTTCCCAATCGAGAATGCGGCTGAACGTTTCCGAACCGATCACCAGCGCGCGCTTTGCCATGCCGGTGCGCAGCATCGAATCGACCACACCCAGCGCGTAAAGGAAACCGGAGCATACGGCGGCGACATCGAAGGCCGCCCCGCCGTTGCACCCCAGGGCCGCCTGAACCAGCGACGCGGACGACGGGAAAGTCTGGTCAGGGGTCGCGGTCGCCAGCACGATCAGATCAATCGATTTCGGATCGAACTGCGCCGCTTCAAGAGCGTTTCGCGCAGCCTCTATCGCCAAGCTCGATGTCGTTTCGCTGTCATCAGCGATGTAACGCTGACGAATGCCGGTGCGTTCGACAATCCATTCATCGCTGGTATCCACCTTCGCGGCCAGTTCTGCATTGGTCACCAAACGCTTCGGCAGGGCCGAACCGCTACCACGCACGATCGAACGGATCACTTCGAAGCGTCTCCCTGTTGGCCGGCACTTGCGCCAGCTTGCCCATTTACGGCCCCGGTCTGGAGTTCCGCAAGATCAGCCATGATCCGTTCCGTGAGATTTTCCTCAAGAAGACGGGCCGTCACGGCGACCGCGTTGGCCACCCCGGCTGCATTGGCACTGCCGTGGCTCTTCACGACAATGCCGTTGAGCCCCAAAAACACAGCGCCATTATGATTGTTCGGATCAAGATGATGACGAATCAATTCCGTCGCCGGGCGCGAAATCAGAAAACCGAACTTCGAACGCAACGAACTGCGGAAGCTCCGTTTGAGCAGATCGCCAACAAAGCGTGCGGCGCCTTCCAGCGCCTTCAACGCAATATTGCCGGAGAAACCATCAGTCACAACCACTTCGACATCGCCGCGATTGATCTTGTCGGCTTCGACGAAGCCTTCGAAATGCAAGGAAAGACCCGTGGCGGCACGCAGATGCGCAGCCGCCTTCTGCAACTCGTCCGTCCCCTTGATTTCCTCGGTGCCGATATTCAGCAATCGCACACGCGGTGCATCAAGGCCGGTAATGATCCGCGAATAGGCCGCACCCATGACAGCGAACTGCACGAGATTACGGGCATCGCACTCGGTATTGGCACCGAGGTCGAGCATGATCACGTCATTTTCGCCCAATGTGGGAATACGCGCCGCAAGCGCAGGCCGATCGATCCCGGGCATCGTGCGCAGGGCGAGCTTGGCCATCGCCATCAGGGCACCGGTATTGCCGGCACTGACCGCAGCGCCAGCATCACCCTGCTTCACAGCATTGATCGCCAGCCCCATCGATGTGGTTCTGGCGCGACGCAATGCCTGCGTAGGCTTCTCATCACCGGAAACGACATCCTCCGCATGGAGGATTTCGGAGGCCGCATGCATGTTAGGATGATTTTCGAGCGCACGCTTGATGCGCGCCTCATCCCCGACAAGCAGAAATTTGAACCGGTCGTGGTGGCGCCGCGCGAGCGCAGCGCCTTCAACCATCACACGGACACCTTCATCCCCGCCCATCGCATCGACGGCGATACGCGGCAGACTCATGTCAGCGTACTCCGGTTAAAGAGGCTCAGAGCCCCACTGCGAGGATTTCGCGGCCGTTATAGTGCCCGCAGTGCGAGCAAAGATTGTGCGGACGCTTCAGTTCGCCACAGTTCGAACACTCATGGAAAGCTTCCACTTTCAGAGCATCATGAGCGCGACGGTTGCCCCGACGGTGAGGCGATACTTTTCTCTTGGGGACAGCCATTTCGGCACCTGTTCCTGCAAACTAGACTATATTGAAGCCGCCCTAGGCGATGCTCCGAGAATGCACAAGCCCGTGTTGGCCCCATGCATCACAGCGGTTCATCCGGCGACGAAGGCGCGGCCTATAGCGAATTTCCCGAAGGTTGCAAGCACCGCCTGACGCTTGCTAGCTCTGTCTGCCAACAACAATGAGGGGGCCTGCATGATTCTGACCACTACTCTGAGCGCCGCGGCCGCAGCGGCCATCATCAATCTCTGGCTTATGATCCGCTGCGCGCAGATCCGCGTATCCGCCAAGGTTGCCCATGGGGACGGCGGCAACGTGCTTCTGGGCCGACGCATGCGGGCCCATTCGAACTTCATTGAAAACGCACCGCTGGTGCTGATCCTGATTGGCGCGATCGAACTGACCGGAAAAGGCGGCACATGGCTTGCGCTGGTCGCCGCCGTTTACCTGCTGGCGCGCGTGGCGCATCCGTTCGGAATGGACCGCGACGGCGCCAACGTCCTGCGTGCGGGCGGCACCATGGTCACCATGCTGACACTGATTGGACTGGCCACCATGGCAGTCCTGATATCGCTGGGAAAATTCTGAGGATCAACGTGTGGCGCGCGCTCAGGCGCGCGCCATCACCGAATCCGCTACGAACGGATTGGTCCGCCGTTCCTGACCGAATGTGCTGACCGCACCATGGCCGGGGATAAATGTCACATCCTGGCCCAGCGGCCAGAGCTTCTGCGTGATCGAATCGAGCAGATCCTGATGATTGCCGAGCGGAAAATCCGTGCGACCGATCGATCCCTGAAACAAAACGTCACCCACCACCGCAAACTGTGAAGGCGCGTGATAGAACACGACATGCCCCGGCGTGTGCCCCGGGCAATGGATCACATCCAGTTCAAGATCACCCACCGTCACCTTGTCCCCATCGACAAGCCAGCGGTTGGGTTCGAACACTTCGCCATGCATGCCGTATTGCGCGCCATCATCGCCCAGGCGCGCGATCCAGAAACGATCCGCTTCGTGCGGCCCCTCGATTTCGAGTCCGAGCTCTTTCGCGAGAATGCCGGTCTGCCCGCAATGATCGAGATGACCATGCGTGACGAGCAGTTTCTCGAGTGTCACGCCAGCCTTTTCCACAGCCGCCTTGAGCCGGTCGAGATCGCCGCCCGGATCGATCAGCGCCCCCTTCATGGTCTTGGTGCACCAGATCAGCGAACAATTCTGCTGGAGGGGCGTAACGGGGATGATCGCCGCACGCATCGGAGGTTCAGGTCTATCGGACATGGCCCGGATGTGGCGTCAGCGCGATACGATTGCAAGCGCCCTGCATCGCAACCCACACCGTGTATCCCCTCAGGTTACAGCCGCCCGCCTTTCCAGACCACGCGGCCGATCACCTCGATATCCGTCAGGGCGACATCGATCGGCGGGTAGGATTCGTTCACGCTTATCAAGCGTATTTCCCCGGCCTGCCCCTGCTGCACACGTTTGACATGCAGGGCGTCGCCAAGCCGCAGGACATGCACGCCATCGCGCAGCGGGCGCCAGGAATGATCGACGAGGATTTCATCCCCATCGCGCAACAATGGCTCCATCGAATCGCCCATGACCGAAATCAGCGAAAGGTCGCCCTGTTTCAGGCCCTGTTCCCGCAACCAGCGCCGGGAAAAGCCGAAACTGTCGAAAGGCAGTTCCTCACCCGCCAGCGCCCCCGGGCCGGCCGATGCCCCCAGTGCCAGTCTTGGCACGGCAACCCAATCCTGGGCCCTGAGGCGATTCGCGGTGTCCTCGCGGGAAATATCCTCTGCCCCGCCCAGTTCCGATTCGCGCACGCCGAAATAGCCCGCCAGTGTTCGGCGATCCCCCTCATCCAGCTTTCGCGGGCTTCCCTTTCGAATATACTGCTGCAAATACGATGGGTTACGCCCGATCATCTCGGACAAGGCCGTCAGGCTGACCTGACCCTTCTCCGCCAGTTCCAGCAATCGATTGCGCGCATCAGACATAGTGTGTTCCTAGGCACTTATCATTTTTCCTTCCTACACATAGGATTTTTCCTAGACAAGTAGGATTTCACGGGCGACGAATCCGGCATCACGAATCGCCAGTTGGGGAGGACGCATGTTGATCCGGAAGATTGAAAAGTTTCTGCGCCAGACCGGCATGCCGGCCACGAAGTTCGGTCGCCTCGCGACGCATGACCCCCGTTTCGTGCTCGACCTCCGCAACGGACGAATCCCCCGCGAACGCGTGGAAAAACAGGTGGAACATTTCATGAACATTTACACATCTTCGGAAGCAGGAAGCCCTACCCATGCGCGCTGAAACAATTGTCTCCGTCCCCCGCGTGCGCCGCCGCACCATCGCCGATCGCCTGTGCGACAGCGTGGTGGCACTGGCACGTCATCAGGGCCACATCCTGTCCCACAAGGAAATCCCGTGGGCGAGCATCACCTTCGCCGGTGCGCGGCACCGCATCATGTTGCTGTTCGAAGGGTGCCCCGCCATCGCAACCGGGGAGGAATTCATCGATGCCCTTCCCGAGCACGAGTTCACACTGCCCGGCCAACTCGTGGCAGAGGCGCAGGTGGTGGCGGTGGACCATCGGCTTGCGCCCGATGCCCGGCTGATCGTGACAGTGGAAATCCTGCTTCTGGACGATGCCTGATGGCGTCAGTAGCCCAGAGCAGGATCGAACAGTGGCCGGGGCGGCTGGCCCGAGCGGTAGATGTCCAGATTGGCCAGAAGCCGCTCGGTCGTATCGGCAAACGCGCTGGTCTGCGACCGACCGGTCAGGTGCATGGTAATATGCACGTTGTCGAACGACCACAGCGGATCATCGGCAGGCAAGGGTTCAGGCTCGGTAACGTCCAGCATGGCTCCGCCGATCCGCATGTCCGCCAACGCCTCCGTCAGCGCCTGCTGATCCACCAGCGTACCGCGCGCGATATTCACCAGAATGGCGTCGGATTTCATCGCAGCCAATTCCTCGGCACCGATCATGTGGCGGGTATCGGCAGTGGCAGGAGCAGCCAGAATGACCCAGTCGAATTCGCCCAGACGGGGACGCCAGTCATCGAGACCGAGCAGCCCATCGCCGCCCGAACGGGTCACCCCCACGACCTCCACATCGAAGGCCGTCAGACGGCGGGCCAGTTCGCGCCCAATAGCCCCGAACCCCACAATCAGAGCCCGGCTGCCCGCCAACTGCCGCTTGCCCGGTGAATCCTGCAACCATTCGCGCCGGTCCTGCGCATGGAGCACCTGCCGAAATCCCTTGGCCAGCGCCAGCATGCCCATGACGGTATATTCCGCGATCGGTGCGGAGGTGAGCCCCGATCCCTTGGTGATCATCACCCCGCGTCCGGTCAGCATATCCAGCGGCATATAATCGAGCCCGGCGCTCATCGTGATCAGCCAACGCAGCTTTTCCGCGCGCTGGAAGGCTTCCAGCATGGGGCCGATGCCTTCGTTGAAATAATCGAACCAGCCGATTTCGGCGTCTGCCGCCAGAGCGACCAGTTCATCACCGGTGTTGAAAAAACGGGCATCGAGCCAATCCGGCAAACGCCCTTCGACCAGAGGCCTGATCTGGCCGGGAAATACAGCGATAGTCATGCCAGCAGCTTAGCCGGGGCATCCGGGCAAAGTCGAGTGGCCGGGAAAAATCCTTTCCGCCCGATATTTTACCGTCCGGCCTTGCGATGCGCGGCAATGGCATCGCGCAAGGCCGCCTTCACACCCTTGGCCATGGAATCATACGTCAGGTCATCGATCAGCCACTTGCCGCCTTCCTTGACCATGGCCAGTTGCATGGCGCGCGGTGGGCCGCCAAACCCCAGATCGACTTTTGCATCGACGGTGGCAGTGGCTTGCCCCTCGGTGAAATGCGGCGCCAGGGCCAGCTTGAACAGTGCCGAATCGAAATCCTGACAGTCACAGAACCAGCCGCCCCCGTTGAGGTCTTCCACCTCATCGCCGCTGAGCCCCTTTTCCCACGCCGCGATCAATTTGGTCGTTTCAGTCGAAAATATCGGCCGTTCCCAATCCGCAACCGGGTTATCGTCGCCATCATCAAGGTAACTGGCAAAGGCGGCATGCGCGGCGGCCGTGAGGTCTTCCCTGTCTCCGGCATGGAGAGCCATAGGGGCCAGTGCCAGTGCTGCGGCTGCGCAAAGGGAGAAAATTCGCATTATCCCAGCTTCCATTCCCAACCCAACGGATCGCCATCCATGATGTCGACACCTTTGCCCGCCAGTTCATCGCGAATGGCATCGGATGTTGCGAAGTCCTTGTCTGCGCGGGCAATTTTGCGCCGTTCGAGAGCAAGGTCAATCTCTGCTTCATCCATCTGTGCAATTCGCGGCCGAATCCGCAGATCCTCGCGTAGCGGCAGGGCAATGCCGAGCGCCGCCATCATCGCACCGATCAACGCCGCTTTTTGCGCAGCGTCGACTTTCTTCACGCTCACCACTTCTTCCAGCACCGTCAGGGCGACAGGGGTATTGAGATCGTCGGCCAGCGCCGCATCGAATTTCTCGAGCAGTGGGGTCAGTTTGGGATGCGTCACCACGGCGGCCGTTGCCGCGCGCGTCGCCCCGTCGGGGATGTCGTCAATCACCGTGCGTGCGGCGGCCAACAGCCGCTTCAGCCGGGTCAGCGCAGCCCCCAGCCCTTCCCAGCTGAATTCCAGTTCGCTGCGATAATGCGCCTGCAGGCACATCATGCGGTAGGCATGCGGATGGTATCCCTTGTCGATCAGCAATTGCAGCCGAAGGAATTCTCCGCTCGACTTACTCATCTTGCCGCTGCGTTCGACCAGGAAATTGTTGTGCATCCACAACCGGGCTCCGCTGTTGGCGGGCACATCCAGCCCATTGGTGCAGCAGTAGGCCTGATTCTGTGCGATTTCGTTGGGATGGTGGATTTCGCGATGATCGATCCCGCCCGTGTGGATATCGAACGGAAAACCGAGCACCGCCCCCGACATGACCGAGCATTCGAGATGCCAGCCCGGCGCGCCCCGGCCCCAGGGTGAATCCCATTCCATCTGGCGCGTTTCACCTGCCGGTGTCTTGCGCCAGATCGCGAAGTCGGCGGCATGGCGTTTACCCTCCACCTTCTCGATCCGCCCTTCACCTTCATCATCAGAAGCCGCACGGGCCAGCCGCCCGTAATCGGCCACGCTGGAAACATCGAAATAGAGGCCGCTGTCCAATTCGTAGCAGTGCTTTTCGGCAATCGATTGCGCGAAGGCGATCATCTGCGGAACGTAATCGGTGGCGATCGTCCATTCCGCAGGCTGCCGGATATTAAGCGCCCGGATATCGGCCCAATAGGCCTCGGTATAATGCTGGGCGATGTCCCAGATGGACTGCGCCCGTTCGGCGGCCATCTTCTCCATCTTGTCTTCCCCGGCATCGGCGTCATCCGTCAGATGGCCGACATCGGTGATATTGATGACATGGGTCAGCTTGTATCCGTTCCAGCTGAGTGTGCGGCCCAGCAGATCGGCGAAGACATAGGCACGCATATTGCCGATATGCGGATAGTTGTAGACTGTCGGGCCGCAGGAATAGACGCGCGCTTCGCCTGGGTGGACGGGCTCAAACGTTTCGAGCTGGCGGGTCAGGCTGTTGAACAGCTTCAGAGGCGCGGTGTCTTGCATGGGGCCGGACTTACGCACCGCCTTCCAAAGGTCAAGCGGGCAAGATCACCGGGCAACTGACCACAACAGCAAGCCCACCCCCAGCATGACCAGCGTCAGCCCGATCCATTCATGCCGCGCCACACCTTTGCCGGTGAGTTTTCCGGAGAGCAAAGCCGCAAAAGGCATCTCCACCAGCGCCAAGGTGCGTACATTGGCCGCCGCAGTCAGCGAAAATGCCGTGAACCAACAGGCCGATGCCAGGGCCCCCAGAAATCCCGCGCCAATGCTCTGCCGCCATTCCCGCAGCGACCCGGCAAAGGCCGCGCGATCGCGCAGCGCCAGCCATAGCCCGAGCAGTCCTGCCTGAATGGCCAGAGTGATCACCAGCATGGTCAATGACCGGATCACATAGCCGCCTCCGTCAAGGCCGGTAATCGCGCCGCGAAAGGCAATCGCGGAAAGCCCGAACAATCCCCCCGCTGTCACACCAGCGGCAATCATCCCTTTTTCCCGCAGCAACTGCGAAAATTCACCGGGTTTGACCGATGCCAGCACCACGCCCGCCGTGACCAGCGCAACCGCGATCCAGCCCAGCAACGGCAAGTGATCGCCCAGCAGCAGAACCCCGAGCAAGGCGACGATCACCGGCTCCGTCTTGATATAGGCGTAAGCCACGCCAAAGGCCCGGCGATGCATCACCAGCAGCATCAGCGCCGTGGCGGCAATCTGGGCAACCGCGCCCAATGCGCCCCAGGCCAGCGCCACCCGGTTAAGCCCTGGCAAGCTTTCGCCGGTGACACCCAGCCCGATCAGCAGGAACAGCAACGCAAACGGCAGCCCGAACACAAACCGGACCTGCGTTGCCCCCAATGTCCCGATCTTGCCGGTCAACGAAGCCTGCGCCCCATTGCGCAGCACCTGGGCCAGACAGGCCGCGAATGTGATCGGAATCCACAACATGCGCGCTGTTTCGGATCAGAAACCCAGAAACTGCACGTGATTGTCCAGCGCGACCCGTTCACGGGCAAAATTGTTCACCGGCGCCGCCGTGTCGCGATAACCGATAGCCATGCCGCAAAAGAAGATATGGGTCGCGTCGTTCACCCCGAGATAGGCCTTGATCAGGCGGGCATGCAGCGAATGAAATTCCTGCGGGCAGGTATCGAGACCCGCTTCGCGCGCCAGCAGCATGATCGTCTGCAGCCACATGCCGACATCGGACCACTGCGGCTCCTTCATCAGGCGCGGAAAATAGCAGACCAGCAGCACGGGTGCGCCGAACGATTCAATGTTGTCCGCCATGAAGCGGGCACGCCCGTCAGCGTCATCGCGGCCAATCCCCATCGCGGAATACATGGTCGCCCCCAGCTGATGCAGACGGGCATGATGTTCCGGTGAAGCGCTGGGCGCGGAAAAATCGTATTCGATCGGGTCTTGTGGCGGGGTGGCGTGCATCTGGTCACGCAGCGCACGCAGCGGCGCACCGGTCAGCACGCTCGCTTCCCATGGCTGATAGTTACAGCCGGACGGTGCAAAGCGTGCCTTGTCCAGAATGTCGCGAACCGTTTCGAGCGAAACCGACTTGTCCAGAAACGCCCGGACCGATCGCCTGGTCCCTACCGCTTCCGTTACACTCCCTGCGTTCATCCCTATGCCTATCCTTCCATCCTGCGCCACGCCGACTGCTGCCAGTCCAGCACGAAGCATCGCTCATGAGATGCCGCTTACGGCATCGTCCTCCGGGGGTACGACTATGGCAAATGCCAGACCGGTTCAGTTGGCTCCCATCGCAGGGCGAGTCGTTTCGCCCAATCCGAAATGTTTCAAGACCTTCCCCAAACGCCGGAAACAGGCGCGCGAGGAAATTTATTCGACTTCAAACAGGTCGGCAAGTTGTTCGACAATTGTACCGCCCAGTTGCTCGGCATCCATGATCGTGACCGCGCGTTTGTAGTAACGGGTCACATCGTGGCCGATGCCAATGGCGATCAGTTGTACAGGGCTGAGCCGTTCGATCCATTCGATCACCTTGCGCAGATGCGCCTCGAGATAACCGGCATTGTTGACCGAAAGCGTGGAATCATCGACCGGCGCACCGTCGGAAATCACCATCAGGATACGGCGATCCTCATGCCGCGCCAGAAGGCGGTTGTGCGCCCAGAGCAGCGCTTCACCGTCGATATTTTCCTTCAGCAGCCCTTCGCGCATCATCAGGCCGAGATTACGGCGCGCGCGCCGCCACGGTTCGTCAGCCTTCTTGTAGACGATATGCCGCAGATCATTGAGGCGCCCCGGGGTGGCGGGCTTGCCTTCGGCCAGCCATGCCTCGCGGCTTTGCCCGCCTTTCCACGCGCGCGTGGTGAAACCGAGAATTTCGACTTTGACCCCGCAGCGTTCCAGCGTGCGGGCCATCACATCGGCGCTGATCGCGGCAATGGAAATCGGGCGCCCGCGCATCGATCCGGAATTGTCGATCAACAGGGTGACGACGGTATCCTTGAACTCGACGTCGTGTTCCACCTTGTAGGACAGCGATTGCCCGGGCGAGACAATCACCCGCGCAAGCCGCGCGGCATCGAGGATGCCTTCTTCCTGATCGAAATCCCAGCTGCGGTTCTGCTGCGCCATCAAACGCCGCTGCAACCGGTTGGCGAGGCGCGTGACAACGCCCTGCAACCCGGTCAGCTGGCTGTCGAGATAAGCGCGCAGACGGGTCAGTTCCTCGTCATCGCAGAGTTCTTCTGCGCCCACGACCTCATCGAAACGTTCGGTATAGACCTTGTACTGGAAGTCCGCCGGAAAGTCGGTCCAGGGGCGGTTCGGGCGGACGGGCAGCATCCCTTCCTGCCCTTCGTCCTCGACATCGGCCTCCCCCATTTCGCCGTCGGGTTCGGGTTCGGAATCGGTTTCGTCGCCCTGCTCACCCTCTTCGAAATCGCCCGACATTTCACGCCGGGTGTCTTCGCCGGATTCGCTGTCTTCCTCGCCTTCCTGATCCTCGGCGCCGTCGTCGTCGTCCTGTTCGTCATCATTGTCAGGGGTGTCGGGTTCCAGCGGTTCGGCCTGCACCAGTTCGAGATGGCGCAACATTTCGAGCGAAAGCGCCTGAAACGCCTGCTGATCGTCCAGCGATTCGGCCAGCCGGTCAAAGTCCGCCCCGGCGCGCTCTTCAATCCAGCCGCGCACCATGTCCACGCCCGCTTTGGCGACATCCGGCACGGCTTGCCCGGTGAGCCGTTCGCGCAGCATCAGGGCAAGCGCAACCTGCACCGGCACTTCACCGGGACTGGTGGCACGGGCAATCGGATCGGACGCCAGCCGCACATCTTCGGCGGCCCCGATATTCTGCCGGATTCCGGCATAGTCCCTTGATCCGAGTGCCTCATAACGCACGGTTTCCACCGCATCGAAACAGGCGCGTGCGGACGGTTCGATCGGGGCGTTGCGCATGTGCAGCGCATCGTTGTGATGGCGCAGACGCAAGGAAAAGCTGTCGGCAAAACCGCGGGCTTCCATCGCCTTGTCGCGCGGCAGGCCGCGCCCCGGCATGGGCACGCGCAGATTCTTGCCCGATTGCGCGGGGGAATCCGCCGTCCATGTCAGCTCAAGCTCCGGCTCGTGCGCGATGGCCCGGCTGGCGCCGGTCAATGCGGATTTAAACCGATCGAGAGGAGATTCTTCTGACATGATTACGGACGTTCTGTTCGGCCGCCACGGCCAATGCGATCCGGTGGCGGCTGTTGCTTATCGGATGATTGTCTGGCCGGTCTTGGCCCAATCGGCAAGGAACCCTTCGATCCCCTTGTCGGTCAGCACATGCTTGACCAGCCCCTTGATCACGGCGGGCGGCATTGTCGCCACGTCGGCCCCGATCCGCGCGCTTTCCAGCACGTGGATACCATTGCGCACCGACGCAACGAGGATTTCCGTTTCGAATGCATAGTTGTCGTAAATCAGGCGGATATCGCGGATCAGGTCCATCCCGTCGAAGCCGTTGTCATCGTGCCGCCCCACGAACGGCGACACGAATGTTGCGCCCGCCTTGGCCGCCAGCAGCGCCTGATTGGCGGAGAAACACAGCGTGACATTGACCATGGTGCCTTCATCGGTCAACGCCTTGCAGGTCTTGAGGCCGTCGATCGTGAGCGGCACCTTGATGCAGACGTTGTCCGCGATCTTGCGCAGGACTTCGGCTTCCTTCATCATCGTT
The DNA here is from genome assembly GCF_003860345.1 of Caenibius tardaugens NBRC 16725. Taxonomy (GTDB): domain Bacteria; phylum Pseudomonadota; class Alphaproteobacteria; order Sphingomonadales; family Sphingomonadaceae; genus Caenibius; species Caenibius tardaugens. The sequence continues at coordinate 85,100 of NZ_CP034179.1, forward strand.
TCGTGATCGAGCGCGACCACTTCGGCGCTGACCGGACCATTGACGATTCCGCAAATTTCCTTGGTCACTTCCATGAAATCACGGCCGGATTTGGCAATAAGGCTGGGATTGGTGGTGACGCCATCGAGCAAACCGGTCGCAGCCAGTTCCTTGATATCGGCGATTTCGGCGGTGTCGGCGAAGAATTTCATGGCATGCTCCGGAGGGGGAAAAGCGATTCCCCCTGCCTTAGCCAAGCCAGACCCTGTTCGCTAGGGAAGATGGGCACCATCCTTTCCCATGGTAGTTCGCCAGCCCGTTACGAAGCCTTGAACAGGTGCCGCAACAGCGGGTCGGCGATGGTGTCGGGATGCGCCCGCATCGTTTCCTCTTCCCGCCCTATGGCGTTCCATATCTGCGCATCCACCTGCCCGGCCAGATTACGCGCCAGTCCCCCGGCATTATCCAGACCGGTCAGGCTGGCGATCGCCTGCGCGACCAGCGGATCATCCGCGACACGGATCGCCTCGCCCAGTTCAGGCACCATGACCTCAATCAGCGAACCACCCATGGCCTGTCGCAGAAACTGCGTGGCACCGGTCGGGCCGCTGCGGATCAGGGCCTGTGCATCGGGGATCGAGACCGTGCGGATCGCGTCTGCCACGCGCGGCGCGGCATAGGCGGCCCCTCTACGCGCGATCTTTGCGAAACCTTTTTCCAACTGCTCCCTGAATACGGCGGAGGTCAGAAAATTCGTCAGTTTGTCACCGCCCTTGCCCAGCCCCTGCGGCAATTCGATCCGGCTCAACCGATCTTCGTAGAAGCCCCCCGGCGCGGTCAGCCGGTCAAACGCATTTTGGCTGGACAGCAGCAGGAGCCGCCGGATCGCATCCGTCAGACTGTAGCCCTGCATTGTCGAACAAGCGGGCAAAGCCAGCAGCCCGGTTGCCACGAGCCCGCCCAGCATGGCCCTGCGCCCTATGCGCATTTCGATTGATCCCCGCATTCCTTGCTCCTCTATCCTTGCCCACCGGGCATGCCCCGCCCCATATAGTGGCCACTCATGAACCGCGTCCGCCTTCTTGTCCTCAACGCCGCACTTGGTCCGCTCGATTATCGTGTGCCCGATGGCATGGTTGTCAAGCCGGGCTCGGTCGTCCGCGCGCCACTCGGCCCTCGTGAAATCTTCGGCATTGTCTGGGATGAGGGACGGCTGGATGCCAACTCGGTTCCCGACAGCAAATTGCGCCCGATTTTCGGTGTGCTGCCCGTACCACCCCTGCCCGACGAATTGCGGCGGCTGGTGGAATGGACTGCGGATTATTACTGCGCCAGCCCGGCAGCGGTGGCGCGCATGGTCCTGTCGAGCGGTGGGGCGCTGAAAGGCCCCGCGACAATGACCGAATATCGCCTGTCGGGCGCGGAGCCCGAACGGATGACCGCGCAACGCGAACAGGCGATGGACCGGTTGCAGGGGGAACAGGCCACCTTGCGGGAATTGGCAGCGCTGACCGGTGTGTCCGAAGGGGTCTTGCGCGGTCTGGTCAATCAGGGTGTTCTGGAACCCGTTGCGGTCGATTGCGATCGCCCTTTCCCCCGGGCCGATTCCCTCTATGCCGTGCCCGTGCTGAACCCTGAACAGCAAGCGGTGGCGGATCGTTTTATCGCGGCAGTTTCGGACGGAGGGTTCACGCCGTTCCTGCTCGACGGAGTGACCGGTTCGGGCAAGACCGAAGTCTATTTCGAAGCCATGGCCGCTGCGCTCGAACGCGGCAAACAGGTTCTGGTGCTGCTGCCCGAAATCGCCCTGACAGAAGCCTTTCTCAAACGGTTTGAGGATCGCTTCGGCGCGGCCCCGGTCACGTGGCATTCCTCGCTCAAATCGACCGAGCGCCGCCGCGCCTGGCGCGCCATTGCCAGTGGCGAGGCCCAAGTCGTGGTGGGGGCACGCTCTGCCCTGTTCCTGCCATACGCCAAGCTTGGCCTGATCGTCGTCGACGAAGCGCACGAGATCAGTTTCAAGCAGGATGACGGCGTGCGTTACAACGCCCGCGATGTGGCGATCATGCGCGGGCGGTTTGCAAAAATCCCGGTGGTGCTGGCCAGTGCCACCCCCGCGCTGGAAAGCCTGCAAATGGCGGAAAGCGGCGTTTATCAGCGGGTCGAACTCTCCGCCCGCTATGGCGGCGCGCAATTGCCCGCCATTTCGGTGGTCGACCTGCGCAATGATCCGCCGCCGCGCGGCCGGTGGCTCGCCCCAAAGCTGGTCGAACAACTCGAACTGCGTGCCGAACGCGGCGAACAATCGCTGCTGTTCCTCAACCGGCGCGGATACGCACCGCTCACCCTGTGCCGCCACTGCGGGTATCGTTTCCAGTGCCCCAATTGCAGCGCCTGGCTGGTCGAACATCGCTTCTCGCAGCGGCTGGCGTGCCACCATTGCGGCCATGAAACCCCGCCCCCGCCCGCCTGCCCCGAATGCGGCACACAGGATTGTCTGGTCGCCTGCGGTCCGGGTGTCGAACGGATCGCGGATGAAGTGGCCGAACTGCTGCCCGAAGCACGCGTTGCCGTGGCCACGTCCGATACGCTCAACACGCCCGAACGGGCATCGGATTTCATCGCCATGGCCCAAGCGAAGCAGATCGACGTGATTGTCGGCACGCAACTGGTGACGAAAGGCTTCCACTTCCCCGAACTGACGCTCGTGGGCGTGGTCGATGCCGATCTTGGCCTTGAAGGTGGGGATCTGCGCGCCGCCGAACGGACCTATCAACAGATCGCACAGGTGGCGGGCCGCGCCGGGCGCGGAACCAAGCCGGGCGAAGTGCTGATCCAGACAAGGCACCCCGATGCCCCCGTGATCACCGCGCTGGCCGCGGGCGATCGCGATGCCTTCTATGCCGCGGAAACGGAGGCGCGGCGGGAAGCAGGTGCGCCACCTTTCGGCCGCTGGGCCGCGATTATCGTGTCGAGCGAGGATGAAGCCGAAGCCCGCGATGCCGCGCGAGCGATTGGCGGCAAACGGCCCGAATTACCCGACATCGCCATTCTCGGCCCGGCGCCCGCACCTCTGGCTCTGCTTCGCGGACGGTATCGTTATCGTCTGCTGGTCAACGCCCGGCGCACCGCGCAATTGCAGGATGTCATCCGCGAATGGCTGGGCGCCTTCCAGTTGCCCAACAGCATCCGGGTAAGCGTGGATATCGATCCCTACAGCTTCGTCTAGAGCCTAGCGGCGGCCACCCTGCACCCCCGCTTCACGCCGCAAAAGCTCCTGCTTGATAGCGGTGCCATAGGCATAGCCACCGAGGCTGCCGTCCGTGCGGATCACGCGGTGACAAGGCACCAGCACCGCGACCGGATTGGCGCCATTGGCACTGCCCGCTGCCCGCACTGCCGTAGGATTTCCCGCTGCACTTGCGATTTGCGCATAGGTGCGCGTTTCCCCGGCGGGGATCGCGCGCAACGCCTGCCACACCCGTTCCTGAAAGGCCGTCCCTTCCACATCGAGCGGTAGATCGATCGCACCCTGCGGCTGTTCCACTGCGGCGATCACGCGATCGCGCAAGGCCGCGACATGCGCCCCGCCTTCGCGCAGTTCAGCATTGGGGAAACGCGCTGCCAGTTCCCGTTCGCCTTCACCAAACGAGAGCCGACAAATCCCCTTTGCCGTGGCGGCGATCAGCATCGCGCCAAGGCTCGTCTCGGCCACGGCCCAGTCGATTGTGGTTCCCGCCCCGCCCTTCGCCCATGCCGATGGCGCCATACCCAATCTCCCGTTCATTGCCGCATAGAAGCGCGACGGTGCGGAAAAGCCCGCGTCATAAATCGCATCGCTGACCCGCGCCCCATCGCGCAAAGCCTGCTTGGCCCGGTCTACCCGCAGGGCCCGGCCATAAGCTGCCGGGGAAAGGCCCATCGCACGGGTAAAAATGCGCTGAAAATGCGCGGGCGAATAACCGGTGATCGCGGCCAGTTGCTCCAGCGTGACTGGCGAATCAGCCGCCTGCATCGCTGCTACGGCGCGTTCCACAGCCAAGGCATCACGCGCCGCCTCGTCGGGGCGGCACCGTTTGCAGGGGCGATATCCGGCGGCTTCGGCGCTGGCATTGTCCGGATAGAAGGCAATGTTCTCCGGCCTGGGTCGGCGTGCCGGGCAACTCGGCCGGCAATATATCCCCGTCGTATGGACGGCGATCACGAATTCCCCGTCCCGCGAACGGTCGCGTGCGTCAAACGCCGCCTGCATCTCTGCCACAAGATCGGGATCTGCAATCATCATGCCGCCAATATAGTTGGCGTCGAATAAAATACGTCCCGATTCTTGCGCTTAAAACAGATGATGGCATGTAGGCGCGATGATCGCAGGCCTGTTTCCCCGTGTTGTCGCCGCTCTCGCCCTGTTTCTGGGGCTGTTTGCGCTCCCTTCTTCGGCAGGTGCCGACCCGTCCGATGTGGCCGCGGCGGCGCGCGGGGTCGTGCGCGTCGTCGTACTTGGGCACGATGGCGACCAGTTGTATCCCATCTCGCACGGAACGGGTTTTGTGGTTCAGAACAACCGCATAGTCACTAACGCCCATGTCGTGCGCGAAGTGATGGACCTGCCCGGCCTGACACTTGGCATCGTCCCCCACAAGGGGGTGCGGCCGTTGCCGGGCGCGTCATGGCCTATTCGCCGAAAAACGATCTGGCGTTGATCGAAACCACCGAGCCTCTGAATCTTCCTCCTCTCGCCATTGCCAGCACGCCCCCGCAGGATGGCAGTCAGGTTGCCGCCGTGGGCTATCCCATGAATGTCGATCGCGCGCAGGGCCTGTCGGTTGCCGATGTGCTCCGCCCGCAACCCCCGGTGAAAAGCCAGGGGTTCGTATCGGGTGAACGGCCGACGCGCGAATTCGACACGATCCTGCACACCGCACCGATCGCGCGGGGCAATTCGGGCGGGCCCTTGCTGGACAGTTGCGGCCGCGTGATCGGGGCCAACAGTTTCGGCACCGATTCCCAGGGGGCTGATGCAGAATTTTTCTTCGCGGTCTCGGCCCGTGAAATTCTGCCTTTCCTGCGTGCGAATGGGGTCGAACCCGTGGTCAATGGCTTGCCCTGCCGCAGTCTGGCCGAACTCGATGCGCAGGAACGCGCCCAGTCTGAACGCGATGCGCGGGCGGCGATGGAACTGGCCCACCGTCAGGAAGCGGAAAGCGCCCAAAATCGCGAAAATGCGCGGCGCGATGCGATGTACGCGATTGTCGAAACCCGCGACAACCGCCTGGCTCTGGCCGGATTGCTGCTCGCCCTGTCGGTGCTCGCAGGCCTTTATACATGGCATATGCAGCAGACGGGTGACCGCCGCCGCACGAAGCTCGCCGGTGCCGTGACCGGGGTTCTGCTCATCGCCATGCTTGTCGCGTGGTTTACCCGGCCGGGTATGAATCAGGTGGAACAACGCGCGGTGGCCGCGCTGGCAAAGCACACCAAACCTGCCGCAGAAAAACCGAAACCGGTTGCCAATGCAGCCGCCGCGAGCAAGCTGGTGTGCACGATCGATCTCAGCCGCAGCCGCGTGACCACCGCCGACACGCCCGATGTGCCGCTGACCTGGTCCAGCGATGGCTGTGTGAACAGCCGCAGCCAATATGGCCTCTCAGGCGGCCAATGGTCACGCGTACTGGTCCCGCAGGACGAAGAAGCCGTGTCCGTTGCCCGTTATTCCCCCGACAAGCGTGAATATCGGGTGGAGCGTTATCTGCTCGATCACAATGCGATGAGCGCGGTGCGAACCGAACGGGCAAAGTACCAGCCCCCGGCATGCGGCGGCGGAGAAGCGCGTGCGCGCAGTTTCGGAGATCAGCAGGCCAGCCTCACCGCGCTGCTGCCCACGCAGCCTAACGAGCGGCTCGTCTATACCTGCCGCATTGCCAATTAAGGCGCGATACAGCCATCTTCACAAGATAGTCGCGAGAACAGGTTCGACTCGGGTTGCATCACTTCCGCCTCGGTGTTAGGGGCCCGCCAACCTTGCCGGGGGTGCCCTTGTGGGCATCTTTTTGCGTAGGGAAAAATTTTCCGTTTCTTCGGACCCAAGAGGACCTTCGCGCGTGGAGATTTCCGCCGGTATTCAGGCTAGCCTAGCAGGCCGCTATGCAGTGGCCCTGTTCGATCTCGCATCCGAGGCAGGCAACGTAACTTCGGTCGAATCCGATCTTGATAAGCTCGGTGCGGCCCTCAACGAATCAGCCGATCTTTCGGCTCTGATCAAAAACCCCGAAATCAGCCGCGCCGATCTCGGCAAGGCAATGACCGCACTGGCGGGCCATCTCGGCCTCGACAAGCTGACCGGCAATTTTCTCGGGGTTCTCGCGCAAAATCGCCGTCTGTCGCAATTGCCCGCCGTTATCCGCGCCTTCTCCGCAATCGCTGCGGTTCAGCGCGGCGAAGTGACGGCCGAAGTCGCCAGCGCACACCCTCTTTCCGACGAGCAGGTTTCCAGCCTGCAGGAAAAGCTCAAGGCCCGCGAAGGCCGCAATGTAAAGATCCGCACCAGCGTCGATCCTGACCTTCTTGGCGGGCTCGTCGTCACCATCGGTTCCAAACGGATCGACAGTTCGATCCGTACCCGTCTCAATAGTCTCGCTCACGCGATGAAGGGCTGAAAGGCTGAACATGGAAATCCGCGCCGCAGAAATCTCCAAGGTCATTAAGGACCAGATCGCCAGCTTCGGTACCGAAGCTCAGGTCAGCGAAGTCGGCAGCGTGCTGTCGGTCGGTGACGGCATCGCTCGTATTCATGGTCTGGACAGCGTTCAGGCCGGTGAATTGGTCGAATTCGCCAACGGCATTCAGGGCATGGCCCTCAACCTCGAATCCGACAATGTCGGTGTCGTGATCTTCGGGTCGGACGCCAACATCCGCGAAGGTGACAGCGTCAAGCGCACCGGCACCATCGTGGACGTCCCCGTCGGCAAGGGCCTGCTCGGCCGCGTGGTTGACGCTCTCGGCAACCCGATCGACGGCAAGGGCCCGATCGTGGCTGACAAGCGTGCGCGCGTTGAAACCAAGGCCCCGGGCATCATCCCGCGTAAATCGGTTCACGAACCCGTGCAGACCGGCCTCAAGGCCATTGACGCACTGGTTCCGGTTGGCCGTGGCCAGCGCGAACTGATCATCGGCGACCGTCAGACCGGCAAGACCGCTGTCGCCATCGATACCTTCATTAACCAGAAGGAAGCCAATCAGGGCACCGACGAGAGCAAGAAGCTCTACTGCATCTACGTTGCCGTCGGTCAGAAGCGTTCGACCGTCGCACAGATCGTGCGTCAGCTCGAAGAAAACGGCGCTATGGAATATTCCATCGTGATCGCCGCAACCGCTTCGGAACCGGCGCCGATGCAGTACCTCGCTCCCTACACCGGCGCTGCGATGGGTGAATTCTTCCGCGACAACGGCATGCACGCCGTGATCGTGTATGACGACCTTTCCAAGCAGGCCGTTGCCTATCGTCAGATGTCGCTGCTCCTGCGTCGTCCGCCGGGCCGCGAAGCCTATCCGGGTGACGTGTTCTATCTCCACAGCCGCCTTCTGGAACGCGCTGCAAAGATGAACGACGAACAGGGCGCAGGTTCGCTGACCGCTCTGCCGATCATCGAAACGCAGGCTGGCGACGTGTCGGCCTACATTCCGACCAACGTGATTTCGATCACCGACGGCCAGATTTTCCTTGAAACCGGTTTGTTCTACCAGGGCATCCGTCCGGCCATTAACGTTGGTCTGTCGGTGTCGCGTGTGGGTGGTGCAGCCCAGACCAAGGCGATGAAGAAGGTTGCCGGTTCGATTAAGCTCGAACTCGCCCAGTACCGCGAAATGGCTGCCTTCGCGCAGTTCGGTTCGGACCTCGACGCTTCGACCCAGAAGCTGCTGAACCGCGGTGCCCGCCTGACGGAACTGCTCAAGCAGGCCCAGTTCTCGCCGCTGTCGTTCGAAGAACAGACCCTTTCGATCTTCGCCGGTACCAACGGCTACCTCGACGCACTGCCCGTTGGCCGTGTCACCGAGTATGAAGCTGCCATGCTCAGCTACATGCATTCGGAACATGCCGACGTTCTGGCCCTGATCCGCGACACCAAGGACTTCGGCGATGAAGCCAAGTCCAAGACCGTTGCTGCTCTCGACCAGTTCGCCAAGCAGTTCGCCTGAGCCACACTTAACAGGGAGCCGTCATGGCCTCGCTTAAGGAACTCAAAGGCCGGATCAACTCGGTCAAGTCGACCCAGAAGATCACCAAGGCCAAGCAGATGGTTGCTGCCGCGAAACTGCGTAAAGCGCAGGCCGCGGCAGAAGCCGCGCGTCCCTATGCCGAACGGCTGGCGGACGTGATGGGCTCGCTGGCCAGCAAGATCACGGTCAGTGAAAACAGCCCCCGCCTGCTTGCCGGTACCGGCTCTGACCAGCGTCAACTGCTGGTCGTCATCAACACCGACAAGGGCCTCTGCGGCGGCCTCAACTCCAACGTTGTCCGCGCCGCGCTGGCCAAGGCCCGCGCACTGATCGCAGACGGCAAGTCGGTGTCGTTCTATCTCGTCGGCAAGAAGGGCCGTGCACCGATCCGGCGCGCGTTCCCCGATGCGATCATCGGCGGTTTCGATACTTCGGTTGTCCGTACGCCGGGCTACGAAGAAGCGGAAGCGATCGCCAACGAGCTGACCGGTCTCTACGATTCCGGCAAGTTCGATGTCGCGCACCTGGTCTACGCCACGTTCAAGTCGGCGCTGGCACAGGACCCGACCGAGCAGCAGATCATCCCGGTGCCCGCTCCCAAGCAGGCTGCCGAGGACAATTCGGGTGCCGTGGTGGAATACGAGCCGGAAGAGGAAGCTATCCTCGCCGAGCTGCTGCCGCGTTATCTCAAGACGCAGCTTTTCGGCGCACTGCTGGAAATCGCCGCATCCGAACAGGGTGCATCGATGACAGCGATGGACAACGCCACGCGCAATGCTGGCGATCTGATCAACAAGCTGACCATCCAGTACAATCGCAGCCGTCAGGCCGCGATTACCACCGAACTCATCGAAATCATCGCCGGCGCAGAAGCGCTGTAAGAGATCACAGGCAAGGATAAGACCATGGCCACCGCCCCCGTTCTCAACAAGACCACCAATGGCACCATCAGCCAGGTCATCGGCGCCGTCGTCGACGTGACCTTTGAAGGTGAACTGCCCGCAATTCTCACCGCACTGGAAACCGACAACAACGGCAACCGCCTTGTTCTCGAAGTTGCCCAGCACCTGGGTGAAAACACCGTCCGCACGATCGCGATGGACTCCACCGACGGTCTGACCCGTGGTCAGAGCGTGACCAGTACCGGCGCGCAGATTTCGGTTCCGGTCGGTCCGAAGACGCTCGGCCGCATTCTCAACGTCGTCGGGGAACCGATCGACGAACGCGGCCCGGTTGGCGCTGACCAGTTCGCCCCGATCCACGCAGAAGCCCCGCTCTTCGTCGACCAGTCGACCGAAGCGGCCATTCTCGTCACCGGCATCAAGGTTATCGACCTTCTCGCCCCTTACGCAAAGGGCGGCAAGATCGGCCTGTTCGGCGGCGCCGGCGTGGGCAAGACCGTGCTTATTCAGGAACTGATCAACAACATCGCGAAGGGCCACGGTGGTGTGTCCGTGTTCGCTGGCGTTGGTGAACGTACCCGCGAAGGCAACGACCTTTACCACGAATTCCTCGACGCAGGCGTTATCGCCAAGGACGCCGACGGCAACCCGACCCCGGAAGGTTCTAAGGTTGCGCTGGTGTTCGGCCAGATGAACGAACCCCCGGGCGCCCGCGCTCGCGTGGCTCTGTCGGGTCTGACCATGGCGGAATACTTCCGTGACCAGGAAGGCCAAGACGTGCTGTTCTTCGTGGACAACATCTTCCGCTTCACGCAGGCCGGTTCCGAAGTGTCCGCTCTGCTTGGCCGTATTCCTTCGGCCGTGGGTTATCAGCCGACCCTGTCGACCGACATGGGCGCGCTGCAGGAACGCATCACCTCCACCACCAAGGGTTCGATCACCTCGGTGCAGGCCATTTACGTTCCGGCCGACGACCTTACCGACCCTGCGCCGGCAACCTCGTTCGCCCACTTGGACGCAACGACCACGCTGAACCGTGCGATCTCCGAACTGGGTATCTACCCGGCCGTTGACCCGCTCGACTCCACCAGCCGCGTGCTGACCCCGGCCGTTGTCGGCCAGGAACACTACGAAACGGCGCGTCGCGTTCAGGAAACGCTGCAGAAGTACAAGTCGCTGCAGGACATCATCGCCATTCTCGGCATGGACGAACTGTCGGAAGAAGATAAGATCACGGTCGCCCGCGCCCGCAAGATCCAGCGCTTCCTTTCGCAGCCGTTCCACGTGGCAGAAGTCTTCACCGGCATCTCCGGCAAGTTCGTTCAGGTTGAAGACACCGTGAAGTCGTTCAAGGCTGTCGTCGACGGCGAATACGACCACCTGCCCGAAGCAGCCTTCTACATGGTTGGCGGCATCGAAGAAGCGGTCGCAAAGGCCAAGAAGCTGGCAGAGGACGCCTAAGATCATGGCCCTGCACTTCGAACTCGTCACGCCGGCCAAGCTGGTCCGCTCCGAAGACGTCTACATGGTGGTCGTCCCCGGTTCGGAAGGCGAATTCGGCGTGCTGGAGGGCCATGCGCCCTTCATGTCGACCATCCGTGACGGCGCCGTGCAGGTCTACAAGACCGAAAACGGGCAGCCCGAAGAAATCCAGGTTCGCGGCGGTTTCGCCGAAGTGGGCGCCAATGGCCTCACGGTCCTGGCGGAACATGTCGACGCCTGATCGTCCTTGACGTGACAGAACAGAAAGGGCGCCCGCTGCGGCGCCCTTTTTCGTATAGCCATGGCTGTGCGTCAGCGCCCTTTCCCGTGCGTCGGGGCATGGAAATCAGGTGGTTTGCCCGCGATCCATGTGAGAAATCGTGCGACCGGCGCGTGCAGGCACAGGACATCGCGATTCATTCCGATGCGCGCCAGTTCGGCATTGGTGAAATGCGCATGCAAGGTCCTGTGGCAGATCGGATGCAGGGGGACCACCACCCGCCCGCCCTTCTGTCGCGGCACGGCATGGTGCCATTCCACCCGCTGCCCCAAAGGACGCGTACAGAGCCAACAACTGCGCGAACTCGGCGTCATCCCTTTAGTAAGCCATAATTAATCATTTCGTTTAAGAAGGGGCCCGCCCCGCACCGACCAAGGTTAACACGATGGCAAGTATCAGTACCACGGCAAAACCTGCCCTTGTCAAAGCTGTCCTGCCGGAATGGCTCGTCGCTGCGGCTGTCATCCTTTTCTTCACGGCGCTGACTAGATTTCTCTGGTTCGGCGATCCCATCATCGATTTCGACGAACAACTTTATTCGTTCGTCGGCTGGCGCATGACTCAGGGGGAACTGCCGTTTGTCGATCTGTGGGATCGAAAACCGTTCGGCCTTTTCGCCTTGTTCGCGATAGCGCACGGAATCGGTGGCCCCGGCCCGGCAGCCTATCAGGTCATGGCCAGCCTGTTTGCTATGGCGGGTAGCGCCCTCACCTACATCCTCGCGCGCGATCTCGCAGGTCGGCTGGCATCGTGCACTGCCGCCGCGCTCTATCTCCTGTTTATGGCGCTTTATGGAAGTTATGGGGGACAGAGCGAGATTTTCCATGTGCCGTTGATGGTGGCCATGGCGCTGCTCGTGCGCGATCCGCAACGCGCGGATGCCGGTATGCGTACCTGTGGGGCCATGCTGCTCGGCGGGCTGGCGCTACAGATCAAATACACTGTCCTGCCGCAATGCCTCTTCTTCGGGCTCTACGCGCTGTGGGGCCAGTTCCGTAGCGGCGCCAGTCCCGCGAGGCTTGCCCGCATCGCCGCCGTGTATGGCATTCTTGGCGTGCTGCCCACGGCGCTCGTTGCGCTGTTCTATCTCGCGCAGGGCCACCTCGATGCCTTCGTATTTGCAAACTTCCTGTCCTTCTTCGATCGCATGCCCAGTGCTTCGGGACGATTCGACGCGCATCGGCTGACACTGCTGTTTCCCTTGTTGTTAATCGCAGCCTACGGCGTTTACACGGCGTTTCCCATAAAGCGGGCGCGCAACATGGATCGCTATCTGTTCCATATCGGCTGGATGGTCGCGGCCTTCCTCACGGTGGTGCTGCCTGCCACAGTCTACCCCTATTATTACGGCGCACTGGTACCGCCCGCCATTCTGGTCGCCACGCCGTTCATGGACCGGGCAAGTCCTTTGCGGCTGACAGCCTGCGCTTTGCTGGTCGCAGCGATCATCACGGGCGTAAGCCCGGTCAAACGTCTCGCCTTTACCCGCGAACACCGGGAAACCGCCCGCGAAATCACGGCCGCGATTGCCCCCTACGTCGGACGCGATCGCGATTGCCTGTATGTTTTTGACGGTCCTGTCGCTCTGTACCGGTTAACCGACAGCTGCGTGCCATCCCGGTTCGTCTACCCCGATCATCTGAACAACAAGCTCGAGGAACATGCGCTGGGCGTGGATCAGGCCGCCGAAGTAGCCCGCATCTTTTCCCACCGCCCGGGGGCCGTCGTGACGGCGAGCCGTGCCGTCACCCCGCAAAGCGCGCGCAGTCAGGCCGTTCTCCATGCCGCATTACGCGCGCACTATACGCGGGTTTCCAGCTTCCCGAACTACAACCGCCGACTGATCGTCTGGATACGTAACGACAAACTTGTCCCAACCGGATGAGGGGTACTGTACCCGCTGCTATCCGATCGCGCGCAGCATCTCTTTCTCGCCGCGTTAGGAAGTTCTCAAAACTTTATAATTAATAATACGGAAATAGCACCGGCATGAGCCGGATAAATCTAGGTCTTACAGGGGTTTGGAATGAGCGCATTCGGACGGAAAACCAGTGCTGGAGGCATGGTTCCGGGGGCAAGGCCGACTTTCGGGGTAGCGCGCCCGATGAAAGGCGGCGGCATGCCCATCGTCGACGAACGCCCGGCCCCGCAGGGCGGTCAGTTTCCCCCTGTTCCGGGCGATCCGCTCCTCGATGATCTGGTCCCAGGTGCAGCACCGGACCCTGCGCGTGCCGATCCCATGGCTCGCCTCGCCGATCGCGCGAATGTCGTGGTTTCGGGCGAAGCGAAAGTCGAAGGGTTCGAAGCCAGCGTTCACAAGATCAAGGAACAGGTGTTGCCCCGCCTGCTCGAACGCGTCGACCCGGAAGCCGCCGCAACGCTGAGCAAGGAAGAGCTGTCAGAAGAATTCCGCCCGATCATTCTCGAAGTGCTCGCGGAACTGAAAATCACGCTGAACCGGCGCGAACAATTCGCGCTGGAAAAGGTGCTGGTAGACGAATTGCTCGGCTTTGGTCCGCTGGAAGAACTGCTGACCGACCCCGACGTTACCGACATCATGGTGAACGGTCCGAACCAGACCTACATCGAAAAAAAGGGCAAGCTGCAACTCGCCACAATCAAGTTCCGCGATGAAGGACACCTGTTCCAGATCGCCCAACGCATCGTGAACCAGGTCGGCCGCCGTGTCGACCAGACCACCCCTCTCGCCGACGCCCGTCTGAAAGACGGCAGCCGTGTCAACGTGATCGTGCCCCCGCTGTCCCTGCGCGGCACCGCAATCTCGATTCGTAAGTTCTCCGAAAAGCCGATCACGCTCGACATGCTGCGAGATTTCGGCTCGATGGATGACAAGATGTGCACCGCGCTGAAAATCGCCGGGGCATGCCGCATGAACGTGGTCATCTCGGGCGGTACGGGCTCGGGTAAAACGACCATGCTGAACGCCCTGTCGAAGATGATCGACCCCGGCGAACGCGTGCTGACCATCGAAGACGCCGCCGAACTCCGGCTGCAGCAGCCACATTGGCTGCCGCTCGAAACCCGTCCTCCGAACCTCGAGGGACAGGGTGAAATCACCATTGGCGATCTTGTGAAAAACGCCCTGCGTATGCGCCCGGATCGCATCATTCTGGGCGAAATTCGCGGCGCGGAATGTTTCGATCTGCTGGCGGCCATGAACACCGGCCACGACGGCTCGATGTGCACCCTGCACTCCAACAGCCCGCGCGAATGCCTTGCCCGTATGGAAAACATGATCCTGATGGGCGACATCAAGATCCCGAAAGAAGCCATTTCGCGCCAGATCGCAGAATCGGTGGACCTTATCGTGCAGGTGAAACGTCTGCGCGACGGTTCCCGTCGCACCACCAACATCACCGAGGTGATCGGGATGGAAGGCGATGTGATCGTGACGCAGGAACTGTTCCATTTCGAGTATCTCGACGAAACCGACGACGGGAAGATCATCGGTGAATTCCGCACGTCGGGCCTGCGCCCCTACACACTGGAAAAGGCCCGCCAGTTCGGGTTCGATCAGGCCTATCTCGAAGCCTGCCTCTGACGGCTGTTGCCGTTAATCATGCGGAATGCGCGATCACCCGCGTAAAGGGCTTGATCGCGCATAAGGCCTCTCTAAGGCGTAGCGATGCCCGCTGCGCCGCAACAACGCCCCTTGATGGCCCTCGCCGTACGTGTGGCCGCGGTGGCCATGCTGGCGACGATGATGGCGCTGGTCAAACTGGTCGCCGCGCGCGGTGTGTCGTTCGTCGAAATCATGTTCTGGCGCCAGTTTATCACTGTCCCGCTGATCATCGGTTTCCTGATGATGACAGGCGCGCTCCATCGCCTGAAGACGGCGCGCGTTTCCCACCATTTCCGTCGCGCTTTTCTGGGGCTCGCCGGCATGGCGATGACATTTGGCGCCGCGATCATGCTGCCGCTTGCGGAAGCGCAGGCCCTGCAATTCACCGCCCCGCTTTTCGCCACGATCCTTTCGGTTTTCATGCTGAAAGAACGGGTGGGCGCCTGGCGGCTTTCCGCCCTGATGCTCGGCTTTGCCGGTATTCTGATCATCACGCAGCCCGGTGATGTCGAGATACCGCCGCTCGGCCTGGTCGTGGGGCTCGGTTCGGCTTTTGCCATCGCGCTGCTTTCCATCCTGATCAAGGATCTGAACCGATCGGAAGAGCCGCTGACCATCGTGTTCTACTTCGCCGCCTTTACCAGTCCATTTCTTGCGCTGGGGCTGCCCTTCGTCGACATGACTCATGACACGACCACCTGGGCCCTGCTCGCCACGCTTGGCGTCTGCGGGCTGGCGGGCCAGATTCTCCTTACGCTCGCCCTGCGTCTGGGGCCGGTTTCCAGCGTGATCGTGATGGATTACACCGGGCTCGTGTGGTCGACGATCTATGGCATTCTGCTGTTCAGCGAGTTTCCGCCCGCGGCAACGTGGATCGGTGCGCCGCTGATCGTAATTGCCGGTCTGTTAATCGTATGGCGCGAACACGCGCTTCACAAAGCGTCGTCCCAAGCCGACAACATACTCGGACGGTAACGGAACAGAAGGAACCGCTACTCGTTTCCTCTGCGCTATTTGCCGCATTCACTGGCATAAACAGAAAGGGACCAGAACCATGATCCGCAAGCTTATCCTTGCCCTGGCACTTGGCGGTATCGCGATCACCGCGACCGCATGCAACACAGTCAAAGGCGTGGGACGCGACGTCGAATCCGTAGGCGAGGCCGCTGACCGCGCCCTGTAAACTCGGCTGCAAACAGGGATGCCCGCGTCAAAGCGGCGCATCTCTCCACTGTTTGCGATAGACCAGCGTAAGATTGTTGGCGGGCATGGCTTCGCGCCGTGTCCGCCGAAAGCCGTTATGTTCGGCCAGCGCATCGATCATCGACACATTGCGCATGCCCCAGCGCGGATCGCGCATTTGCAGGCTTTCGTCGAACGCGGCGTTTGACGGTGCCGTAGGAACATCATCCTCAAGATAGGGTCCGTATAGCACCAGTGCCCCACCGGCGGGCAGTATGCGGCTGGCACCGGCGAACAAACCCTCGGTGGCCTCCCATGGGCTGATATGCACCATATTGATGCACAGTACGGCATCGGCGCGCCCGATTGGCCAATCCGGCTGCATGGCATCCAGTTCGAGCGGTGGCAGGAGATTGGGCATGACACTATCGTCCTGCCATGCTGCAATGGATGCCCGCGCTGCCGGGTCCGGATCGCTGGGTTGCCAGACCAGACCGGGGAAGCGACCTGCAAAATAGAGGCCGTGCTCCCCCGTGCCGCTGGCGATTTCAAGAACCAGCCCGGCGGGCGGCAATTCATCGGCAAGGACTGCGGCGATCGGGTCCCGATTGCGCCCGGCGGCGGGGGCATGCTGTTTCATGATGCTTTTGCCATTTTGCGCGCGGCCTTTTCACGGATGATCAACCACAGCAGCAGCCCGGTTGGCCCGGCCAGCATCACCAGCAGCAGCACAAGGGCCTGAACAATCCGCGAAAAGCCCTTGGCATCGGCATCGCGCGCGATCCACAGGCCGATGAACAGATCGAAGGCGAGATAGTGGGTCCAGCCAATCACCACACCCGCATCATTGCCCGAAATCGCGCGAATACCTTCGACGGAAAAGAACGTCACCCCATCCGAATAGGGCCCGCCGGGATCGACAGCCCCGGTCAGCACCGATCCCAGCCCCAGTACATACGTCAGGCTAAGCAGGGCGACACAGCCATAAAGCACGAGTGCCAGCGGAAACGGGCGGCGCGGCAACAGGAGCAGGATCGCCCAGCCCGCCAGCGCAACGATATTGGTAATAGCGAAATAGGCGTGCCACATTCTTGCAATCCCCTCTGCCTTTGCGGATGGAATAGCATCAGTGGCGGCAATCAGGCCAGTTTCCTTTACCGCTGGCCATGCCCCGCCCCGTCGCGCTCCGCCCGATCCCGCTCAAAACGGCGGGCGATGCGCATCAGGGAATCGTATTCGTGAACGAAGCGCCCCCCCGCCCGTTCCTGCGCCAGTTCGAGAATGACCTGCGCCATGCGCTTGTCCGAAATCGAACGATAACGGCGATAACTGCCATGCAGAAGCAAATCGATCAACGGGCTCAGCGTAATGGCCAGCCGTTCCCGGGGCCGGGGATCGGCGTCGTCGCGCGTT
Organism: Caenibius tardaugens NBRC 16725; assembly: GCF_003860345.1. Taxonomy (GTDB): domain Bacteria; phylum Pseudomonadota; class Alphaproteobacteria; order Sphingomonadales; family Sphingomonadaceae; genus Caenibius; species Caenibius tardaugens. Next base: position 102,135 of record NZ_CP034179.1, read on the forward strand.
CCCCGCAAAAGACCGGGGCGCAAAATATCGAGGCGGGTAAAGCGCATCTTCTGCAAGGTGTCCTCAACCTCGCCCTTGACCCGCATATAGAGATGCTTGCTCTGCCGACCTGCGCCAATTGCCGAAACGCAGATAAACTGGCGAATACCGGCATCCTTTGTGGCCTGGGCAACCTGCAAAACGAGTTTTTCGTCCACTGCGCGGAAGGCGTCCTCGTCTTCCCCGGATTTGGCCCAGGTCGTCCCCAGGGCGCACACCACCGCATCGGGTTGCAGCGATTCAATGATGTCCGCCCAATGCGCGCTATCCGCAACGAACATTTCCATCCGCGCGCCCATCGGCAATTCGATGCGGCGACGGGCAATCGCAGCCAGATGCACAGGCTCATAGCCCACTGCGCACTGCATGACCGCACGCCCGATCAGCCCGGTCGCCCCGATGACCAGCACCCGCCGTTTAGACATTGCGCAGCCCTTCCGGCACCTTGCCGAAAATCGCGGCGTAACGATCGATCGCGTACTTATCCGTCATGCCCGCGATAAAGTCCGCAATATGGCGGCTGCGCGCGGGCTCTGCGACAGGAAGGGCATTGGCCCATTCCGCCGTCATCAACGCGGGGTCGGCATCGTAGGCACTGAACAGCGAAGCGATCACATCGCGCGCACGTTCCGCCGTACTGACCTGATCGGGATGGTTGTAGAGCCTGGCATACATGAAGCTCTTCAGCCTGCGTTCCTCAGCAGCAACCGCCGGAGAAAAGCCCACCAGAGCGGCATCCGCCCCCCGCACCGCATCGACGGAATCCATTCCCGCAAGCCCACTGCGCGTATGGTCCAGCAGATCGTTGACCATCAGCCCGATCTGCCCCCGCACCAGTTCACGCAACTGGCTCTCCCGCGATGCGTTGGGGAAACGCCGTTCGACCACGCGCCACTGATCCGCCACGAAATCCAATGTCAGCAGATCGTCCAGTTCCAGAAACCCTGCGCGCAGACCATCATCAATATCGTGATTGTCATAGGCGATATCATCGGACAGCGCGGCCACTTGCGCTTCGAGCGAGGCGTAACTGCCCAGATCCAGCGGAAACGCCGCATCCAGTTCGCGCAGTGCCCAGTTCGGATCGGCTACGGGGCCGTTATGCTTTGCCAGCCCTTCAAGCAGTTCCCAGGTGAGATTGAGCCCGACATGATCACAATAGGGGCTGTCGAGGCGCATCAGCATGCGCATCGCCATCGCGTTGTGATCGAAACCACCATGTGCGCGCGTGGCTGCGTCCAGGGCATCTTCCCCGGCATGGCCGAACGGCGGATGGCCGATATCATGGGCAAGACAAAGGGCTTCGGTCAGATCCTCGTCCAGCCCGAGCGTTCGGGCGATGACCCGCCCGATCTGCGCCACTTCGATGCTGTGCGTCAGCCGGACCCGATAGTGATCGCCATCGGGGGCGATGAACACCTGGGTTTTATGGCGCAGGCGCCGGAAGGAAATCGAATGAATGATCCGGTCACGGTCGCGCTGGAATTCACTGCGCGGCCCGCGGGTGCCGGCCCGATCTTCGGGATATTCACGGCCGCGCGACTGCGCGGGATCGGAGGCGTAAGGCGCGCGATTCATGCGGCCCGGACCTAAGCCGAGGTGGGCCGCATGGCAACAGCTTCAACGGATCTCCCACCCCATCAATCGTCACCCAGAATCCAGGCGGCGCCTTTCTCTGCATGGATGCGGGTGCAATCGTAGATCGGCAGGACATTGGCATCCACATCAACGATCAGTTCCAGTTCCGTCGCCGCCAGAACGATTGCCCGCGCGCCTTCCTGTTCCTTCACCGTGATGATCGTCTTCAACGTCCGTTCGGCATCGCGCGTCACCTTGCCGCAAGTGAGTTGGTTATAGATGATGCGGTCCAGCGTCTCGATCACCTTGGGGTCCGGCGGCAACAGGTCCACCCCATGCGCAACGAGCCGCTGGCGATAGAAGCTTTCGGTCATGACATTGCTGGTCCCGAGCAAGGCTGCGTTCTTCACGCCATCCTTGGCCATGCGCTCGCCCACGCATTCCGCGATATGCAGCACGGGAATCTGCACCGCACCGGCGATCCGGTCATAGACCTTGTGCATGGAATTGGCGCCGATCAGCAAAGCCGTTGCACCCGCCGTTTCGAGACGCTGGGCAGATGCAATCAGAATGTCGGCGGCACGATCCCAGTCTTCATCGCTGCTAAGACCGCACAGATCGGTGAAATCCAGATTTTCCAGCAACATCGGCGCACTGGCATGAGGATTCCGGCGCGCCTGAATAATGCGGTTGATATGTTCGTAATAAGTACGGGTCGAGACCCAGCTCATCCCGCCAATCAGGCCGAGTTTACGCAAAGCAGTGATTCCCAATTATGCCCAGGGAGCAAACAGGCGACAGACCGCCCAATGCCGATTGCGAAACATTGCCACGGACCGCCCCCCAGCGTCAAACGGATGCGCCAACCATTCACCGAAAAACGAAAAAGGCGGCCTCGCATTCGCAAGACCGCCTTCCGAAATCGGGGCAATCGCTCTGCAAATCAGTGCTGCAGCGCCTTGTTGATTTCTTCAACCATCTTCTTGGCATCGGCCAGCAACATCATCGTCTGGTCCATATAGAAGACGTCGTTATCGACCCCGGAATAACCCACGCCGCCCATCGACCGCTTGACGAAGAAAATCGTCTTCGCCTTGTCGACATCGAACACGGGCATCCCATAGATCGGGCTGCTCTTGTCCGTTTTGGCCGCCGGATTGACCACGTCGTTCGCGCCGATAATGAAGGCCACATCGGTCTGCGCGAATTCGCCGTTGATATCTTCCAGTTCGAACACCTCGTCATAAGGAACGTTCGCTTCGGCAAGGAGCACGTTCATGTGCCCCGGCATACGGCCTGCAACGGGGTGAATGGCGTACTTCACCGTCACGCCCGCTTCCTTTAGGAGATCGCCCATTTCGCGCAGCACATGCTGCGCCTGCGCCACCGCCATACCGTAACCCGGAATGATGATGACCTGATTGGCTTCCTTCATCAGGAAGGCCGCGTCTTCGGCGCTACCCCGCTTCCACGGACGGTCAACCTTGGTGCCATCACCGCCACCGCCGCTGTCATTCGCGCCGAAACCACCCGCAATCACCGAAACAAAACTGCGGTTCATGGCCTTGCACATGATGTACGAAAGGATCGCGCCCGACGAACCCACCAGCGCGCCGGTGATGATCATGGCCGTGTTGTGGAGCGTGAAGCCCATCGCCGCCGCAGCCCAGCCCGAATAGGAGTTCAGCATGGAGACGACCACCGGCATATCCGCGCCGCCGATGGGAATGATCAGCAGGAAGCCGATGATGAACGACAGCGCGGTGATCGCCACGATCACCCACAGGCTCTGATCCTGGGTGAAATACCCCACCAGCGCGAGAATAGCGGCCAGCGTGCCGAGATTGATCACATGCCGTCCGGGCAGCATGATCGGCGCGCCGCTCATCTTGCCGGCAAGCTTGAGGAACGCGATAACCGAACCGGAGAAGGTGATCGCACCGATGGCGATACCCAGCCCCATTTCTACCCGGCTCTGCACGTGAATGAGGCCATCAGGCCCGGCAATGCCGAACGCGATCGGGTTCAGATAGGCAGCAAGACCCACCAGCACGGCGGCGAGACCGACCAGGCTGTGAAACGCCGCGACAAGCTGCGGCATATCGGTCATCGCGATCTTGCGCGCGATAAAGAAGCCGATCGCACCGCCGATCGCCACGGCCGCAAGAATGCGAACCAGCGTGATCAGATCATCGGGCGTGGGTTGCGGCAGGAATGTGCCATCGGGCACCGGCGCGTTGATCAACAGCGTCGTCAGCACAGCCAGCGCCATACCGAAAATGCCAAGCCGATTGCCCCGCCGCGACGTCGCAGGCGAACTCAGCCCGCGCAACGCGAGAATGAAGCAGATGCCCGATATGAGATAGGCCAGCATGACCCATGCTGGAGGAGCGGCATGCGGCATCACTTGCGCTCCTTCTTCTTGTACATGGCAAGCATGCGTTCGGTCACGGCGAAGCCGCCGAAGATGTTGATGCTGGCGAGAACAACCGCGCCAAGGCCCAGCCACATGCCGCCTTCAGAGCCGGACGAGGCTGAAGCGATCAGCGCGCCGACGATAATGACGGACGAAATGGCGTTGGTCACCGCCATCAGGGGCGTGTGCAGAGCCGGCGTCACCGACCAGACCACGTAATAGCCCACGAAGCAGGCCAGCACGAAGATCGAAAGGATACCAATGAAATCCATGGTTCAGTTCCTTCTCACCCAAGCAGCCGTTCGTTCACGACCTTGCCGCCTTGCGTGAGGCGCACGGCATTGCCGATTTCTTCGTCCAGCACAGGCTTGCCCGCCTCCTTGTCCCAGAAAGCGGACAGGAAGTTGTAGAGATTGCGCGCAAACAGCGCGGATGCATCAGACGCCAGATGCGCCGGGGTGTTGGAATAGCCGATGATTTTCACACCATGCTTCACAACCACCTGATCGGCGACCGAACCTTCAACGTTCCCGCCTTGTGCAACGGCCAGATCGAAAATCACGCTGCCGGGACGCATGGTCGCGATCTGGGCATCGGTAATCAGGCGCGGCGCGGCGCGGCCCGGGATCAATGCCGTGGTGATCACGATGTCCTGCTTGGCAATGTGCGAAGAGACCAGTTCGGCCTGGGCCTTCTGATATTCTTCGGACATTTCGGTGGCATAGCCACCCGCACCTTCGCCTTCGATCCCCGCCACGCTTTCCACGAAGATCGGCTTGGCGCCAAGCGACTGGATCTGTTCCCTGGTGGCGGACCGCACGTCCGTTGCGGAAACCTGTGCACCGAGGCGACGAGCCGTGGCAATGGCCTGAAGGCCCGCAACACCGACACCCATGATGAACGCCCGCGCGGCCGTAATCGTACCCGCCGCCGTCATCATCATCGGGAACGCGCGGCCGAATGCATCGGCTGCAGCCAGAACCGCCTTGTAACCGGCCAGGTTCGACTGGCTGGAGAGGATATCCATCGACTGTGCGCGGGTGATGCGCGGCATGAATTCGAGCGACAAAGCCTCGACCCCGGCGGCCGCATAGGCATCGACACGCTCCCGCTTGACGAAAGGATCAAGCGCGGCGGTCAGCCACACCCCGGGTTTCGCACCGGCCAGCAGCGCGGCATCGGGGCCTTGCACCCCAAATACGATATCCGCGTCTTTCACCACCGTTTCGAGCGGTCCGACTGCGGCACCGGCTTCGCGATAGGCCTCATCACTGATGGACGCACCGTCTCCGGCGCCTTGTTCGACCGCCACGACCGCACCCAGCGCGATGAATTTCTTCACCGTTTCGGGGGTTGCGGATACGCGCGTCTCTCCTGCGGCTCGTTCCTTGAGAACCGCAATCCTCGTCGATGCTGTCATCAGCTCGAGATCAGGACCACAACCAGCAACGCGATCAGGGCGCAGATCGGCGTTGCCCATTTCACCATGGTGATGAAGTTGTCGTAGGACCGTTGAGCAGCCTTCATGTCATTGCCAGAAGCCATAATTCGCCTTCCCCATTTGAAAAACGGCCATATCTGTGGCCAATGGGGCCTGCTCTAGCTTCCCCCGGCCTGTCGTCAAGGCTCGCATTTACGGATTCCAGCGATATTTGGGGAGTTGACAGACTTCGCGGACAATTTCCGTCGCCACGCGCAGGACTTAATCAGGTCTTTACACACACAGCTTATTGCCATGATCGTACCAATAAGAGACAGATAGGGTCATGAGCGAGAGCACTGAGCGACTGTTGATGCTGATCGACGATGAACCGGCGCAAAGCCGGTTGATCAGCGCGCTTGCCGCACGCGAAGGCTGGCGCACGCTGATCGTGCGCGATTCGGAAAGCGCCATTGCCACGCTCGGCACACGCCAGGGCATGCAATTGGGCGCAATCATCCTCGACCAGTGGGTGCCCGGCGATGATGCCTGTGCGCTGATCGCCGAACTCAAGGCCCGCCGTCCCGCACTGCCCATTCTCATGCTCACCACCAGCGCCAGCCCCTTGCTCGCGGTGGAAGCGATGCGTGCAGGCGCCACCGATTATCTGGTCAAACCCGTCTCGCCCGATCGCCTCATGCTGGCCCTGCGCAGCGCGACCACACGGGAAGCCCCGCGCGACGAATTGCAGCCGCTGACGGAAAAAATCGCCGCCACGCTCGATTTCGATGCGATGATCGGCACGAACCCCGGTTTTCGGGCAGCGCTCGCCAAGGCTGCCAAGACGGCACGCGGCCACGGCAGTGTGCTGATCGAAGGCGAAAGCGGCACGGGCAAGGAAATGCTCGTCCGTGCGATGCACGCCGCCAGCCCGCGTGCCAAAACGCAACTGCGCATCGTGAATATCGGCAGCGTGCCGGTCAATTCTATCGAATCCGTGCTGTTCGGCCATGAAAAAGGCGCGTTTCCCGGCGCATTCGATCGACAGATCGGCGCCATGCAGCATTGCGACGGCGGCACGCTGGTGCTCGACGAAATCGACCGCCTGCCCCCGATGGCGCAGGACCGGCTGGCCGAAGCCCTGCAATCCCGACAAGTGCGCCCGATCGGCGCCAACCACCGCTTCCGGATCGATGTCAGGGTTATCGCTGCCAGCAACTGGCCGCTGGAAGACCTGGTTGCGGGCGGCGTGTTTCGCGAAGATCTGTACGACGCCCTGTCCACCACCCAAATCACCATGCCACCCTTACGCAGCCGCCCGGGCGATATTCCTGCTCTGGCCCGCTATTTCCTGCATCATATCGGCGAACAGCCAGGCCTGCGCCCGCTTGGCGTAACCGATGGCGCACTGGCACTGCTGGCAGCCTATGACTGGCCCGGCAACGTCCGTCAGTTGCAGGCCACCCTGTTTCGCGCTGCCGTTTTCTGCGATGGCGATGCCCTGACCGCACAGGATTTCCCGCAGCTTTCGGAAATGCTGGGCGATGCGCAAATCGTGTCCAGCCCGGTTCAGGATGGCGTCGGCATCCAGCTTTACACCGAAGACGGCAATCTGCGGCTGCTCGAAGAAATCGAAGCCGATGTGATCCGGCTCGCTATCGGCCATTACCGGGGCCGGATGAGCGAAGTCGCCCGCAGGCTCGGCATCGGCCGCTCCACGCTGTATCGCAAGCTTGGCGATCTCGGGATCGAAGGCTCCAACGCCGCCTGACGCCACGTGAGGCGCCGCCCGCCCCAGCTTGTCAGTCTGTCAGTCTGTCAGTCTGTCAGTTCGCTGAAATCCGTCAGGGCGCTGTCGCGCAAACCACGCCAGATATCCCGCGCCTGAACCGTTTCGGGCACGTCGTGTACCCGCAACAGCTGGATTCCGGCGTTCATCCCGTGCAGCGCCACGGCCAGCGACCCGCCTAGACGCTTATGCGCGGGGGCTTCGTTGGAAAGAGCCCCGACGAGCCGCTTGCGACTGGCCCCCAGCAGCAAGGGCTGCCCAAGCGCATGGTAAAGCGGCAGGGCATTGATAATGGCGAGGCTGTGCGTGAGCGATTTGCCGAACCCGATACCGGGATCGAGCACGATGCGTTCGCGCGGGATTCCGGCGGCGATCGCGGCGTCACGCCGGTCACGCAGCCAATCGAACACGTCGAGCGCGGGATTAACGTAATGCTCGTTGCTGTGCAGATCATCGCCTTCTCCGGGCGCATGCATTAGGATCACCGGCACCCCGCTGCCCGCGGCGAATTCCAGCGCGCGCGGATCGTGCCGCAGGGCCGATACATCGTTGATGATATGCGCCCCGGCATTCAGCGCCGCCTCCATCACGCCCACGCGGCGCGTGTCGACACTGATGGCCGCCCCCATCGCCGACAGGCTTTCGATGGCGGGGATGACGCGCTTCAGTTCGTCCCCTTCCCACACCGCCGGTGCGCCGGGGCGCGTGCTTTCCCCGCCGACATCGACCAGCGCCGCCCCGCCTTCGAGCATGGCCCCGGCATGGCGCCGCGCTTCTTCCGGATCATCCAGAAACTTGCCACCATCGGAAAAACTGTCAGGCGTGACATTGAGAATGCCCATGATCTGCGGCTGATCCAGCCGGATCGTGCGCGGGCCGCATTGCAACGGGGCATGGCTCGCGCGCAGTCCCGCCCATTGCGCCAGACCTTGTTCCACCAGATCGGCGGGCAAACGGGCCAGCGCCGCATCCATACCCGACACGGACACGCGTTCACGCGCCACCACTTTGCCCGCTTCGCGCTGGATAAGGGCGAAACGGTGCGCATAGACCATCCCACCGCCCAGCCGGATCGCTTCGCCTTCCTCGCTCTGCGGGCTGGCGCAAAGGCCGATCGGACGGATGTAAAGTTGTCGGGCCATCAATCCGCCTGCCTATCAGCGTTCATCGCAACGCCATTATGCCAAAAAACGTCTCTATCCTGAAAGCCGACAAAGGCGATCTGGAATACCGCAGCATTCCAGATCGCCCCGCCCTCCCTCAAGCTGAAATCTATCAATCTTCAACACTTAGAAGATATAATTGACGCAATGCATCAAGTGGCTTGTCCGCGCCTTCGTGCGTGATCTGCCAGAATGTCCAGCCATTGCAGCTCGGCGCGCCCTGCAGCACTTTGCCGACACCATGGATCGAACCGATTTCCTTGCCGCTTTCCAGCGATCCGTCGGCCCGAACCGTCGCCGTCCAGCGACGTTGCTTGTCGAACAGTTGCGTGCCCGGCGCGATCAGCCCCGCTTCGACCAATGCACCGAAAGCAACGCGCGGCGCGTCTTTCCGGCTTTGCATCGTGGTCAGCGCGCTTTCGTCCAGCGGCAGCGCCATTTCGATCCGTTCGAGTGCAGCGTCACGATAACCGGTTTCCCGTTCGCAACCGATCCAGTCGCGTCCCAGACGCTTCGCCACGGCCCCGGTCGTCCCCGTACCGAAGAACGGGTCTAGTACGACGTCGCCCTTTTCGGTGGTCGCCAGCATAACGCGATACAACAGCGCTTCCGGCTTCTGCGTCGGATGCACTTTGTGCCCGCCCTTTTTCAGCCGTTCCTGACCGCCGCAAATGGGGATCACCCAATCCGACCGCATTTGCAGTTCGTCATTGAGCGTCTTCATCGCGCGGTAATTGAAATGATATTTCGCCTTTTCGCCCTGGCTGGCCCAGATCAGCGTTTCGTGCGCGTTGGTAAAACGCGTACCGCGGAAATTTGGCATCGGATTGGATTTGCGCCAGACGATATCGTTGAGAATCCAGAACCCCAGATCCTGGAGGATCGCGCCAACGCGGAAGATATTGTGATACGATCCGATAACCCACAGCGCGCCATCCGGCTTAAGGATACGCCGCGCTTCGGTCAGCCAGTCGCGCGTGAAACGATCGTAAGTGGCGAAGCTGTCGAACCGATCCCAGTCGTCCGTCACGGCATCGACATGGCTGCCATCCGGGCGATTGAGATCACCGCCAAGCTGCAGATTGTACGGCGGATCGGCAAAAATCAGGTCAACGCAATTATCCGGCAGTGAACGCATCGCTTCCACGCAATCACCGGCAAGGATCTGCCCCAGCGGCAGTTCCGTTTTGGGCGCAATCCGCGCCTTGCCGGGTTCTGCGCGCGCCGGCGCGCGAACCTTTGTCAGTACCTGTACCATAAACCGTATTTGAACCCCCTTGGTTGACCTTAGGGTGAGTCTTCACGGAGTCTGCGTCAAGCGCGTATCGCCCCGACATCCTTGCACAACATGGTTAAACCGAGCTTGCCACGATGAGAACACAACGAGTCCGGCACAGGATGTGGAGTCACCGGCAAGTGCGATGACTCGATATATGGGGGTGTGGCCATCGGGACTCTCGGGGCAAAAAATTTTTATCCGAGCACGATTTCACGATCAATTCCGATCGCGGAAAGGAAATTCCTATCGTGGCTGACCACAATCAGCGCCCCGTCATACCCCGCCAACGCGTGTTCAAGCTCCTCGATCGCATCGACATCGAGATGGTTGGTCGGTTCGTCGAGAACCAGCACTTGCGGCACGTGCGGACCGGAGAACACCATGGCCAGCCCGGCGCGCAGACGCTCCCCCCCGCTAAGCGTGCCGGCAAGCCGTTGCGCCTCGCGGTTGCGAAAGGCGAAGCGCGCCAGAATTTCATAGGCCTGTTGTTCTGATATTTCAGGGTGATAATCCCTAATATTCTCAACCAGTGTCCGGTTCGAAACGAGCAGCGAGACATGCTGGTCAAGCATCGCAATGCCCCCTTCCGCGCGCCGCACCACGCCTCCGGCGGGTTCGACCGTGCCCATTGCCACACGCAGGAGACTGGTCTTGCCGCTGCCATTGGCCCCGCGCAGTGCCACGCGTTCCGGCCCGGTAATCGTCAACGACACCGGCCCTGCGACATGGCGTCCGTCATGCGCCACCATGACCTGCTCCAGCGCCAGAACCGTGCGGTTCGCAGGCAGGTGACTGGGCGGCAGGGTGATGGTCAGCGGGGTCACGACTTCGACCTGCTGCCGTGCCGCATCCAGCCGTTCGCGCACCTCTTGCGCCTGCTTTTCAGCCAATACGCGATTGCCCGCGGCCGTGGCCTCGGCCTGCTGCTGCATCTTGCCCAGCAATATGCGCGGCAGATCGCCCCGCGCTTTCGTCGCCCGCCCGGCCTTGTCGCGGCGCGCCTGCTTTTCCGCCTGTTTCTGCGCGGATCGCGCCTGTTGCCCGGCGCTGCGTTTCGCCTGATCGAGTTCCCCCTCAGCCAAAGCCCGCGCGGCATCGCGCGCAGCAACAAAGCTGGTCCAACCCCCGCCATGCACGGTGACCCCGACCGGGCTCAGCGCCACAATCCGGTCCATATCGTCCAGCAACGCGCGATCATGGCTGACAACCAGCGCGCCGCCGTGCCAGCGTTGCAGCAATGCCCGGATCGCTTCCCGCCCGGCCTGATCCAGATTGTTGGTCGGTTCATCCAGCAACAGCACATCCGGCTGCTTTAAGAGCACGGCGGCAAGCCCCAGCCGCGTCCGTTCCCCACCGCTCAGACTGGCAACATCGCGATCGAGCCCAAGTCCCGGAAGACCGACTTCCTCCAACGCCAGCGCGAGCCTATCGGGCAAATCCCATTCGGCAATGGCCGCATCCTCAGCCGTGCCATGCCCCGCCTCCAGCCGGGCCATGGCCTGCAGCACGGGTCCCACACCAAGGGCGCGGGCAACCGTGCCCTGTTCCGGCTGCACCTGTTCCAGCAGCCCGATACCGCCTTCACGGGTTACAGTGCCATTGGCGGGTTCGCGCAGCCCCGCGGCGATGGCAAGCAGTGTCGATTTGCCAGACCCGTTACGGCCGACAAGGCCCACGCGTTCGCGCCCGAGGGCGAGCGTCAGTCCGGAAAAAAGCGGGGTTCCGTCAGGCCGCGTGGCGGCAATGCGGTCGAAGGTGAGAAATGCAGGCATAGGGCACCATGGAAACAGCGTGGATCATCGGTCGGATTTCCAGGCTGTTGATCATGATGCGGCACTCCTTTGCATTCGTTACGAATTCGCCCCTATCACAAAAGGACAAGTTGCGCCACCGGGGCAAAACTGCGGCGATGCAGGGGCGTTGGACCATGGGTCCGCAAGGCGGCCAGATGTTCTTTCGTGCCATAGCCCATATTGCGTTCCCAGCCATAGTGCGGGTGCCGCTGCGCCGCCTCGCGCATCAGCCGATCCCGATGTTCCTTGGCAAGGATCGACGCCGCCGAAATACACGGTTCCAGCCCATCCCCGCCCACCAGCGCGCGTGCCGGCCAGCGCCAGCCCTCGCAACGCCCGGCCGGGGTGAGATTGCCATCGATCAACACGTCTGCCGGATCGCCTTGCAGCGCGGCGCACAAGCCTTCCATTGCGCGGGTCATCGCCAGCATGGTTGCCGCGAAAATATTGATCCGGTCGATTTCGTCCACGTCTGCGATACCCAGCGCCCAATGGCAGCTGTCCTTGATCGCCGGTTCCAGACGGGCTCGCCGCGCGGCGGAGAGTTTCTTGGAATCGTCCAGCCCGGCAGGGGCATCATGGCCCAGAATGACGGCGGCGGCCACCACCGGCCCGGCCAGCGGGCCCCGGCCCGCTTCGTCCACCCCGGCGATGGCGCTATGCCGGATAATCGCTGTCCGTCTGTTCATGGGCTTTTGATCGCGCCAATCCGCTTTTCAGGCAAGGCATAGGCGCGCGCTATCCCCGCCCGGATCAACCGGGGGCAAGCCCCGGATCGATCCCGGTCTTCTCGATCGAAACATCCCACAGGCGGCTGGCAGCCGCAGCATCCAACGCAGTATTTTTGCGTTTCGCCGGGCCGGATTGCCCGCGCATTTCGCCCATCCCCTGTGGCCCGTAATAGGCACCGGGCACGGCAGCAGGATCGGTGGCCGCCTGTAACGTGGGATAAGAACCCATCGCAGATGTGTTCAACATCCAGCTAAAATACTTAAAGAAAAAATTCGTTATCCCGGAATGACGGCCAAGTTCGGTCGCCGCCACACCCGGATGGCAACCGATTGCGGAAACCGGCGATCCGGCCGCCCGCAACCGTTTATCCAGTTCGAACAGGAACAGCAGGTTCGCCAGTTTGCTATCGGCATAGCGCTGCGCCGTCCGGTAACTCTTGTGCGCGTCGAGATCATCCCAGTCGATGCGGCCGAAACGGTGCGCCAGACTGCCTGTCACCACGACCCGGGCGCCGGGCGTTTCTGCCAGTTTCGGCAGCAGCAGCGCCGTCAGCGCAAATGTGCCGAGATGGTTGACCCCGAATTGCGGTTCGAAACCCTGCGCCGTGCGGATCAACGGCGGGTACATGACCCCCGCATTGTTCACCAGCACATCGATGCGCGGTTCCGCGCTCGCCTGCTCTGCCGCGGCCCGCACAGAGGCGAGATCGGCCTGATCGAGCCGCAGGAAAGCAAGGTCCGCGCCGGGCGTCACCGCGCGAATGCGATCCATGGCAGCCAGCGCCTTTTCCTCGTTACGGCAGGCCATGATGACGCGGGCACCGCGCGCGGCCAGCACCGAGGAAGCGGAAAATCCCAGACCGGCATTCGCACCGGTAACCATGAAACACTTGCCCTGTTGTGACGGCACGTCTGCGTCGCTGAACGCCATAGTACGAAGCTCCCCCTGCCTGCCTCTGTCTGGCGGCTGGGCCCATCCCTACCACGCCTGCGCAAATTGTCTCCATGGATTGAAAAATCGCGTCGTACTGGACCCTTACGCGCGTCTGTGCATTGATCGGGATATGAAGCGTCCGCATTGCAAGCTCGCCCTTTTCTCCCTCACCGTTGTTCTTGCCGCCTGCGGGGTGGAGCGGGGCGAGGACAGCCGTGCCCAAGCTGCGGAACCGACAGCCGAAGCCGGCGCCCCCGCATCGCAAGCGGACAAGGCGTTTGCCATCGAACCGCATGGCACCTTCGATGAACCCTGGGCAATGACCTTCCTGCCCGGTACCAGCTTGCTGATCGTGACGGAAAAGGCCGGGACAATCGCCGGTTACGATACGGCGACCGGGCGCAGGCTGGCAGTAACCGGCGCGCCGAAAGTGGCCTATGGCGGGCAAGGCGGACTGGGCGATGTCGCCTTTCTCGCATCGGAAGCCGCCGATGCGCTGACACCGCGCACGATCTACCTGAGCTGGGCGGAACAAGGCGCAGGCGACACACGTGGGGCCGTAGTGGGCAAAGGCACATTGACCTGCGCGGCAAACGGGGATTGCACGATCGGCAATCTGACGGTGATCTGGCGGCAAACCCCCAAAGTCAGCGGCAGGGGCCACTATTCCCATCGCCTGACGTTTTCGCCCGACGGCAAATATCTGTTCATCGCATCGGGCGATCGCCAGAAGATGACCCCGGCGCAAGACCTGTCCAATACGCTTGGCACCATCGTGCGCCTGACGCCGGACGGGAAAGCGGCGGCTGATAATCCTTTCGCCACGCATAAGAACGCCGATCCCGCGATCTGGTCATACGGTCATCGCAATATTCTGGGCCTGCGCTTCGATGCGCAGGGGCGGCTATGGGATCTCGAACACGGGCCTGCCGGTGGCGACGAACTGAATCTGGTGGAACCGGGCAAGAATTACGGCTGGCCTGTGGTGTCGAATGGCAATCATTATGACGGGAAGCCCATCCCCGATCACGCCACGCGCCCCGAATTTGCGGCGCCTGCCATCAGTTGGACACCGGTGATCGCGCCGGGTGACTTCCTGTTTTATGCGGGCGCGCTATTTCCCCAATGGAAGGGCAATGCCCTGATCCCGGGGCTGGAAAGCAAGGCGCTGGTACGCGTGACCATCGACGGCACGCGGGCCTCCGAACAAGCGCGCTACGATTTCGGCAAAAGGCTGCGGGCGATCGCAGAGGCGCCGGACGGCGCGCTGTGGGTTGCCGAAGATGGCAAGGACGCGCGGCTGCTCAGGCTAACGCCCCGGCCGTAACATCGAAAATCATCGACATTGGCAGCGTGCGATCCTATCCGCGCGCGTTCCATGGCTGACCTGATTCCCCTTGCCGATATCGATCCCGCACTGATCGAGGACCTGCTTGATCGCGCATTCGAGCCGGGCCGACAGACACGCACCGCCTATCGCATTCGCGAAGGGATGGAGTGGCTGCCCGGCCTCAGCTTCGCGGCCGTGGACGAGGACGGCTATCTGGTCGGGACGATCCAGTCGTGGCCCGTGGCGCTTGTCGATCCGGCGGGCCGCCAGCATCCGATGGTTATGGTCGGCCCGGTTGCCGTCGTCCCCGAAAGGCAGGGCGAAGGCTATGGCAAGGCGCTGGTTCTTGCGCTGATCGGTGCGCTTGATAATCGCGCGCCCTTGCCGCTGGTGATGATCGGCGACGAGGAATATTACGGTCGTTTCTTCGGCTTTACCGCCGCCCCCACGCAGCACTGGCAAGTGCCCGGGCCGGTGGATCACAAACGCCTTCTGGTCCGCTGCGCACAAACCGCCGTGTTGCCCCGCGAAGGCACGCTGGGGCCTTGGCGCGGCTGAACAAGTCTGGCATCGGGTGGGAACACGATGCCTTACGAACCGCCCCCCGATCTCGCCACGCTGTCGCTGGAAGACATTGCCGCACTGGCGCAGGCCCGCGATCTGCCGCCTGTGGATCAATGGCGCCCAACGCAAGTTGCCGACAGCCTGATGCAGATCACGGCGGACGGGCGCTGGTTCCATGATGGCGGCGAAATTACCCGGCCAGCCATGATACGGGCCTTTTCCTCGCTTCTCTGGCGTGACGGCGATGGCCAACACTGGCTGGTGACGCCACAGGAAAAGCAAGCCATCGCAGTGGACGATGCCGCCTTCATCGCGACCGATCTGGTGCAACAGGATGGGGCGCTGGCCTTTCGCCTGAATACCGACGACATCATTGTCGCCGGGCCGGATCATCCGATTATCGCCCGTGGCGATGCGGATACGCCCGCACTCTATCTCGCCGTCCGCCACGGCACGGAAGCCCGCCTGAACCGCAGCACTTATGCCCAGCTTGTCGAACTGGCTCTCGCCAGTGACGATCTCTCTGTCATCAGCACCGGTGCGCGCTTTTCACTGGTGCCGGCATGAGCACGATGGCCGAACGTCTGCGCCGCCTGCACACCGCTGGCCACGCAACCGATACCGACCTGCGCGATGAAAGCGGCGTGTTCACCAGCGGGGACTATCGCCCCGCCGCCGTTCTTGCCGCGATAACAGAGCGGGAACGCCCCGGGTTCCTGTTCATTCACCGCCCTAGCACGATGCGCGCGCACCCCGGCCAGGTCGCCTTTCCCGGCGGCAAGATCGATGGCGACGAAACCCCGGTCGAAGCGGCGCTGCGCGAGGCATGGGAAGAACTGGGCATTCGGGATCGCGATGTCACGATCATCGGGGAAAGCGATGTCTATCTCACCGGATCAGGCTATGCCGTTACCCCGGTAATCGCGATTGTGCCCCCCGACATCCAGATTACCCCCAACCCCACGGAAGTGGCGCAATGGTTCGAAGCGCCGGTGGATTTCGTGTTTGATACGGCAAACCATCACCGCGAATATGGCTTTTGGGGCGGCAAGCAACGCAGCTACACCGAAATCATGTGGCAGGATCACCGCATCTGGGGCGTGACAGCCGGGATCATCGCCAACCTGTCCAGACGGATTGCCTGGAAGGATATGGCCTATGACTGAGCGCCTGCCCGCTGTGCCGTGGACGCGACGCAAGGATCTGGCCGCGCTGGTCGACGCGCTTGGCCCCGGCAATCTGCGCTGGGTGGGCGGCGCCGTGCGCGATACGTTGCTCGACCTTCCGGTGAAGGATATCGATGGCGCCACCACCCTGCCGCCGAACGAGGTCATCGCCCGCGCGAAGAAAGCGGGATTGCGGACCGTTCCCACCGGAATCGACCACGGCACGGTCACGGTTCTGCTGCCCGATGGACCGGTCGAAGTCACGACGCTGCGGCATGATGTATCCACCGATGGCCGCCGCGCGACTGTGGCCTATGCCAGCGACTGGCGCGACGATGCCGCGCGCCGCGATTTCACAATCAACGCACTCTACGCCGATCCGGTAACGCGCGACATTTTCGATTACCATGATGGCCTTGCCGATCTCGCCGCGCGGCGCGTGCGGTTTATCGGCGATGCGCAGGAACGCATCCGCGAAGATCACTTGCGCATCCTGCGCTATTTCCGGTTTCAGGCCCGGTTCGGGGCCGAGCTTGACCCGCAGGCGGAACAGGCCTGCACCGAACTGGCCGAAACGCTCAAAGGGCTGAGCCGCGAACGCGTGGCGATGGAACTGCTTAACCTGCTGGCGCTGCCCGATCCTTCATCCACTGTGGCGCGCATGTTTGCGCTGGGCATACTCCCCGTCATCCTGCCGGAAACGCATGCCCCGCAGATCGCGGCACTGCAGCGACTGATCGCCGCAGAGCGGAACGCGGGCATCGCGCCTGATCCTCTGCGCCGCCTCGCCGCACTGATCCCCGCCGCTGAACCGATCGCGGACAGCGTGGCCGCACGCCTGCGCCTGTCGGGCAAGCAACGCAAACGTCTGGCCTCTATCGCGGAACGGAAACCGGACGATACCGATCATCCCCGCATGCTGGCCTATCGCGAAGGTATGGAAGCCGCAGTGGATCGTCTGCTGATCGCCGGGCACCCGATTACCGCCCTGCATGGCTGGTCCATTCCCGAATTGCCGATCAAAGGCAGGGATGTCGTCGCCGCCGGGGTAACCGCAGGCCCGCTCGTCGCACGTACGCTACGGACGGTCGAGAATCGCTGGTTGGCCGAAGGTTTCCCGGATGCGAATCGCGTTGCGGAAATTCTTGCGGAGGTCCTCGGCCAGCGCGATTGAATGCGGGGGATCGCCCCTCAAATGCGCTGGATGCCCGCAAGAACGGCTCCAGCTACTGGAACCAGCTCAAGCTTTCGATCATTTTACAGGGGCATAGGGCATCCCGCATCGGGGATCCCTGTCAGCCCTTTGCGGGCGTGAGGCGTACACTCTTCCGGTTGGCCCATCGTGGTTACGTCGGGAGGATGTGGCAAGCTGGCGCGGATGTGCTGCCGGGCGCCTTGATCATCCATGTTATTCCCGCATTTCCAGCGGAATAGCGCATTACATCGGCCCTTGTCCGATGAAGATAATATTTGGAGTTGGATATGAAAATCTCTCATCTGGTCGCAATTTCCGTCCTCGCTGCTGGCAGCGTTCCCGCTGTCGCGCTTGCGCAGGATGCGACTGCTGCGGAACTCACTGCACCGGCGGCTGAAGCTGCGGCACCGGCTGCCGGATCGGCCACGCTTGCTGCTGGTCAGGCGATCTTTGGCCCGCAGGGTGAAGAAGTCGCCAAGGTTGTCAGCGTGGAAGGCGAAAACGTGGTGATCACCACGGGTGCCAATCAGGCAACCCTGCCCGCCAGCGCCCTTGGCACCAGCGAAAAGGGCCCGACCATCGCCTATAACAAGGATCAGCTGAACGCTGCGATCGATGCCGCGAACAAGCAAGCCAATGCTGGCGCGGCTGGCAGCGGCGCGACCCAGCCGGAAGGCGGTCAGTAAACATCGGGCAGTAAACATCGGGGCCACCCCTCAGCCCTGAGATCACCCCCTTCCGCCCAGGCGGGAGGGGGTTTTTATTTGCCCTGAACCCCCGCCCCCTTGGACCGACAATCCGCGATCAGAATTTGTTGTCGCGCGGGAAGCCTTGCGGCGGAAGCCGTCCGGCGGCGCCCCGCGCCACCTTCCACAGCATGACATCCTTCTCCGTACGTGTGCGGCCGGTTTCCCCGCCCATCGTCCAGCTCAACCCTTCTTCCAGCTTCAGGGTCACCGCATCGCTCAACCCGCCATCGCGGTACCGTTGCAAAGTGACGCCCTGCCCCTTGGCCATAAGCGGCAGTTCCTCCAACGCAAAGATCACCAGCTTGCGATTGTCGCCCACCACCGCGACATGATCGTGCTCCGGCGCGATTTCGCGGACTATGGCCAGTTTTACATCGCCCTTCACATTGACGACCTGCCGCCCCTTGCGCGTTTCCGCCAGCATTTCATCCATTTCCGCGGCGAAGCCCTTGCCGATCGTGCTGGCCAACAGAACCTGCCCTTTCGCCCGATAGACCAGCACGCTCACGATATGGGCGTCGGCATCGATATCCACCATGGTGCGGATCGGTTCGCCAAATCCGCGCGCGCCGGGCAACTTGTCGGCGCCGAGGGTATAGAACCGGCCATTATCAGCCGCGAACAGCAGCTTGTCGGTCGTCTGCGCATGGAGCGCAAAGGCCGGACCATCGCCTTCCTTGAACTTGAAGTCGGAATCGAGCGCCACGTGCCCACGCGCCGCACGTATCCAGCCGCGTTGCGACAGGATCACGGTGACCGGTTCTTTCTCGATCATCGCATCCATGCTGAATTCCACCGTCGGGGCGGCTTCGGCAATCGTCGTGCGGCGACGGCCCAGTGCGGTCGTTTCCGCATATTCCTTGCGCAGATCGGCCAGATCACGCTTCAACCGGGTGCGTTGCCGCGCGGGGCTGGCCAGCAGCTTTTCCAGTTCGTCACGTTCGGCCAGAAGGTCTTCCAGTTCCTGCCGCAGCGCCATTTCCTCAAGCTTGCGCAAACTGCGCAGGCGCATGTTGAGAATGGCTTCGGCCTGCCGGTCGGTCAGGTTGAATTCGGCCATCATCACCGGTTTGGGTTCATCCTCGGTCCGGATAATCTCGATAATGCGATCGAGATTGAGGTAGGCGATGATATAGCCTTCGACCAGTTCGAGCCGGGCCGCGATCTTGTCCAGCCGGTGCTGGCTGCGGCGCTGCAGGATGTCGATCTGGCTGGCGATCCAGTTGGTCAGCAGTTCCTTCAGGCCCATGACCATCGGGGTGCGTGTGGCGTCAAGGACGTTAAGATTGAGGCCGAACCGGGTCTCCAGATCGGTCAGCTTGTACAGGCTTTCCTTAAGCAGTTCGGGATCGACATTGCGGCTCTTGGGCACGATCACAATGCGGATATGTTCGTCGCTCTCGTCGCGAATATCCTCAAGGATCGGCAGTTTGCGATCGGCGATGAGCTGGGCGATCTGTTCGATCAGCTTGCCCTTCTGCACCATGTAGGGAATTTCAGAGATAACGAGCTGGTATTGCCCGCCGCCCAACCGTTCGATCCCGGCATCCCGGTCTTCGTCTTCTTTCGCCTCGGCCGCATGAAACCGGCCACGCACGCGGAACGATCCACGCCCCGTTTCATAGGCCGCCGCAATCACATCGGGGCTATCGACCACCACGCCGCCGGTCGGAAAATCGGGGCCCTGGAACAGCGTCATCAAGCGGCTGTGTTCGACATGGGGATTGTCGATCAGTTCCAGCGTGGCATCCACGATTTCCGCAACGTTATGGCTGGGAATGTTCGTCGCCATGCCCACTGCGATACCGCTGGCACCATTGGCCAGGAGGTTGGGGAACAGCCCCGGGAAGATATCCGGTTCTTCTTCCTCGCCGTTATAGGTCGGGATGAAGTCGACCGTTCCTTCATCCAGCCCGGCCATAAGGCGGATCGCCGTGCGCGTCAGGCGCGCTTCGGTGTAGCGATAGGCAGCGGCGTTATCCCCGTCGATATTGCCGAAATTGCCCTGCCCTTCGACCAGCGGATAGCGCAGCGCGAAATCCTGCGCCAAACGGACCATGGCATCGTAAACGCTGGTATCGCCATGCGGGTGATACTTGCCGATGACATCGCCCACCACGCGAGCGGATTTCTTGAAGGCCTGACCCGGATCGAGTTTCAACTGACGCATCGCCCACAACAGGCGGCGATGCACTGGCTTCAGCCCATCGCGCAGATCGGGCAACGAGCGCGCGGTGATCGTCGACAGGGCATAGACGAGGTACCGTTCCGACAGCGCGGAATCGAACGGGGCATCGACAATGGCGTCGAACGGATCGGAGGAATCGTCAGTCGTGGTTATATCCATCGCCCCCGGCTTAGCAGGACAGCGCGCCGCGCTCTAGCGCGTCCGGCGCGCAATTCACATGCATGATCGCACAGGCGGGGTGAACGGATACAGCGAGGTAACGAACGAGGGGAGCCCCAAACAAGCCCGGTTGCCAGCAAGCCGGTGCTGGGCCATCACCCGGCTTAAGGAGACAGGCCTGAAGGAGTAAGGGATGCGGTCAATCAGTCTTGCGGTCACGGCACTCGCTCTTACCCTCGCGGGATGCAGCCAGTCGCACGAAGAAAGTGCGGCGCAGATGGCGGATGCCGAGACTGTCGCCCCGGCAGCACCACAGGAGGCGAAAGGCGCGGCCGATAGCGCGGCAAAACCGTTGACGCAGGATGGCGCAAGTGCGCCAGGACAGGCCGCACAGGCACCCCGCCCGCCGCAGATCGCCTATACCTATCAATTCGGCTTCCGCATCGCGGAGAAGGCGATCACGCCACTGCAACAACGCCATGCCGATCTGTGCGAAAGCAAAGGCCCGCAGGTCTGCCGGATCATTGCGATGGAGCAATCCGGTGCGGAAGGCGATTATGCCTATGGCAAGCTCGAACTGGATGTCGTTGCCAATCAGGCGCGCGCATTCGGCAAGGAATTGGGCAAGATCGCGAAAGGCGAAGGCGGCGAGGAAGTGCGCAGCGCGATTGCCGGCGAAGACCTGTCCAAGCAGATCGTGGACACCGAAGCCCGCCTGCGCGCCCGCACCCTGTTGCGTGACCGGCTGATGGAAATCCTCGCCACGCGCAAGGGCAGCGTGGCCGAACTGGTGGAGGCCGAACGCGGGGTCGCGCAAGTGAACGAGGAAATCGATCAGGCGCAAAGCTGGCTGGCGGAAATGAAAGGCCGGGTCGCCTACAGCCATATGACGGTGAGCTACGATTCCTCCGCCCCCGGATCGGGCGGCTTTCTCCATCCGATCCGCAATGCGCTGGGCTCGCTCGGCAGCATTCTTGGCACGGTGATCGCCGGGATCATCGTTGTGCTCACCGCTCTGATCCCGATCACATGCGTCGTGGTACTGCTGGTCTGGGGCCTGCGCCGATTGCGCACGCTCAATCGCAAACGGCGCAGCGGCGACGAAACGGGTGACGATGCGGCAAAAACGATGGGGGACAGCGCCTGACCGGCGCAATCAGACCCCTTGCATATCGTGGGATTCCGCAGGAATGCGGACTTCCAGCCCATCCAGTTCAGGGGTCAGTTCGATCTGGCAGGATAGGCGGCTGGTGCGCTGCACCCCGGCCGCGAGATCGAGCATGTCCTCTTCCTCTTCCGCCGCATGGGGAAGGCGCTCGAACCAGTCCGACGCGATAATCACATGGCAGGTTGAACAGGCCATCTGGCCTTCACAGGTCCCTTCAAGCGGCATTCCCGCGGCTTGCCCCACTTCCAGCAGGCTCCGCCCCACGTCCGCTTCCGTGGCGACCGTCTCGCCCGATGCGGTGATGAATGTCACGCGGATCATAAATTGTCCTGATGTTCTGCAGCCTTGGCGATCTTTTCGACCGCTTCGGCAAGTTCCGCAAGGGTGGAATAGCGCCCGAAGCCCAAACGAATGGAACTTTTGGCCTGCGCATCATCCAGCCCGATCGCCCGCAGGACATGGCTGGGCCTGCCCGAACCGCTGGCGCAGGCCGATCCTGCCGAGAATGCGACCTGACGGACATCCGCCATCAACCGCGCCACATCCAGCCCCGGCCTGCGCATATTGAGATTGCCGTGCCAACGCTGCTGCGCACTGCCGTTCAGCACCCATCCCGGCAGCAGGTCCACAGCCTTTTCCCAAAGGTTATCCACATGCCGAGCATCCGCTTCCTGCTGGGCCAGCGCCACTTGCGCCGCCACACCGAACCCTGCGCACAGCGCCGGGCTGAGCGTGCCCGAGCGCACCCCCTGTTCCTGCCCGCCGCCGGTGATGATCGGCGCCAGCGTGATCCCGTCGCGCACCCACAGCGCACCGATACCCTTTGGCCCGTAAAGCTTGTGCGCGGAGATCGCGATCATATCGGCCTGCGCCGGTGGCGCGATCTTGCCCGCACCCTGCACCGCATCGCACAGGAACAGCGCCCCCGCGTCATGCGCGCGTTCGGCCAGATCCTCGACCGGCTGGATCGTGCCGATTTCGTTGTTCACCTGCATCACCGCAACCAGTCGGACATCGCCGGGCAAATCCACATCGGAATCGACCAGCCCCGCCCCATTAACCGGTAGGACAGACACCGGGCATCCCAGATCGGCAGCGGTATCCAGCACCGCCGCATGTTCTATCGCGGAAACCGCCACGGGGCGCGTGTCCCCCCGCACGGCACTGCCCCGCATGGCGAGGTTGATCGCCTCGGTCGCCGATCCGGTGAAGACGATCCGCCCCCCCGGTGGGCACAGGGCCGCCACACGTTCGCGCGCCAGTTCCACGGCGGCGGCCGCCGCCCTGCCCAGCCGGTGCGGGCTATGCGGATTGCCGAACCCGTCGCTATCCGCGCCGCCCAGCCAGCGCAGCATTTCCTCGCGCGCTTCGGGGGCCAGCGGCGTGGTCGCCTGATAATCGCAATAGATCATGCGGCCCGCGCCCGGGCATCTTCCGCCATGCCGATCCAAGCTGCACAGAACGCTTCCACATCGGCGCGGGTGGTGTTCCACCCGAAACTGACGCGAATGACCCGGCTGGCCAGCCCGCCATCGAGCCCCATCGCTTCGAGCACGTGGCTTTGCTTCAGGCTGCCGGAGGAACAGGCCGAGCCCTGGCTGACGGCAAATCCCGCCATGTCAAACCGCATCAATTGCGCGCTGCCCGATACCAGCGGCATCGCCAACGCTTCGATATAAGGGGTCGGGTCCGCCAATTGCCGCGACAGCCGCACCCCGTCCAGTGCGGCCATGGCGGGATCGAGCATGGCATCGATCGGTGCCAGCACGGCGGGATCGCAGTAAGGTTGGCTGCCAGCCTCCAGCGCGGCGGCAAAGCCCAGTGCCCCCGGCAGGTTTTCCGTCCCCCGGCGGTACCCCCGCTCCTGCCCGCCCGATGCGGAGAGCATGGCGTAATCGCGCACCAGCAGCGCCCCGATGCCCGGGGGGCCGCCCAGCTTATGCGCCGAAACGATCGCTATGTCGGCCTGCGACGGGATCACCCATTTCCCCGCACTTTGCGCGGCATCCGTCACCAGAATACCGCCAGCCCCGTGCACGATATCCGCGATGGCCGCCGTATCCTGCCGTGCACCCGTTTCGGAATTGATCGTCTGCACCGCAACAACCGGCCGTTCCCGCCCGTCGACCGCTTCGGCCAGAACATCGCGGTCAAGCGCCCCGTCCGGCAGGACAGGCAGCACTTCCGCATCGGGCAGCACGCGCAGCACCGCTTCATGTTCCACCGCGCTCACCAGCCGCGCCCCGCCATTGGCGCGGGACAAGGCAATCTGCGCGCTTTCGCTGGCACCGCTGGTCAGGATGACCTCGCCACTCCAGCCAAGCGCCGCGCCAATCCGGGCGCGGGCATCCTCCAGCGCAGCGCGGGCCGCACGCCCCTCGCTATGCGGGCTCGACGGATTGGCCCAGCGGGCCAGACCTTCCGCCACCGCAGCCTGTGCCTCCGGCCGGACCGGCGTGGTCGCGGCATGGTCGAGATAGATGCGCAAAAACGATCCTTTGCGTAGGAATTGCGAAAACCTGAACGAACACTATATAGCCCTGCACTCTCCGCGCGCTACCCGCGTGGCATATTCGTTTCGTCAGAGGTCATCCATGCCGTCAGTCATTTTCCCCGGTCCCGAAGGCCGCCTCGAGGGTCGTTTCCAGCCCTCTTCCCGCCCGCGTGCGCCGGTCGCCATGATTCTGCACCCGCATCCGCAGGGTGGCGGGACGATGAATGATCGCATTGTCCAACGCCTGTACAAGACATTCGTCGATCGCGGATTCGCCACGCTGCGCTTCAATTTCCGTGGTGTTGGCCGCAGCCAGGGCAGCTTTGACAACGGCATCGGCGAACTGTCCGATGCGGCCGCGGCGCTCGACTGGGTGCAGTCGATCCACCCCGAAGCGCAAACGACGTGGATCGCCGGGTTCAGCTTCGGTGCGCTGATCGGCATGCAGTTGCTCATGCGTCGCCCCGAAATCCGTGGCTTCATCTCGGTCGCACCCCCTGCCAACATGTACGATTTTTCGTTCCTTGCCCCGTGCCCCGCTTCGGGAATCATCGTGCAGGGTGCGGGCGATACCGTGGTTCAGCCGTCCGCCGTGCAGAAGCTGGTCGACAAGCTGCGCACGCAGAAACACATCACGATCCATCACGACGAAATTCCGCGCGCGAACCATTTCTTCGAGCACGAGATTGAAGACCTGATGCTGTCGGTCGACAACTATCTGGATTTCCGCCTCTCTCCCGATTGCCCGATCAAGTAAGGGCGCAGAGGCCCATAAAACCTTTCCGCCAGATGAATGAAGCTGTCAGCTTGCGTTCATCTGGCGAGGCAGATTTACATTCGTGTAAATAAGTTGCGCCGCTCACCTTTCATCGTCCCGAAGATCGGGGGCGGCGGAGAGGAGAGGCAATATGGCTTATGCGCAGTCAGGCACTTCCTACCACAAGGTTGCGACAATCAGTGCGGTTGCCGCGCTGCATGTCGCAGCCGGCTATGTCCTTGTAACCGGGCTTGCCGCCAACGGCGTCCTCCCCGATGTCGCGGCGATTTTCGAAGCGCGCAACATCGCCTACGAACCGCCCCCGCCGCCCCCGGCCATCCCTGAAGAGCAACCGGCGATACAGCCTGACAAGGCCGCGATCGAACCCCGGCAAAGCGTCATCACCGCGCCGATTCAGTTCGACACGACGCCGGTCACATTGCCCGACATCCAAAGCATATTGCCCACGCCCCCGGAACCCCGCGTGGCACCGCCGCCAGCGGATCAGCTGCGCTTCACCCCCGAACCGGTAAGGCCGCGCAACGACCCCGGCGGGTGGGTGCGCGAATCCGACTATTCCTCGCAAGCTATACGACTGGGTCTGGAAGGTATCACGCGCTTCACCCTGACCATCGGGGCCGACGGGCGGGTCAACGATTGCCAGATTTCCGCGTCGAGCGGCCATGCGCTGCTGGACCGGGCGACATGCGATCTGGTGAGCAAGCGCGCCCGCTTCGAACCGGCGCGTAATGACAAGGGTGACAAGGTAACCGGCACTTATTCCAACGCGGTGCGCTGGAAAATCACCAACTAGCGCGTGGCGGCTTCTTGCCGTTTGATCTGCGCCAGCGGGTTTTCCCCGCTGGCGTCAGGGACGGTCCATATGCCAACATTGATGATCGCGATCACGGCAAGCACAACCATCAGCACCACCTGCCGCCGCGCACCGCCACGGCGCCACAGGAAAAAGGCCCCCGACAACAGGGCAATAGCCGCGAGAACGAGTATTGAAAGAACCGTGTCCATGCGTCACTCGTCTTCCGGGCCGAGCGTCGCGTCAAGCCATTCGTCGGCCGCCCCCTGCTCAGCAGCAGGGACAAACCGTCTTTATGGCCAAAATCGGCGCGATCTGCCCGTGCCAGAAGATATCCGCCAAGCAACATGGCGAGCAGACGCAAAACATCGCGATGGCATGGGGGATCGAGCGTCACGTTGGCCTGCACGGCGGATTCGACGCGATCGACATTCTCACTGGAACCAAAAGCGAGCCGCAAGGCAGCATCGCCGACCGACGGATGAATCGGCCCCGGGAGCAGGACGGCCTGTGCCATTTCCTCCCCCCCGAGGCTTTCAAGCTGAACTGTGAACGCCTCTTCCCCAAGGCGACGCAAGCTCCGCCCGTAACCGGCAATCAGGCAAGGCGCCAAGGCTTCCGCAGCTGCGGCCGCCTGAGCCGGTAAAAACCCAAGCCTGACCGTTAAAGCCGACAGCCCGCCTGTGCGGCGTAGCGTATCGAGCATATCCATTTTCAGTTTCCTTGAGCGAATCCCGACAATCCATGCCTTGTGCAAATGTTGCGCGCGGAGCCATAGAGGTGAAATTCCATACTCGGCAATAGGGTGTTTGGCGAAATATTGCGCTCAATCTTTCGTTTTGCGCACTCCTATTGATTGGTCACCCTGCATTCCCGAGGATATCCCCCTGACACACGGGGTGCCAATCAAATCACGCACTTCATTTCTTGTTGAAGAACCCTTTGGCCAGATCCGTAAGGTCGTTCAGCGGGTTACCGTCACCATCGCGATCAAGAATATTGGCGAACTCAGTCAACGAACCTTCGCCACCGATCGCTTGCACGATTTGTTGCAGCGTGTCCTGCGGCAAGCCGGTGGCGGCTGATGCGCCCTCTACCGTATCCCCCTGCATCTGATGCGCCTTGCCGAGCGCGGCGATGGCCTTCTCTGCCGTGGCCGGATCAATCCCTACTTTGGCGGCAAGGTTGACGACATCGTCAGGCGCACCACCCAATCCTTTGAGAAGATTGTCAAAGATACTCATGGATAAAGTTCCTTCCAGTTTCTGCAGGCTGGATCGCAATGATGCACCCTCCGCGCCATGACACAAGTCAAAACACACGGTGCCCGCCATATGCTTTACACCACTCCTTCCAACAGGAATGTGACAGTCCTGCCGCAAACAAGGAGGGATCATGCCACCCCGCGCATTGTCTCTTGCGGCCAGTCCGGCTAGTTTCCGCCGCAAACCACATCACCATCACACTATTCAGGGTCTGCCGCATGGCTCCAGACTATCCCGCAGAATCACCCTGTACCGTTGCTTTGGTCGACGACGACCGCAACATCCTGACGACGGTATCCATCGCATTACAGGC
This sequence comes from Caenibius tardaugens NBRC 16725, assembly GCF_003860345.1. Lineage (GTDB taxonomy): Bacteria > Pseudomonadota > Alphaproteobacteria > Sphingomonadales > Sphingomonadaceae > Caenibius > Caenibius tardaugens. Next base: position 129,439 of record NZ_CP034179.1, read on the forward strand.
GGAAGGCTTCACCACCCGGGTCTATTCCGATGGCAGCACCGCCTTGAAGGCGCTGACGGAAAATCCGCCGGACCTGGCGGTGTTCGATATCAAAATGCCGCGCATGGACGGCATGGAACTGTTGCGGCGGCTGCGCGAAACGTCGGACCTTCCCGTCATCTTCCTGACAAGCAAGGACGACGAGCTGGATGAAGAGGCCGGCCTCGCCATGGGTGCGGACGATTATATCGCCAAACCTTTCAGCCAGCGGCTGTTGATCGCCCGCATCCGCGCGATCCTGCGCCGCAATCGCACGCCATCCGGCCAATCGGGCGAAAACGGCGATGTCGATACGGGCGCCGCTATGGAAAATCTACTGCGCGGGCGGCTGTCGATGGATCCGGCCCGCCACCATGTGACCTGGGGCGGCGAACCGGTTTCCCTGACTGTGACCGAGTTCCTGATACTGGAGGCCCTCGCCGTCCGCCCAGGGGTGATCAAGTCCCGCAATCAGTTGATGGATGCCGCCTATCCCGATGATGTCTTCGTGGATGATCGAACGGTAGACAGCCATATCAAGCGCATGCGCCGCAAGTTCCGCGTCGTCGACCCGCAGTTTTCGGCGATAGAAACGCTCTATGGGGCGGGATACAGCTTTGACGGCACTTGATCCGCCCATTCGCCCGAGAGGAACCGAGAACCGACCAGAACGGCTGTTCTGGACGCGGCGCGCATCGCTCACCGCGCGTATTCTGGCCGTCAACATCATCGCGCTGGGGTTACTGGCGGGAAGCCTGTTCTACCTCGATTCCTATCGCAAGCAGTTGCTGGCCGAGCGTTTCAAACTGGCCCGCAGCGAAGCACAGATCACGGCCGAGGCGCTGGTCTTGTTTCCCCCGGCAAAGCAGCGAACGCTGATGGTGCAGGTGGGCAAGGAACAAAGCCTGCGGCTGCGGCTCTACAACCCCAAGGGCAAGCTGGTGGCGGACAGCTTCACATTGGCCGAACCGTCGTTCCACCTCGTCGATCCGGCAACAGAACCCTGGTATCAGGAGGCGGCCCGCATTCTCGACCGGGGCATGGACGCCTTGCTCGGCGCGCCGGACATTCCGGCCTATAAAGAGCCTGCGGATACCGACGCGGAATCGTGGGTAGAACTGCACAAGGCCCGCGAGGAAATGCGCAGCCACATCGCCTTGCGCTATGCGCCGGATCGCACACCGATAATTTCCGCCGCAGCGCCTGTCGGCAAGGACGGCACCATGTTGCTGACCACGCGCAACGCCATGGATATCACCGAAAATGTCCGCGATGCCCGCCAGACGCTGGTGATTATCGTGGCGCTGGCGTTGGCCGTTTCGATCCAGCTGTCGCTGTTTCTCGCGCGTACCATAGTCCAGCCTCTGCGGGCGCTCGTCCGTGCGGCCGTGCGGGTCAGGCTGGGGCGCGAACGCCAGGTGGAAGTGCCGCGCCTGCCCGAACGGCGCGATGAAATCGGCATGTTGGCCCGCGCGATATCGGACATGACCGGCGCCTTGCGCCAGCGGATCGACGCGGTCGAACATTTTGCCGCCGATGTCGCCCACGAGATAAAGAACCCGCTGGCCAGTCTGCGCAGTGCGCTTGATACCATGGGCCAGGTCAACGATCCTGAATTGCGGCGGCAACTGACCTCGATCGCCATGCACGATGTGCGCAGGATCGACCGGCTGGTTACGGAAATCGCCGATGCCAGCCGGGTGGACGCAGAACTGAGCCGCGCCATTTTCGAACCGGTCGATCTCGAATTGTTGATCGCCAATGCCATCGCTGCGCGCGAAGACCGGGGCGAAAACGCCGGTCGCGCGATCCGCATGGAACGGCGCGGCGCGGGGCGCGCGGAAGTGTCGGGCGTGCCCATGCGGCTGGAACGGGTCATCGATAACCTGCTGGACAATGCCGTGTCGTTCTCCCCGCCGGGCGATAGGATCGAGGTGACCGTCACCACGCGGGAAGACCGTGTGTGGGTGATGGTCAGCGACCACGGACCGGGCATTCCGGAAAGCGAACGTGAGAAGATTTTCGAGCGTTTCCATTCCGTCCGCCCGGAAAGCGAGGATTTCGGGCAGCACAGCGGCCTCGGGCTGGCCATCGCCCGCACTATCGCCGAAGCCCACGACGGTACCCTGTCCGCAACCGGCCGGCTTGACGGCACACCGGGGGCTTGCCTCGTGCTCGATCTGCCGTTGCTGCAGGAAGAATGGGAAACACACGCATGACCGGCATTCTCCATCAGGCCACCTGCATCGCGATCGGTGGGCGGGCTATTCTGATCGAGGGCGAACCCGGAACCGGCAAGTCGAGCCTGGCGCTCGCGCTGATCGATCGCGGCGCGGCGCTGGTCGGGGATGACGGGGTGCAGTTGCAGGCGGCGGACGGGCTGCTGTTCGCGGCCCCCCACCCCACACCGCAGGCCTGATCGAAGTCCGCAATGTCGGTCTTGTGCCCCTGCCCTGCACCACGGCACCTGTGGCCCTGCTGGTGCGGCTGGAAACGGCCGCGCCACGCTTTGTTGAACAGGCCGAATATACTGAAAGACTGGAAATTCCCCTGCCAACGATCCGTCTTTGGCCGGATAGCCCGGTCCTTGCCCTGCGTGTCGAAATGGCACTGCGGATGCATGGTCTGCACCTTTCAGAGACAGGGGCATAAACCCCTCTTCCCTTTCCGGTCGCTTCGGCGCAGAGAAGCCCGGATGGGACGTGATTCCTCAGATAGTCGTCAGCGCATTTTGCTGATCACCGGAATGTCGGGCGCTGGAAAGACGACCGCCTTGCGCGTGCTCGAAGATCTCGGCTGGGAAGCGATCGACAATTTCCCGGTGCGCCTGCTCGATCGCCTCATCCGTGAACAAGGCAGCGCCGCCACCGACAAAATCCACGCGCCACTGGCGATCGGCTTTGACGCACGCACGCGCGGGTTCGATCCCGAAGGCACGATCGCGCTGGTCAAGGAACTGACCGCGCGCGAAGATCTGGTCGTCTCCACACTGTTTCTGGACTGTTCGGGACAGGAACTCGAACGCCGCTATAACGAGAACCGCCGCCGCCACCCTCTGGCCGATGGCAAACCCGTGTCCATCGGAATTGCGGCGGAACGGGAACTGCTCACCCCCCTGCGGCACTGGGCCGATGCGGTGATCTCGACGACGGATTTCTCCAGCCACGACCTGCAACAGGCCATCCGCGATCAGTTCGCCGATACCGCCGCACGCGAAATGACCGTGACCGTCAGCAGCTTCGGCTTCGCCCGTGGGGTGCCGCCCATAGCCGATCTGATGTTCGACATGCGCTTTCTCGACAATCCGCACTGGCAGCCCGATCTGCGGGAATTGACCGGCAGGGACGCCCCGGTTGGGGAGCATATCCGCCGCGATCCGGCCTATCAGGAGAGTTTCGAACGCATCCGCGATCTGCTTCTTCTGCTGCTCCCAAGGTATGAGAAACAGGGCAAAAGCTACGTGAACATTGCCTTTGGCTGCACCGGCGGCCGCCATCGGTCGGTTTTCGTGACGGAACAGATTGCGCAGGCCTTGCGCGAGGCGGGATTTTCGCCCACTGTCCTTCACCGTAATTTAGGGTCCCGCGCTGCCGAAATGATCGAAGGGCCGCAACAATCATGATCTTGACGGGACACACCGGCGACAGCCCGGTACCAAATCCGCATTGGAGCCATTTTCTCACATGATCGGTATGATTCTGGTGACACATGGCCGCTTGGCCGATGAATTCGTCAACGCCATGGAACACGTGGTGGGCGAACAGGCTGCCGTGGTCACAGTCTGCATCGGCCCTAACGACGATATGGAGGCGCGCCGCGCGGAAATCCGCCACGCGATCGCCGAAGTCGACAGCGGCGATGGCGCAATCGTGCTGACCGACCTGTTCGGCGGCACCCCTTCCAATCTCGCCATTTCCCTGATGGAAGCTGGCAAGGTGGAAGTTATTGCGGGGATCAACCTGCCCATGCTGATCCGGCTGGCCGGTGCGCGCAAGGCCATGTCGATCACCGATGCCGTTTCCGCGGCGCGCGACGCCGGGCGTAACTATATAACTGTGGCGTCCGAATTCCTCGGCCAGGAAGCCTAGGAATCGGATTGGGGGAGACCAGAATGGAAACAATCAGACAGCACGTGGTTATCATTAATCAGCGCGGCCTCCATGCCCGCGCCAGCGCCAAGTTCGTCGAAGCGGTCAGCAAAGTGCCCGACGGAATCGCCGTACGCGTCGCCAAGGACGGCCATGATGCCGCGGGCGGTTCGATACTTGGCCTCATGATGCTTGGCGCAGCCAAGGGTGACACTATCGAAATCGCGGTGACCGGCAGCGAAGCCCATGCCGTGCTGGGCGATCTGGTCGATCTCGTTGCAGGCGGTTTTGGCGAAGAGTGACTTTTTCCGATTATCCGGCCGATGCACGACGCACGATTACCGGCCTGTCCAACCCGACTGTCAAATCCTTGCGCGCCCTGCGCGATACGCGGCTGCGCAAGCGTGAGGGGCGGTTTCTCGCCGAAGGGCTGCGCCTGCTGACCGACGCGCGCGAATCCGGGCTGATACCGCAGACACTGGTCATGGCCGAACGGCGCGACCCGCACCCTTTGCTGACGGCACTTGAAGCCGATATCCTGGCTACCGGTGGCGAGATTCTCGAAGTCAGCGAAGCGGTGCTCGAGAAGATCACCGGTAAGGAAAATCCACAGGCTGTGGCCGGGATCTTCGCGGAATTCGATACCGCGCTCAGCCGCATCGATCGGGAATCCGCGCCGATCTGGCTGGTGGCACAGGCTTTGCGCGATCCCGGCAATCTCGGCACCATGCTGCGCACGGGCGACGCCGTGGGCGCAGGCGGCGTTATTCTGATCGATGATTGCGCCGATCCGTTTTCGGTCGAAGCCGTGCGCGCCAGCATGGGGGCGATCTTCACGCAAAAGGTGGTGCGCGCCCGCTGGGACGAATTTCTGACCTGGCTGCGTGCGGGCACGGGGCAACTGGTCGCCGCGTCATTGCGCGATGCGGTCCCTTATCGCGGCGCGCCCTATCAGGCACCCTGTTTCCTGATGGTCGGCAACGAATCGCGCGGCCTGCCCGAAGAATACGAACGGGCCTGCGATTTGCGCGTCACCATGCCGATGCGCGGCCGCGCCGACAGTCTGAACGCGGCAGTGGCAGCGGCGGTGCTGGCTTACGAAGTGCTCGCCGCGCTGGAAAGCTGAACGGTTCAGCGAAGGCTCAGCCTCACGATCCTATGAACGGCGCATGCGTGCGTCCCTGCTTCTTCTCTCCAGCCTTACCCTTTTCACCTTACCCGGTTGCGCGGCACATGCCGGTGCCGACCACGCGCTGGCGGACACCAGTTGGCGCTTTGTCACGATCGACGGCGCACCGGTGACATCGAAGACCGCGCGGCTCAAATTCGAAGGCGACCGGCTTGGCGCCAATGTGGGCTGCAACAGTATGGGTGGCCCTTGGCGCGTGGAGGAACAGCGGCTTCTCGCCGGCCCGCTGAACCAGACCGAAATGTATTGCGACGGGCCTGTCTGGAATCAGGAACGGGCCACCTCGCTGCTGCTGGCCGCCGCACCGCAAGTGGAGATCAGCGGCGATCGGCTGGAACTGCGCTCAAGCGGCCATTCAGCCGAACTCGAACGCATCATCCCCAACGAAAACTAATCGCCCGCAATCAGGCTGGTGATGCTCCATTTTCCGTTACGGCTGGAGGCGATCAGGCGATAAGCGATCAGGCTGCGCAAGGAACTGGTCTCAATGTAGCCCACGGTCCTGTCAGGCAATTTCACCTTCTGGAACGGCGCTGTCGGCTGGAAGCCGTCAGTCAGTTCCACCACGTCCCACGACAGTTTGCGCAATTCGTCGGAATCGCCATCGGGCGCGGACATCAGCGGCACATTCTCGCCCCGCACCAGCATACCCACCATCGGATCGATGCTGCCGAAATCCTGATCGAAGTACCAGGGAATGGTAATCCCGCCCTGCCCGTTCTTCGCACAACCGAGCGCGAGCATTTCGTCCAGTTCATCCCACAGGCTGCGATCCGACTGCATCAATTGCGAACGCAACAGATTGGCCCCGGCGCCGCCACCGAAATTCAACCGCACATCATTGGCAACCAGCGCAATCAGGCCTTCGATATCGCGATCGGCGACCACCTTGTTCAACTGTGCGCGGAATTCGATCGCCCCGGGCATGGTCGCGCATTCATCGCGCGGCGCATAGGTACCCTGCCCCAGCATGATTGCCGGATTTTCTCCGGCGGCCTTGGCTATCAGCGTATCGGCGGCTTTGGCGATCTTTTGTGACGGGGCAGGTTCGTCCTTCTTGCAGGCCGCCAGGGCCAGAACCATCGCCAACACCGCCAACCGTTTCATTCCATCACTCCTGTCGAGACTGGTTGAAACACCTGACGGCGCGCCCTCCGGCCTACGCTATTCTTCCTGCGCGCCGGTGTAGCGCGGCGCACTTTCCACAAGGGGGACATCCTCCGCCTCGCGTCGGCCGGTTTCGATGCCCTTGTCCTTCAGCTTCCGTGCGGCAGACAAGACGTTGCGCTCGAAGCTTCCGACAAACTTATTGTAATTGTTGACCGCCGTGTCCAGCCCAGAACCGACACGTTTCAGATGTTCTGCAGCAATTGCGATACGATCATGCAGATCGGCCCCGAGACGCCCGATTTCGCGCGCTTCGCGGGCCAGTCCATCCTGCCGCCAGACTTGCGCCACCGTGCGGGCAATCGCCACCAGATTGGTAGGGGTGGCCAACAGCACCTTCTTTTCAAAGGCAAAATCCCACAGCGTCGGATCGAATTCCAGCGCCGCCGCAACGAAGTGTTCACCGGGTACGAACATCACCACATAATCGGGCGCGTCCTCGAATTGCGACTGGTAGCTCTTGGCCGAGAGCTGCTGGACATGGTTGCGCATCGAGCGCACGTGATCGGTCAGGGCCGCCTTGCGCGCATCATCCCCATCCGCCTCGAACGCCTGCTGATAGGCGTTGAGCGACACCTTCGCATCGATAACCAATTGTTTCCCACCGGGAATCCGCACGATAGCATCGGGCCGCAAGCGCCCGTCTTCGGTTTCGATCGAATGTTCGAGCTGGAAATCGGTATGCTGCGAAAGGCCGCAGGTTTCGAGCAGGTTCTTCAACTGCTGTTCGCCCCAGCGGCCCCGCGCCTTGGGGGCATTGGTCAGGCTGTTACCCAGCCGCTGCGCTTCGCGGCGCACCTGTTCCTGCCCTTCCCGCATGGAATTGATCAGCCCGGTCAACTCGCCAAAGGCGTTGACGCGCTGTTTTTCCAGTGTTTCGACCTGCTCCTCATACCGTTTCAGACGTTCGCCCACGGGGTGGAGCAACGCCCTGATCTTGTCTTCGGAGGATTTTTCCGCATGGCCGAACCGTTCGTTGGCCCGGGCGAGAAAAGCCTCCTGCGCCTTGGTCAATACGGCGGATCCGGTGTTCTGAAACTCTTTCAGCAGTTCTTCGCGCGCTTCGACCAGCAGGCGTTTCTGTTCATCGAAATTCGCCGATTTTTCCCGCAATTGCGCCAGTTCAGAGGCAAGTTCCCGCTGTTCGCGGCGCAGCGCATCGACCAGTTGGGCATGTTCCGCCCGGGTCTGATCCAGCGTGCGCATAAGATCGCCACGCGTGCGTTCCAGCACGGCCCCATGTTCGCCGCGCAACCGTTCCACTTCTTCGCCATGGACCCGCCGCGCGCCATCCATCCCCGCCACATGTTCGGCCCGGACCTGTTCCAGCGTTTCGGCCAGACTATCCGCCCGTTCCGCCCGCACACTCGCCCCTTCGAGTTCGACAATGGCGCGGCGGAACTTCTCATCCAAGTCCCGCGCCTCCGCATCGCGTGCGGCGTGCCGCGCACGCCAATCCGCCACCGGACGCGAACCGAAAAACCAGCCCGCCGCCACACCCAGAACGAGGCCCGCGACGAGAACGACAAGAACGAGAAGCGTAGAATCCATGCCTTACACTAGGCGGAACGGAGCAAGAACACCAGTCAAACCGTCGAACTTCCCACAACGCCGTATGAGCAGTGGCCGTGGCACCCATCTGACCCCACCGCCCGGAATCAAAAATGGCGCGGACCGCAGCCCACGCCATTTTGTCATGTCCACGGCAAATGCCGGGCGATTATCGTGCGATCACGCCGCGCGGCGCAGCTTTTCCAGTTTCTTGATCGCCATATTGCGTTTCAGCCGCGAAAGGTGATCGATGAACAGGATGCCTTCGAGGTGATCCATTTCATGCTGGAGGCAGGTGGCCATCAGGCCTTCCATATCCTCTTCATGGACCGTGCCGTCGATATCCTGCCAGCGCGCGCGGATCGTCGCCGGGCGTTCCACTTCGGCGTAGATTTCCGGCACCGACAGGCAGCCTTCCTGATAGACCGCGTGTTCTTCCGACGGGTTGAGGATTTCGGGGTTGATGAACACCCGCGGTTCCTTGATCGTCGGCTGATGCGTGTGGTGGTGGCCGCCGTGCGCGGTGCACACTTCGGGTTCGGCATCCGGATCGTCGGGCTGAAGATCGATCACCAGCACGCGCAGGGGCACACCCACCTGTATCGCGGCAAGGCCGATGCCGGGCGCATCATACATCGTCTCGAACATGTCGGCGACGAGCGTTTTCAATTCGTCATCGAACGCTTCGACCGGCTTGGAGACAGTCTTCAGCCGGGGGTCCGGCACTTCCAGGATTTCGCGAATAGCCATGGCCTGCAAATAAGCGCGACAGGGCGATTCATCAAGTATTCGTATGGGAAGGATTCGTGTGGACCCCCAGCAAAATAGGGCGCCCGACGCTCACCCCACAGGCCGGCGCGCGCGCAAGGCCTGCGCCAATGTCCCTTCATCGAGGTAATCGAGTTCGCCGCCCACCGGCAGACCATGGGCTAGCTGGGTGATACGGATCGGGTAGTTTTCAAGCCGTTCCGCGATGTAATGCGCAGTCGTCTGCCCTTCCAGCGTCGCGTTCATCGCCAGCACGACCTCGTCGATGCCGCCCTCGGCCACGCGGGCGATCAGCCGGTCGATCGTCAGGTCTTCGGGGCGCACCCCTTCCAGCGCGGAAAGACGCCCACCCAGCACGTGATAGCGGCCCGTAAACAGCTTCGCCCGGTCCAGCGCCCAGAGATCGGCCACATCCTCCACCACGCAGAGCGCGCGGGCATCGCGGCGCGGATCGGCGCAGATCGCGCAGGGGTTACGCGTATCGACATTGCCGCAGGTTTCACATTCGACGAGGGTTTCCTGCACTGCCGTCAACGCCTCAACCAGTTGGTTCAATGCGGATTCGCGCCGTTTCACCAGCCATAACACCGCGCGGCGGGCCGAACGGGGGCCGAGGCCGGGCAACCGGGCCAATGCGCCTGCGAGGGTTTCGATCTCTTGCGATGCCATGGGGGTGGAGATAGGGCTTTCACCGCGAACACGAAAGGCCACGAATTCCGCTTATGCGCATCATCTTCATGGGAACGCCGGACTTTGCCGTGCCGACACTGGCCGCGTTGCATGACGCGGGCCATACCATCGTGGCGGTCTACACCCAGCCCCCCCGCCCTGCGGGCCGGGGCAAGCAGTTGCAGCCCAGCCCCGTGCAGAAAGAGGCGGAAATCCGCCAGCTGGAGGTGCGCTGCCCGGTGAGCCTGAAAGACCCGGACGCGCAGGCCACCTTCGCCGCGCTGGATGCCGATATCGCGGTGGTGGCGGCCTATGGCCTGATCCTGCCGGTGCCGGTACTGGAAGCGCCGCGCCACGGCTGTCTCAACGTCCACGCCTCGATCCTGCCGCACTGGCGCGGCGCGGCGCCGATCCAGCGCGCGATTCTGGCGGGCGATCCGGTGACGGGCGTAACGATCATGCAGATGGAAAAGGGCCTCGATACCGGGCCAATGCTGACCACTGCCCGCGTGCAGATCGAACACAAGACCGCCGGTGAACTGACTGCCGAACTGGCGGAACTGGGCGCGCAACTGATGGTCGGCACGCTGATCGATCTCGCCGCGCTGCATCCCGTACCGCAAGACGATCTGGAAGCCACCCACGCCCCCAAGATCGACAAGCGCGAGGCCCGCATCGATTTCCATCGCGATGCCGAATTCATCGAACGGCAAGTACGCGCCTTTGCCCCCGCCCCCGGCGCGTTCTTTGAAATCGGGCAGGACCGGTTCCGGGTGCTCGCCGCCGATGTGATCGGCCGCGAAGGCGCGCCGGGCACGGTGCTGGACGATCAGTTGACCATTGCCTGCGGCCACGGCGCGCTGCGCCCGACGCTGATCCAGCGCGCGGGCAAACCGGCCATGGAAACCGCAGCCCTGCTCCGCGGCCGGCCGATCCCGGCTGGCACGGTGCTGGGATAGAGCGCGCGCAGCCGATGGCACGCTTTGCCCTGACACTGGAATTCGATGGCGGCGCCTTCATGGGGCTGCAACGGCAGGCGCACGGCCCATCGGTGCAGCAATCGGTGGAAGAGGCCGTGCAGAAAATCACCGGCGAGGATGTGCGCATGCATTCCGCCGGGCGCACCGACGCGGGGGTGCATGCGCTGGCCATGCGCAGCCATGTCGATATCGCGAAAGACATCACGCCTTTCCGCCTGATGGAAGCGATCAACGCACTGGTCCGCCCGGCCCCGATCGCGGTGACCGCCTGCGCCGTGGTGCCCGATGACTGGCATGCCCGGTTTTCCTGCATCGGCCGCAGTTATATCTATCGTATCGTCAACCGCCGCGCACCGCTGACGCTGGACAAGGGCCACGCCTGGCATCTGGCCCGCCCGCTCGATGCAGAGGCGATGCACCGCGCCGCGCAGGCGCTGGTCGGGCGGCACGATTTCACCACGTTCCGGTCTGCGCATTGCCAGGCGCATGACCCGGTAAAAACGCTGGACCGGCTGGATGTGCGGCGCGAAGGCGAATGCGTGCTGATCGAGGCTTCCGCGCGCAGTTTCCTCCACCATCAGGTGCGGTCCATGGTCGGCACGCTGGCGCTGGTCGGCCTTGGCCAGTGGCGCGAGGGCCAGGTGGCCGAAGCACTGGCCGCGCGGCAACGGCAGGCGCTTGGGCTTAATGCCCCGCCCGACGGGCTGTACTTCGTCGGGGCGCGCTATCCCGAGTGATATCCAAGACGCATAAAAGAAGGGGAGAACGACATGGGAACTACCGGCAAGGCCATCGCATCGACATATGCCGCCGATGGCACATTGACAGTCGCACTGATCGATCAGGACCTGCCCGATCCCACCGGCCATGAAGTGCTGGTCCGTGTGGAAGCGGCCCCGATCAACCCTTCCGACCTGCTGGCCCTGTTCGGCCCGTTCGATTTTGCCACAGCCGACTATACGCCCGGCAAAGTCGTCGGGCGGTTCGACCGCCCGGCCCCGCCCCCGTTCGTCAAGCGCATGGGCCATCCAATGCCCGGGGGCAATGAAGGCGCGGGCACCGTAATCGCGGCAGGCGATGCGCCCGAGGCGCAGGCGCTGCTGGGTAAAGTCGTCACTGGCCTGCAAGGCGGGATGTATGCCGAATATCGCCTGCTCGACGCGCGGGCCTGCATGCCCCTACCCGATGGCATCGACGCGGCAACCGGGGCGTCCAGCTTCGTCAATCCGATGACCGCGCTGACGTTCGTCGAAACCATGCGCAAGGAAGGCTTCACCGGCCTGATCCACACCGCCGCGGCCTCCAATCTGGGCCAGATCCTCGTAAAAATCTGTCGCGAGGATGGCGTGCCGCTGGTCAATATCGTACGCAAGGAAGAACAGGCCGCGCTGCTGCGATCGATCGGGGCGGAGCATATCTGCAACTCCAGCGCCCCCGATTTCCACGAACAACTGGTTGCTGCGATCAAGGCAACCGGGGCCATGCTGGCCTTCGACGCGGTGGGCGGCGGCGATCTGGCGGGGCGCATTCTGACGGCCATGGAAGAAGTCGCCGCTATCGATGCGCCTTACGATCCCTATGGCACGCACGTGCGCAAGAAAGTCTGCATCTATGGCATTCTCGATCGCGGACCGACCGTGTTCGAGCGGGAAATCGGCTTCACCTGGGAGCTTTCGGGCTACATCCTGACTGATTTTCTGGCGCAGAACCCGCCCGAATGGATCGCCAGTGCCTATGCCCGGGTCGCCGCGGGTCTGACCACGACATTCGCCAGCCATTACACCGCCAGAGTACCGCTTGCGCGGATGCTCGATCGCGATGTTCTGGCCGCATATGCGCAGATGCGCACCGGCGAAAAGGTGCTGATCGTCCCCCACGGCTGAAATACGAAAAGGGGCGGCACCATCCGGCGCCGCCCCTTTTTCCGGTCTCTTCCAGCGTCACGCCAGAAGATCGACCCTAGGCTTTCGCGACCACGCTTTCCGGCAGTTCCGTGCCGAACACGCGCTGATAATATTCGGCGACCAGCATCCGTTCCGCCTCGTCGCACTTGTTGAGGAAGCTGAGGCGGAAGGCAAAGCCGACATCCTTGAAAATCGCAGCATTCTGCGCCCAGGTGATCACCGTCCGCGGGCTCATCACCGTGGAGATATCGCCATTGATGAAACCCTGACGGGTCAGATCGGCAACGCGCACCATGTCGGCAATCGCCTTGGGATCGGAATCCGGGTTCTTCGATTGCACGATTTTCTGTTCGGTTTCGGCAGGCAGGTAGTTCAGGCCGACGACGATGTTCCAGCGGTCCATCTGGCCCTGGTTGATCTGCTGCGTGCCGTGGTACAGCCCGCTGGTATCGCCAAGACCCACCGTATTCGCCGTTGCGAACAGCCGGAAATTGGGATCGGGGCGGATCACGCGGTTCTGGTCCAGCAAGGTCAGCTTGCCTTCGGTTTCGAGAACGCGCTGGATCACGAACATCACGTCCGGGCGGCCCGCATCGTATTCGTCGAACACCAGCGCCACGGGGTGTTGCAGCGCCCAGGGCAGCAACCCTTCGCGGAATTCGGTGACCTGCAGGCCATCGCGCAAAACAATGGCATCGCGGCCGATCAGATCGATACGGCTGATATGCGCATCCAGGTTGATGCGGATGCACGGCCATTTCAGGCGGGCAGCAACCTGTTCGATATGGGTCGATTTGCCGGTACCGTGGTACCCCTGCACCATCACCCGGCGATTGAACGCGAAACCAGCAAGAATAGCCAGCGTCGTATCCGGATCGAACACGTAGCTGGCATCAAGATCGGGCACGCGTTCATCCGCGACCGAAAAGGCCGGGACGGTCATGTCGATATCGATGCCAAAGACGTCGCGTACGCTGACTTCGATATCCGGTGCAGGCAGGGCGGTTTTCGCGCCGTGTTCGAAAGCTTTGTCGGTCATATCATTCATCGCGCAAACGACCTAGACGCGCGCGCCCCGCGCTGCAACCGCCTTTGCCACCTGCCGCACCGGATCAGGCCATTTTTGGGGGCAGGGAAAATATCGAAAGCACCCGTTGGGCCAGATCGAGGTCGCCCGAAGCCTCGAGTTCCCCCTCCGCCACCACCGTTTTCAGCGGTTCCTTGCCATAAACCACGCGCAGGAAGGGGAACGGCCGGGGCATGCGGATCGAAAAATCGGGCGCCGGATCGCTATCCGCGGCCCGTGCAATCGTCAGTTCGCCATTGGCGAGCCGCGCGAAAAACCGATCCTCCCCCACGACGAAGAGAATCGCCGCCTCGACCTGCCGCGCCGCATCGCGGTCGATCATCGTCCGCAAGCTGAGCATCAGCGACACCGGCGAAAGCGGCAGGGTCGGATCATGGCCCGACGATCGCGCGGCCCAGCGCCCCAGTTCCTGTATCGCAGGTTCGGCGCGATAGCCCCATTCGGTCAGTTCATAGACTTGCGCGGCAACCGGCGGCGCCAGCTTGCGGCGCACCAGAACACCTGCGGCCTCCAGCCCTTCGAGACGCTCTGTCAGCACTTTGGCGCTAATCCCGGGCAGCCCGGCCCGAAGGTCGGAAAAACGACGCGCGCCAAGCATTAACTCCCTGACGATCAGAAGCGACCACCGCTCACCGATCAGTTCCAGTGCGAAAGCCGTACCGCAGGCGTCATCATACCATTTGCCATGATACCCTTTGTCATGACCGGCCGAACCCTGGCGCGACTCTTTAGTTTCTTTTTGTAACTTCATAGTTGCCTTTAGTAACTCACAAGCGCAGTGTCATGCAATACCGATTCGTTTCGGCAGGAGAAGATGCAATGCCCAGGATGATTTTCGTCAATCTGCCGGTGACCGATCTCGCGAGGGCGAAGGCGTTCTACACCGCGCTGGGCTTCGTCAACGAACCCCGCTTCACCGACGATACCGCCGCTGCGATGCAATGGTCGGACACGATCGTCGTCATGCTGCTGACGCACGACAAGTGGAAAAGCTTCACCACACGTCCGATTCCCGCCCCCGAAACGAGCGAAGTGATGCTCTGCGTAAGCTGCGACAGCCGCGAGGAAGTGAACCGTCTGGCCGACACCGCGGCCAACCATGGCGGGAAAGCCGATGTGAATCCGTCTCAGGATCATGGATTTATGATGAGCCGCACGTTCACCGATCCTGATGGTCATGTCTGGGAACCGATGTGGATGGACCCGGCCATGGCCAGTGGCGAAGGCCCGGCACCCGAAATCGCCCATTGAACCTGCCTGCACCAGAACCAGGCAAATCAGAGGAGAGAGAGACCATGACAGACACAACCCCCGCCGCCGGTATATCGCCCTATCTCGTATGCGACGGCGCCGCAGATGCGATCGCGTTCTACAAGAAGGCGTTCGATGCGGAGGAACTGATGCGTCTCGATGGACCGGACGGCAAGGTCATGCATGCCTCCGTAGCGATCAACGGCGCGACGGTGATGTTGACCGACGAACGCAAGGAATTCGGATCGCTCGGCCCCAATACTTTGGGTGGCACACCCGTTACCCTCCATCTCACCGTGCCCAATGCCGATGAAGCGATTGCCCGCGCAACCGCTGCCGGGGCCACGCTGGCCATGGCGCCCGAAGACATGTTCTGGGGCGACCGGTACGGGCAGGTGAAGGACCCGTTCGGGCATAGCTGGTCAATCTCGCACCCGCTCGGCAATCGTGAAATGACCGCGGACGAACTGCGCGAAGCCGCACGCGACGCGATGTGCGGGCAGACTTCCGCCACCCCCGCAAGCGCTTGAGGAAAGCCCGGACCATGCCTGTCAACGACCACGCCCCTGTGCAGATCACCGCCTACAACTGGGTCCCCGATTTCGCGCGCGGTTTCGTCCGCGATCTGCGCCCCCGCTGGGCCTGCGAGGAAATCGGCATCGATTACAGCGAACGGCTGTTCAACCCGGCCGCCCCGCGCCCCGATGCCTATTATGCCGAACAGCCCTGGGGCCAGGTCCCGGTCGTGCATGAAGATGGCCTCGAAATTTTCGAAAGCGGGGCGACCCTGATCCACTTCGGAGAAAAGGACGAACGGCTGCTGCCGCGCGATCCGCAGGCGCGGATGCGGGCGATCAGTTGGCTGTTCGCCGCACTGAACACCATCGAACCATCGATGATGGAACTGTCCACCGTCGACATCTTCGCCAAGGACGAGGAATGGGCGAAACTGCGCCGCCCCGGCCTGATCCGGTTTATCGCGCAACGGCTTGACCGGCTGTCCGATGCCCTGGGCGAAAGCACGTGGTTCGCCGGGGATTTCAGCATTGCCGATATCGCGATGACCACGGTCCTGCGGCAGGCCCAGCACACCGACCTGATATCCGCCCGGCCCCGGCTCGACGCCTATGTCGCGCGGGCCAGCGCCCGCCCGGCCTTTGCCCGCGCGATGGCCGCACAGCTTGCCGCACTCGGCGACACGCCCGAACCGGCGGTTGCCTGAGCGCGCAGGAGCGCCGGTCCAAAGCCCCCTCCCCCCCGCCCCGGACCGGCGCTCATACAATCGAAGGAGAGAGATGATGACCTATATCGAAGGTTTCGTGGCCGCCGTTCCCAAAGCGAACAAGGCGACCTTCATCGATCACGCCAATCGCGGCGACAGCGTGTTCATGGACAATGGCGCCAGCCGCGTTCTGGAATGCTGGCAGGAAGACGTGCCAGCCGGAAAACACACAGATTTCTTCGGCGCGGTCGATGCGAAAGACGATGAAGCGGTCGTCTTCAGCTGGATCGAATGGCCCGACAAGGCCGCCCGCGAAACCATGAACGGGCGCATGGAAGAGCTGATGAAAACCGACGACCGCTTCAATCCCGAAACCAATCCCATGCCGTTCGATGGCAAACGGATGATCTATGGCGGGTTCGCGCCCGTGGTGGAGGAAGGTGAAGCCATCGACAACGCCTATGTCCAGGGCTTCATCGTGCCGGTGCCCGCCACCAACAAGGCCGCCTATCGCAAGGCCGCGCTGGCGATGTGGGAAATCATGAAAGACTATGGCGCGCGCCGGGTCGTGGAAGCCTGGCAGGACGATGTGCCCGAAGGCACGCAGACCGACTTCTTCCGGTCGGTCAAGGCCAGCCCCGGCGAAGTGGTGGTGTTCTCGTTTGTCGAGTGGCCTTCGCGCGAAGTCTGCGACGCATCGCACGAGAAGATGATGCAGGACGAACGGATGAAAACTTTCATGGAACAGGCCCCCGATGCGGAACCGCCGTTCGATGGCAAGCGTATGGTCTAAGGCGGGTTCACCCCCGTCGTCCAATTGGGAGAATAACCATGTCCAATCCCACTGGCGATTTCATCTGGTACGAACTGATGACCACCGATCCCGACGGCGCCGCGGCATTCTATGGCCCGGTGGTCGGCTGGACGATTGGCAGGGCCGATCCCGCAGCGGGCGATCTGGATTACCGCATGATCGGGCGCAGCGACGGCGGCCATGCCGGTGGCGTTCTCGGACTGACGGACGCGATGTGCGAAGGCGGCGCCCACCCTTGCTGGCTGGGTTACATCCATGTCGCTGATGTCGATGCCGCCGCCAGCGCGATCACGGCCAAAGGCGGCAAGGTGATGATGCCCGCCACCGATATCGCAGTCGGCCGCATCGCGATGGTGACCGATCCGCAAGGCGCGCCCTTCTATCTGATGACCCCGATCCCGCCGCCGGGCATGGAAGATACCCGCAGCGACGTGTTTTCGGTCGATCAACCGCAACACATACGGTGGAATGAACTGTCCACCACCGATCCCGATGCGGCGGTCGCATTCTACACGTCGCAGTTCGGATGGGCGCAGGAAGGGCAGATGGATATGGGCGATATGGGCGCCTATCGCTTCATCCAGCATGACGGCGTTGGCCTTGGCGCAATCATGCCGAAAATGCCCGAAATGCCGGTCAGCCTGTGGAGCTATTACATCGGCGTGGACGATATCAACCGCGCGGCGGAAACCGTGGCGCAACTGGGCGGGCGGATACTGTTCGGACCAATGGAGATACCCGGCGGCGAATTCGCGCTGAACGGGGTGGACCCGCAAGGTGCGGCTTTTGGACTGGTCGGCCCGGGCAGGAAGTGATCGCGGGAAACACGCAGGAGACAGGCTTTGGCGCAATTCACCTTTTTCACCAATCCGATGTCGCGCGGGCAAATTGTCCGCTGGGCCTTGCATGAAGCCGGGGCCGATTACGATGCGATGCTTATCGACTGGCAGGACAAGCCTGCCGTGTTCCTCGAATGCAATCCGATGGGCAAAGTGCCGACGATCATCCATCACGCCCCCTTTGGCGACCGGGTGGTGACGGAGGCCGCAGCGATCTGCGCCTATCTGGCCGAAGTCCTGCCGCAGGCGGGCTTGCTGCCCGACGATGCCGAACGTGCGGATTATCTGCGCTGGCTGTTCTTCGCCGCCGGGCCGCTGGAACAGGCGATCCTGGCGAAACATCTGGGCTTCGATCCGCAGGAACCGCGCCAGCAGATGATGGCCGGGTTCGGCAGTTACGAACGCACGCTGGCCGCGCTGGAGGGGCATCTGGAACACAACACCTATGTCTGCGGCAACCGCTTCACCATGGCCGATGTCTATGTCGGCAGCCAGGTCGACTGGGGGCTCACTTTCGGCACACTCCCCGATCGCCCCGCCTTTGCAGCCTATGCCGAACGCTGCCGCAGTCGCGATGCCTACAAGGCGGGCAAGGCGATCGACAATGCCCTGATCGAAAGGATGCAGGCGTCATGACCGATGCGCTCGACAATCCCGTCATTATCTCGCTGTGGTACGACAAGGGCGCGGAAGACGCCGCCCGCTTTTATGCCGAGACATTCCCGAACAGCAGGCTGGATTCCGTCCATCGCGCTCCGGCGGACTTTCCCGATGGCAAGGCGGGCGATGTCCTGACTGCGGATTTCACCGTGCTGGGCATCCCCTGCGTCGGGATCAACGGCGGCACAGCCTTCAAACAGAGCGAGGCGTTCTCGTTTCAGGTGCTGACCGATACGCAGGAAGAAACCGACCGCTACTGGAACGCCATCGTCGGTAACGGCGGGGAAGAAAGCCAGTGTGGGTGGTGCCGCGATCGTTGGGGCCTGTCGTGGCAAATCACCCCCCGCATTCTGTTGCAGGCGATGACCGGCGCGGACAAGGCCGCTGCCAAGCGGGCGATGGAAGCGATGTTCGCCATGACAAAAATCGATATCGCCACAATCGAACGGGCAGTCGCAGGATAAGGCTGCGTCCCGTTACATCCACCGCATGTGCGGACTGGAGGATAGATGCCACGCAGGATCATTGGGGCCGCCTTTGTTTCGCTGGACGGGGTCATGCAGGCCCCCGGTGGGCCGACCGAAGATCCTTCGGGCGGGTTTGCCCATGGCGGCTGGCTGACTGCCGCTATGGACGAGGAACTGGGCGAAAACATCGATCGCGTGCTGGCCGAACCGTTCGCTCTGCTGCTGGGCCGGCGCACTTACGATATCTTTGCCGCCTATTGGCCGCTGGTGCCGGATGACAATCCCATCGCCGCCACCTTCCGCCGGATCGGCAAATATGTCCTGACCGGGTCAGACCAGCCGCTGGCATGGGAGGGCAGCCATCGTCTGGCCGATATCGATGCGCTGGCGACGCTGAAGGAAACCGATGGCCCGGATCTCGTCATTCAGGGCAGTTCGACGCTCTATCCCCAATTGCTGGCACGTGGGCTGATCGACCGGCTGGAACTGATGATCGCCCCCATCCTTCTGGGTGGCGGCAAGCGCCTGTTCGGCACCGGTACGCCAGCGGGCCTCTACAGGCTGGTGGCCCACAAGGTTACGCGAAACGGGATCGTCCTCGCCACCTATGAACCGGACGGCCCACTGGTGACCGGCTCTTTCGCGGACATCGAACCGGGCGAACTGGAACTGGCGCGGCGCAAGGCCATCGCAGAAGGAACGTGGTAATGCTCGAACTCTACGGCCATCCGTTTTCGTCCTACACCTGGAAGGCGCAGATCGCGCTGCACGCGCTGGACGCGGACTATACGTTCCGCATGGTCGATCCCGATCACACGGACAATGCCGCCTTCGTCCAGCAGGCCCACCCCGCAGGCAAATTCCCGGTCCTGCGCGATGGGGACACGACTGTGATCGAGGCGACCGCGATCATCGAATATCTGGCCGCAACGCGGGATAGCGGCGCCATGCTGATCCCGCGCGATCCGCGCGCCGCAGTAACGGTGCGCATGCTCGACCGCGTGTTCGACAATTACGTGATGGGCCACATGCAGCATTCGGTGAATGCCTATCTGGTCGATCCGGAAAACCCGAACAGGGATGCGCTCGACATCGCGCAGACGGGCCTTCGCCGGGTCTATCGCTGGCTGGAAGACTGGCTGGAACACCATCGCTTTCCGGCGCATGTCTCGCTGGTCAGCTGCGCAGCGGCCCCATCGCTGTTCTATGCCGACTGGGTGGAACGCATTCCCGAGAATTGCCCGCATCTCGCCCGTCTGCGTGCGGAATTGCTGGCCCTGCCGCCCGTCGCCCGCTGCGTCGATGCAGCCCGGCCCTATCGCCGGTTCTTCCCGCTGGGCGCGCCGGATCGCGATTAACACGAGGAGGCCGCCCATGCCCGTCCAGCTTAACCACACGATCGTATGGTGCCACGACAGGCATCGTTCGGCGGCCTTTCTGACCGAGATGCTCGGCCTGCCGCCTGCGACGCCGTTTCTGCATTTCATGGTCGTGCCGCTCGATAACGGGGTCTCGCTCGACTTCATGGAACAGCCGGGGGAAATTGCCGCCCAGCATTACGCCTTTCAGGTGAGCGAAGCGGAATTCGATGCCGGGATGGACCGCCTGACGCAACGCGGCCTGCCCTACTGGGCCGACCCGGCCCGCAGCCAGCCCCATGCGATCAATCACCACTGGGGCGGGCGCGGCGTCTATTTTGAAGACCCTGACGGGCACCTGCTCGAATTCATCACCAGACCTTATGGCTCGGAGGACAGCTTATGACCGACACCCATCACGAACTCTCCATCACCCGCTATATCGATGCGTCGCCCGCAAAGGTGTGGGATGTCATGGCCAACCGGCAGGAAGAATGGTGGTGCCCCCGCCCGTGGCGCGTGGAAGTGGATCGGCAGGATCGCCGCCCGGGCGGTGTCTGCCAGATGACGATGTATGGCCCGGATGGCGAAGTGGCGCCGCAGAACGGCATTTACCTCGCCTATGACGAAGGCCACCGGTTTGCCAGCACCGACGCTGTGACTGGCGATTGCGAACCGTCCGGTCCGTTCATGATCGGGATCTGGGAAATCACACCCGAAGGCAATGGCACCCGCTACACCGCCCGCGCGCGCCACTGGACGCAGGAAGCCCGCGACGAGCATGACAGGATGGATTTCACCGAAGGCTGGACCGCCTGCGCCGATCAGCTTGCCGAACTGTGCGAGGGGGGCTGACGCGTCCGACGCTATACCGCCGGAAACGCAGCGCCGGTCAGGCGAAGACGCGCGCCTTGCGCAAGAGTTGATAGGCTTCGACCACGCGCTGCAACCGGCTTTCATAGCTGCGATCCCCGCCGTTGCGATCGGGGTGATACTTGCGCACCAGTTCGGAATAGCGGCGGCGCAGGGTGTGCCGGTCGGTGTCACCGCCCAGCCCCATCGCGTTCAGTGCCTCACGTTCCTGCGGGGTGAAGCGGGCCCATTCGCTGTTTCCTGCCGCGCGGCGTTTCACACCCGCTGCCCGCGCACCGATCGCGTCGAGCGGATCGGCGAAATCGGCCCAGCGCGGCATACCGTCCACGCCTGCATCGGCGCGGAACGTCCGGCTTTCCGTCGCCCATCCGGCAACGGGCGATTGCGCGTGAAGGATTTCGTCCGCGCTCATCCCCTCGAACCAGTCGTATCCGGCGTTGAATTCGCGCACATGATCAAGGCAGAACCAGCGGTATTCGCCCGGCCCGTCAAACCCCGAAGGGCGCACGCCGGGCGCGCGAAATTCGCCTGCCTCCGCACACCGTGGAGCCTGGCATAAACGCCCTCTGCTTTCAAAACGCCCTTGGAACCTGTCTCGAGTCACGCCATCAGGATGGGGAGTGAGTCCCCATATGGGAACCCCCGCACAGCAAATTTTGGAGAATTTTCATGGCTGGCCCGCTGCAACAGGAAATGGAACGCCTGCTCACCACGACGTTCGCCCCGACCCGGCTGGATGTCAGCAATGACAGCGCCAGCCACCACGGCCACAGCGGCGATGACGGGAGCGGCGAATCCCACTTTTCCGTCACGATCGAAAGCGCCGCCTTCGCCGGAAAATCCCGGCTGGAACGCCAACGCATGGTCAATCGCGCACTGGGTGACATCCCCGGCGAACGGGTCCATGCTCTGGCGATCAAGGCGCTGGCCCCCGGAGAATGAAAGGGTGAATGACAGCATGACGATTATTCAGGAAGTGACCCCGGTCACGCATAATCTGGGCGATTTTCAGGTCCGCCGCGCCATCCCCGCGCGCGAACTGGCGATGGTCGGGCCGTTCATCTTCATTGACCAGTTCGGCCCGGCGCAGCTCGACATCGGCCGGGGCATGGATGTGCGCCCGCACCCGCATATCAATCTCGCCACGGTGACATGGTTGTTCGAAGGCGCGATCGAACACCGGGATTCGCTGGGCAGTTTCGCCACGATCCGCCCCGGGCAGGTCAATCTGATGACGGCGGGGCGCGGAATCGTCCATTCCGAACGCAGCCCGCAGGACGAACGCGCCAGCGGCCCCCGCCTCTATGGCATGCAGACATGGCTGGCCCTGCCCGATGGCCGGGAAGAAATCGACCCCGCATTCGAAGCGGTGACCGATCTGCCGCTGATCGAGGATCAGTGCGTGAAAGCGCGGGTCATCATGGGCGAATTGTGGGGCAAGCGCGCACCCACCACGACTTATGCCGAAACCATCAACGCCGAAATCGTGTTGGGCCCATCGGGCGCAATCCCGATCGAGGCCAACGCCGATGAACGGGCCGTGATGCTGGTCGGCGGCGAAGCCACGATCGATGGCCAGCCCCTGACGCTTTACACCCTCACCGTCCTGAAACCGGGCGAGGAAATGGTGCTGCGCTCCGACACCGGGGGGCTGGTATTCCTGATGGGCGGCGAAGCGTTCGCCACCCGCCGCCATGTGTGGTGGAACTTCGTCTCCAGTTCGCGCGAACGCATCCAGCAGGCCAAGGAAGACTGGCGCGAAGGCCGCTTCCCCGCCGTGCCGGGCGAACACGAATTCATCCCCCTGCCCGAACCGCACAAGGTCAAGACTGTCAGCTATCCCTGACAGGTACGCCGAACCATTCCACCCATGCCCCGTGGGCATGGGCGGTACCCAGCACGGTCCACGCCCCGTCACCCGGCCATGACCGCACGCGCAATTCGTGGCGGTAGGTTTCGCGGTTGGTTTCCAGTTGGACCCACGCCAGCGGCCGTTCCGCCGTGGCGGCAGCGCCCGCTGCGGCCATTGCGGTTTCGATCCGCGCCTGGGTTTGCTGCGGCAGATATTGCCAGACGATCGAGTGATAGAGCACCCGGGTCTCCCCGGTCTCCTGCGGCGTGGCAAGCCATGCCTCGACCCAGCTTGCCGCGTCGGCACGATCGAGCGCAGGCGGCCGTTCCTTCGCCAGCGCCACAGCGGCATCGATCCGTGCCATGCGCTGCACCGCATCGGCCCAGACGTAGCTTTTCAGAAGCAGCGCCGCGAAGGGATCGCGCAAGTCCAGCGGAGCGATATCGCATCCTGTGATGGCTGTGATCGCCACCCGTTCATCGGACGGCGGTGGCCCACGCCATTCGGGCACGATGGACATGACGGAATCCGCCTGCCCCGCTTTCACCCCGCCCAGATCGAAGGCAAAGCGATCCATCATGGTGTTGATCCCCGCGCTTGCCCCGATTTCGTGCAGCGCGAAACGGGGTCCCAACCGGGGCGCCAGCCACAACAGCCCGGCCATGATTCCGGCGGACCGCCCCGCCTCGTTCGTCTGGGGCGGCCCGTCGAACCACGACAGCAGTTGCGCATCGTGATCGTGCAGCACCGCCAGCAGGATCGCGTCGACATCGGCCTGCGCCGTCACTTCGCCGCGATAGACGCCACCCAGGCGCGGGTCCGCCCAGGTCAGGTGCAGATAATGGAACCCGCCCGCCAGCCGCAAAGGCATCGCATCATCGCGCCGGACATCGCGCCAGTCGCGCATATAGTCCCCGCACAGGGTGTCGCTGTCGAGGATCGCCCGTTGCGCGGCCACGACCCGGGCGGTGATCGGGGCATCGTTGCGCCAGCAATATTCCGCCTGCCAGTCGATCGCGTCGAGAACGTTTTCCAAACCCATCATGGCCTCCTCCGCCACCGATCGCCACCGATGCGAACGCGAAAATCATGTTCCCGGACCGCCACAGCCTGATCCAAAGCGGCCCGCAACGCAATCCGCGCTTCATTTTATGGCAATCTCGCACTAAGTGCGCGGTCATCATGACCAAGCCATTGACCTTCGCCGTGCCCAAAGGGCGTATTCTGGACGAAGCGCTGCCTGTGATGGCGCGCGCCGGTATCGTTCCCGCGGCCGAATTTCATGACAAGGCCAACCGCGCCCTCAGCTTCGCTACCGAAGGCAGCGATATGCGCATTATCCGGGTGCGGGCCTTCGATGTCGCCACGTTCGTCGCCCATGGTGCGGCGCAGATCGGCATTGTCGGTTCGGACGTGGTCGAGGAATTCAACTATCCCGATCTCTATGCGCCGGTCGATCTCGATATCGGCCACTGCCGCCTGTCGATCGCGGAGCCGGTTGCGGCGGCGGGCAACCCGCTGGGCCACACCAGCCACTTGCGCGTGGCGACCAAGTATCCCAATCTCACCCGGCGGTACTTCGAAAGCCAGGGCATCCAGGCCGAATGCGTCAAGCTGAACGGCGCGATGGAACTGGCCCCCAGCCTCGGCCTCGCCGGGCGGATTGTCGATCTTGTCTCCACCGGCAAGACGCTGAAAGAAAACGGGCTGGTCGAAACCGCAGAAATCCTGCGCATTTCCGCACGGCTTATCGTCAATCGTGCCGCGCTGAAAACCGATGAACGGCTGGGCGCGCTGGTCGATGCCTTCCGTGCCGCAGCCGGGGGTAATGCCTGATGCTGCGCCTTTCCACAGCCGACAAGGATTTCGAGGCCCGGTTCACCCGCATGGTTTCGGACCGGCGTGAAAGCGCCACCGACGTCGCCAAGACGGTGACCGATATCCTGCGCGAAATCCGCGCGCGCGGGGATGAGGCGCTGGCCGAATATACCGCCCGCTTCGACCGCTATACCCTGGCCAGCGATGCCGACTGGCGCATTGCCCCGGAAGACTGCCGCGCGGCCTACGATGCGCTGGACCCCGGATTGCGCGATGCGCTGGAACTGGCCGCCGCGCGCATCCGCGCCTATCACGTGGACCAGTTGCCGCGGGACCGCGATTTCACCGATGCCCAAGGCGTGCGGCTGGGCGCGAAATGGCGCGCGGTCGATGCAGCCGGGCTATACGTTCCCGGCGGACGGGCGGCCTATCCCTCGTCCCTGCTGATGAACGCGATCCCCGCGAAAGTGGCCGGGGTCGAGCGGCTGGTCGTCACCACGCCCACGCCCGACGGGCAAGTTAATCCGCTGGTTCTGGCCGCCGCGCATATTGCCGGTGTCGATGAAATCTGGCGTGTGGGCGGCGCGCAGGCGGTGGCGGCGCTGGCCTATGGCACCGCGCGCATCCGCCCGGTCGATGTGATCACCGGGCCGGGCCGCGATTACGTGGCCGAAGCCAAACGCCAGCTTTACGGCGTGGTCGGGATCGACATGGTCGCCGGGCCGAGCGAAATCCTCGTCATTGCCGATGGCAGGAACGACCCGGACTGGATCGCCGCCGACCTGCTCAGCCAGGCCGAACACGATCCCACTTCGCAATCGATCCTCATCACGGATGATGCCGGGTTCGCCAATCAGGTGGAAGACCGGGTCGACGTACAGTGCGCAATGCTGTCCACCAAAGTCGCCGCCCGCAAGAGCTGGGACGATTACGGCGCGATCATCACGGTCGGCGATCTGGCGGAAGCGCCGCGTCTGGCCAATGCCCTGGCCGCCGAACACGTGGAGATCGCAACCGACGATCCCGAGGCGCTGTTTGCCGATATCCGCCACGCGGGCAGTGTCTTCCTCGGCCGGTTCACGCCCGAGGCGGTCGGTGATTATGTCGCCGGGCCGAACCACGTCTTGCCGACCGGCCGCCGCGCGCGCTTTGCCAGCGGCCTTTCGGTTCTCGATTTCATGAAGCGCACCAGCTTCATCGCCCTTGATGAAAACGCCTTGCGGGCGATTGGCCCCGCTGCCGTGGCGCTGGCCGAAGCCGAAGGGCTTCCCGCGCACGCCCGCTCGGTACAGGAAAGATTGAAATGAACGCCCCCAATCCCAAGGCGCAGGCCCGCTCTGCCGCACGTCTCGCCGCCGTTCAGGCGCTGTACCAGTTGCATATGGAAAAGACGCCGCTGGCCCGCTTGCTCGACGAATTCCACCTGCATCGGCTGGGCGGTGATGTCGACGGCGAACAACTGGCCAAAGCCGAAGTTGCCTTCTTTGACGATATCGTGCGGGGATACGATGCCCGCCGCGATGAAATCGACCAAGTCGTGCAGGACAAGCTGGCACAAGGCTGGACACTTGCCCGGCTGGACAAGACCATGCTGCAGATCCTGCGCGCGGGTGCCTATGAACTGGTCGCCCGGCCCGATGTGCCGACCGCCAGCGCGATCACCGAATATGTCGATGTCGCCCACGCCTTCTTCGACGAACGCGAAGCGAAATTCGTCAACGGCGTGCTCGACGCCGTGGCCCGCGCCGTCCGCTGAACCACAGCGGGTGGCCGTTCACTCCGAACGCACAAGCCATTTTCCTACGCGCCCCTGATTTGGCATAGGGGGGGCATGCTGCACGCCCCTGCCCTGTCTGTCATCCCCCACGCCCGCCCCGTACGCCCCGTACGCCCCGCCTGCGGAAGGCGGGATCGCGCCCGCATGCCGTTGCGGCGCGGGATCGGTGCCGCCCAAATGCGGCGCCCCGCTTTGCAAGCCCAGGACAGTGTCAACTTGCCACCCGCCCCGTACACCCGTGGGGCAGAAAACAGGCCCGCGCTGGACTGTGTCACCCCTGTCACCCCCCCTGCGCACATCGGCTGCAACCCGATGGGAGAGCGGGCATGAACGAGGCGAATTTCATCGCCGCCTTGCGCGGGCTCGCCACGCATCCCGCCGCACGGGGTTTGAACGACGATTGCGCCGTGCTCGAACTCGGCAGTGAAACCCTGATCCTGACGCATGACGCCATGGCCGAAGGTGTGCATTTCCTGCCGGGGCAGGACCCGGCGGATGTGGCATGGAAACTGGTGGCCGCAAACATGTCCGATCTTGCCTCCAAAGGGGCGGAACCGCTGGGCATCCTGCTGGGCTACATGTTCGGCCGGGATGACCGGCGCTTTCTCGCCGGGCTGGAAGAGGCACTGGCCGCGTTCAAGGTGCCCTTGCTGGGCGGGGATACGATTTCCGGCGCGGCTTCAGGTCGGGGTTCCGATGGATGCGGGCAAGTACTCGGCCTCACCGCGATCGGGCGGGCGTCATACACCCCGGTTCCCGCGCGCAGCGGCGCCCGCGCCGGGGACGGCCTCTACCTCACCGGCCCGGTTGGCGGCGCGATGATGGGGTTTGAAACGCTCCTTGCAGGCGCTGATGGTGACAGCACGGCGTACCGCCGCCCCCATGCGCACTTGCAGGAAGGGCAAATGCTTGCTCCGCATGTCAGCGCGATGATGGATGTGTCCGATGGGTTGCTGCTCGACACATGGCGCATGGCGCAAGCGAGCCATGTCACCATCGCGATTGACAGCCATGCGGTTCCGATCGCGGCCCCCGAAGATCGCCGGGAGGACGCATTGCGCTGGGGCGATGATTACCAGTTGCTGTTTACTGCATCGGCGGAAACAGATTTGCCCGTTAACGTTTATCGTGTGGGGGAAGTACTTGCGCGTGATGCGGCGCCACTTGTGCTGGATGGCGCCCCGATCGCACAACCCGACGGGCTGGGCTATCAGCACAAAAGCCAGTAAAATACATGCATTTCAGCATGTTGAAGACCTATCCACCGATCTTGACTTAGGGGGTTGCACCGCGCCCAACCGGCCTTAAGACTATGCCCCTAATAATATTTTCGCACAAAGCGGAAAGTTTCCGAAAAGGAGGGGTAAGGCGTGGACTTAGTAGTCATCGCAATTGGCCTGGGACTGTTAGCCATCATTTATGGCTTCGTCACCAGTCGTCAGGTGCTGGGATCAAGCCCCGGCAATGAAAAAATGCAGGAAATCGCCGCCGCCATTCAGGAAGGGGCACAAGCCTATCTGAAGCGTCAATATACCGCCATCGCCGTTGTCGGCGTGGTCGTGGCCGTGATTATCGTGGCCACGCTGGGTGCGATTTCCGCCACCGGGTTTGTGATCGGTGCGATCCTGTCCGGTCTTGCCGGGTTCATCGGGATGAATATCTCGGTGCGTTCCAACGTGCGCACGGCCGCCGCCGCCCAGAACGGGCTGCAGCAGGGTCTGACGCTCGCCTTTCGCGCAGGCGCGATCACCGGGCTGCTCGTGGCCGGTCTCGCCCTGCTCGCCATTGCGGTGTTCTACTGGTACCTGACCGGTCCCGGCGGCTACACGGTAGGCGGCACAGACCGCACTGTGGTCGACGGTCTGGTCGCCCTCGCCTTCGGCGCATCGCTGATTTCTATCTTCGCCCGTCTCGGCGGCGGGATCTTCACCAAGGCCGCTGACGTCGGCGCCGATCTTGTCGGCAAAGTCGAAGCTGGTATTCCCGAAGACGATCCACGCAACCCTGCCGTAATCGCCGACAACGTGGGCGATAACGTGGGCGACTGTGCCGGCATGGCCGCCGACCTGTTCGAAACCTATGTGGTGACCGTTGGTGCCACCATGGTGCTGACGGCGCTGTTGCTGAAAGGCGCGGCCAGCCTGCTGCCCAACCTGATGGCGCTGCCGCTGCTGATCGGCGGTGCCTGCATCGTCACTTCGATCATCGGCACCTACTTTGTCCGTCTGGGCAAATCGAACAATGTCATGGGCGCGATGTACAAGGGCTTCCTTGTCTCGGCCATTCTGGCCATTCCGGCCATCTGGTTCGCCACCAGTTGCGCGCTGGGCGACATGAACGCGAACATTACCGGCACCGAATTCAACGGCCGGGCATTGTTCTATTGCTCGCTGCTCGGTCTGGTGATTACCGGGCTGATTATCTGGATCACCGAATATTATACCGGGACGAATTTCCGCCCGGTGCGTTCGATCGCCAAGGCCAGTGAAACCGGCCATGGCACCAACGTGATCCAGGGTCTGGCCGTCAGCCTGGAATCGACCGCCCTGCCGACGATCGTGATCGTCGCGGGGATCATCGGCTCGTTCCAGCTCGCCGGGCTGATCGGCATCGCCTATGCGGCCACCGCCATGCTGGCGCTGGCGGGTATGGTCGTTGCACTCGACGCCTATGGCCCGGTCACCGACAATGCCGGTGGCATTGCCGAAATGGCCGGTCTGGATGACAGCGTGCGCGAAAAAACCGACCTGCTCGATGCGGTCGGCAACACCACCAAGGCAGTCACCAAAGGCTATGCCATCGGTTCGGCCGGTCTTGCGGCGCTGGTGCTGTTCGCGGCCTACACCACGGACTTGCGGGAATTCTTCCCCGATCTGACCGTCGATTTCAGTCTGGAAAACCCCTACGTGATCGTGGGCCTGCTGTTGGGCGCGCTGCTGCCCTACCTGTTCGGCGCGATGGGCATGACCGCCGTTGGCCGTGCCGCCGGCGACGTGGTGATCGACGTGCGCGACCAGTTCCGGAACGATCCGGGGATCATGGCCGGAACGTCCAAGCCGAACTACGCCAAGACGGTCGATCTGGTGACGAAGGCTGCGATCAAGGAAATGATCGTTCCTTCGCTGCTGCCGGTGCTGGCCCCGATCGTGGTCTATTTCGTGATCACGGCGGTTGCCGGTTCGGAGAACGGTTTCGCCGCACTCGGCGCGCTGCTCCTCGGTGTGATTGTCGGCGGGCTGTTCGTGGCTCTGTCGATGACATCGGGCGGCGGTGCCTGGGACAATGCCAAGAAGTACATCGAAGACGGCAATCACGGCGGCAAGGGCTCCGAAGCCCACAAGGCCGCAGTGACCGGGGATACAGTCGGCGATCCTTACAAGGACACCGCCGGTCCGGCCGTCAATCCGATGATCAAGATCACCAATATTGTTGCACTATTGCTACTGGCGGTTCTCGCCGCACACTAGGTAACCTTTTAATTCTATAAGAGGAAAACCCCGTCCGGATAATCCGGGCGGGGTTTTTCGCGATCGCGCCTCGCTAAATTTTCAAGAATCCCGGGTGGATCGTTGACGACGAAGCGCGCGAAGCGCATGAGAAATTTATGGTGCTTGAAGAGACGCCCGAACGGCTTGTCGCGGATCTTGTCCTCCTTCTCGATATGGAGCCACGCGGCGCAAACCGGTTTGAAGGCCGCCGCCGCAAACTGGCCCCCGGTCGGCTGTTTGGGGGGCAGGTCATTGCGCAGGCTCTGGCCGCAGCAGAAACGACGGTGCCCGACAGCCGCGCCGCGCATTCGCTGCACGCCTACTTCCTGAGAACCGGGACCAGCGAACTGCCGATCAGCTACATGGTCACCAACGATTTTGACGGGCGGAGTTTCTCCAACCGGCGGGTTGTCGCCAGCCAGCAGGGTGAACCGATCCTCAATCTCACCGTTTCGTTCCACGCCGGTGAAGCCGGGCTGGAACACCAGCGTTATCCCATGCCCGATATCCCTCCACCGGAAGATCTGGAACCGCTGTCCCGGCAACTGGCGCGCTATCGCGAGGAAAACCCGCAGACCCGGACTATCCGGGTGGAACGGCCCTTGTCGTTCGATATCCGCACGGTAGAGAAACCATGCTGGGAAACCGGCCCCGGCGCGGACGCGATCACGCACACATGGTTCCGGGCCGTGGCCCCCCTGCCTGACGATCTGCGCGTGCATCGCGCAGTGCTGGCCTATGTCAGCGACATGCAACTGCTGATGACCGCGATGCGCCCGCATGGCCGTTCGATGTTCCGCGGCGATGTGCGCGGCGCCAGCATCGATCACGCCATCTGGTTTCACGCCCCGTTCCGCGCCGATGAATGGCTGCTCTACGTGACCGAAAGCCCCTGGGCGGGAAGCGGCCGGGGATTTGCCCGTGGCCAGATTTTCACGCGTGATGGCCAGCTTGTCGCCAGCACCGCACAGGAAGGGGTGATCCGCGCGATCGATCCGGCCTGATCCGGCCGGAGCCGATCACGCGCATTCCGCCCCTCACCCACATCTCAGCCCCCGGGGTGGTAGAAGTCATAGACCGTCTGTGCCACCGCCGCGCTCACCCCCGGCGCACGTTGCAGGTCTTCCAGCGAGGCGGCACGCACTTTGCCCGCCGTTCCGAAATGCAGCAGCAGCGCCCGCTTGCGGGCCGGCCCGATGCCGGGGATTTCATCCAGCGGTGACGCACTGATCGCACGGCTGCGTTTCTGGCGATGCGCCCCGATGACATAACGGTGCACCTCATCGCGCAGGCGCTGGAGATGGAACAACAGTTGAGAATTGACCGGCAAGGTCTTTTCCCGCCCGTCGGGGAAATGGAACACTTCGCGCCCTTCGCGCCCGTGATGCGGCCCTTTGGCGATAGCAATCA
This sequence comes from Caenibius tardaugens NBRC 16725, assembly GCF_003860345.1. Classification (GTDB taxonomy): domain Bacteria; phylum Pseudomonadota; class Alphaproteobacteria; order Sphingomonadales; family Sphingomonadaceae; genus Caenibius; species Caenibius tardaugens. The sequence goes on from NZ_CP034179.1 coordinate 160,689, forward strand.
GCGGAACATCTTCGATGCCCAGTTCCTCCAGCGTATCGCGCACCACATTCATCTGCCCCTTGCCACCGTCGAGCAGCACGAGGTCAGGCCATACGCCGACCCCGTTGACTTCCCTGTCGCGATCCGGGTCTTCCTCCAGCGCGCGGGCAAAGCGCCGTTCCATAACCTCGCGCATCATGCCGTAATCATCATCGGTCTGCGCGGAACGGATATTGAACTTGCGATACTGGTTCTTGATGAAGCCTTCCGGCCCCGCCACGACCATGCCGCCCACCGCCTTGGCGCCCTGGATATGGCTGTTATCGTAAATCTCGATGCGCTGCGGCACATCGGGCAGTTCCAGAAACTCTGTCAGTTCACGCAGGATTTTCGATTGCGTGCCGCGCTCCGCCATGCGCCGGTCCAACGCCTCGACCGCGTTGCGGCTGGCCTGTTCCAGCAACTTGCGCCTTTCGCCGCGTTGCGGCACCGCAACTTCCACCTTGTGGCCCGCCAATTCGCGCAAAGCTTCGGCCAGCAGTTCACCATCGGGCAAATCCCGGTCGAGCAATATGACACGCGGCGGCGGCACTTCTTCATAGAACTGCGCCAGAACGCCCGACAGTACGGTGGCCTCTTCCACGCCCTCAGTATGCGTCGGGAAGAAGGCGCGATGCCCCCAGTTCTGCCCGCCACGAATAAAGAAAGCCTGAATGGCGACGTGGCCGCCCTTCACCGCCATCGCAAAGATATCGGCATCGCCCAGCCCCTGTGCGTTGATCGCCTGGCTGCCCTGAATGAAGGTCGCGGCGCGCAGCCGATCGCGCAGCATGGCCGCCTGTTCGAAATCGAGCGATTCCGCCGCCTGTTGCATCTGGCGCTGGATTTCCTGCTGCACCGCGCCAGATTTGCCACCAAGAAAATCCTTCGCCTGCCGCACGAGATCGGCGTAATCGTCCTTGCTGATCCGGTCCACGCAGGGGGCTGAACAGCGTTTAATCTGATAGAGCAGACAGGGCCGGTCCCGCCGCGAAAAGAAGCTGTCCGTGCAACTGCGCAGCAGAAACAGTTTCTGCAGCGCGTTGATCGTGGTGTTGACGCTCCCCGCGCTGGCGAATGGCCCGTAATAATCGCCTTTGGCCTTGCGCGCGCCGCGATGCTTCATGATCCGGGGAAAATCATGGTCCGCGCCCAGAAGGATGAAGGGGAAGCTTTTGTCATCGCGCAGCAGGACGTTGTAAGGTGGGCGGAAACGCTTGATCAGTTGCGCTTCCAGCAGCAGCGCCTCGGCTTCGCTGTTGGTCGTGACGATTTCCATGCTGCGCGTCTGCGAAACCATGCGTTGCAGGCGCAGTGGCAAACGATCGACCTGCGTGTAATTCGCTACCCGGTTTCTGAGCGCGCGGGCCTTGCCGACATAGAGCACATCGCCCCGTGTGTCGCACATGCGATAAACACCGGGCTTGGGCTTCAACGTGGCCAGCGTATCGCGGATCGCCGCCACGCCCGCTTCCAAATCGGGGCGCGACGAGCGCATCGTATCGGTGGCGCGATCTTCGTTGAAACGCTCCGCGCCCTGCGGATGCGGCGGGGTTCCGGAAGGCGTTTTAGCCACGGCAAACCTCCTGCGTCACACCACACAAGTTGACACAGGTGACACAGTCCAGAACGCAAACACTCCCCCGTCCGGGCTGAACGGAAAATGGGCGTAAAATTCGGGCATCGGAAAGGATCGGAGGGTGAAGCATTCACCCCCTATGCCAAATCCGGCGACAGTAGGAAAACCGGATTCGAACCCGACCCTTTTTCAATGCCCTACGCTGCGCGAGATCAGAACATCTTGCGGAAATCGATCCCGAAGTAGCGCCCCTTGGGATCGCGATAATCGGCCTGATAGCTGAGCGGAATCTCGCCATTCGCATCGGTTACGCGCTGCCGGGAATCGAACAGGTTATCGACCACGAAGGAAAGCCGTGCACCTTTGAAGAACGGCGATGCCGCGACCAGCTTCTCCTGCTGACCAAGATCCACGAACATGCGCAAATTCATCACGAACGTACTGCCAAAACGCAGGTCCGAACTGCCGGACATGCCGCTGCCCTTCACGTTGACCGGTGCGGTATAGGAGCCTTTCAGGCGCAAGCCGAAGCCGCGATAGGCGCCGCCACCTTCCATTTCGATGGCGTGACGGGCCACCCCGCCGTCAGTCAGCGCGTCGCCATCGAGCAGATCGAGCTTCGGCCCGCCCGCAGCAATGGTCACCGTCTCGTCGAAACGCACCGTGTGATAGATCGCCAGGTTCCAGCGCCCACGGCCATTGCCGCCGCCGCGGCCCATGCCGGGGATGCCCATCATCGGGCCACCACCGCCACCGCCGCCGCCTGCGCCAGCGCCGCCACCGGGACCGCCGGGGCCGCCCGCACCGGAAGGCGCTCCGCCTTCACCGCCGCGCGCGCCATCGCGTCCGCCGCCGCCTGCTGGTGCGGCACCATCCCTTGGCGGCCCACCGGAACCAGCACCGGCATTGTCGCGCCAGCCACCGCCAGCACCCCGACCGGCACCTTCACCCCGGCCCCCGCCCTGTCCGCCATCACGGCCGGAACTGGCGCGGGCCTTGCCGAATTCACCCGACAGATTGAAGCCGTAACGGATCCGGCTGCTTTCCATCTTGTCATAAGTTACCGGCCGCCGGTCGATCCCGATCAACCTGCCGGAATTGTCACGCATCACCCGATCCGGGAACGCCGCTTCGATTGCCGGGGTCAGCACCGGGAACGACGATGTCACATCGCTCGACCGGTTGCGGAAATATTCGACGATAAAGCTCGAACGGGACAGGATCGGCAACTGCCAGTTGGCCGACAGTTTGATATCGCGCTGCTTTTCCTTGCGCAGATCGGGATTGCCCCCGGTGGTCACCGTCACCAGCGCCGTTTCACCACGGGTGAAATCATAGACGGGGACGTTCAGCGATTGCACCAGTGGATTACCAAGATCGGTCAGACCCGGCGCGGCATCTTCCGCGATATAACTCGCCTGGAACGTCAACCGTTCGGTCGGTGACCAGGTCAGCCCCGCGTTCCAGTTGGTCAATGTACCAAAATCCGACAATTCATTGATACCGGCGCTGAGATTGAGCGTCAGATCGCCAATCGCGTCGAGCACCCCTTCACGGCGGCTGGTGATCGGCACACCGATATTGACACCGGTGCTGAAATCCTTGCGATTCAGCTTGGTCTGTTCGTTCACCCGGCTGTCGCGGCTGTTGATCCCGGTATAGTCGAACCCTGCCGAAACGGTCAGGCTCAGTTCCCCCGCAGGCAGAGTCAGCGGGCTGCCCGCCAGTGTCAGTTTGCTGGCCAATCCATCGCTGAGCACGCGCGCCGTATCATGTCCCGCATCGGGCAGTTGCGGCAGAACGCCGTTGATATCCAGCAGACCGGCTGCCGCAGCGGAAACCAGCCCGCTCGTATCCGCACGCCGATCAATCAGAGTCGTCGTTTCAGCATGGTTGCCATCCAGCGTGGCACTGAATTGCCAACCGCCCAGCGGCTTGTTCAGCGTCGCGCCGACTTCGAACGTGTCTGTGCTCGATGTCCGGGCAAGCGGATCGGGCAGGCTGCGCAAGGCGGTATCAAGGCCATTGGACAGCGTCACCATGTTGAGGCCCGACAGCGAACGGGAATCCGAACGCGTGTAGGCACCATTGATGCTCAGGCTGCCTGCCGTGACCCCTTCGCCAAGCCCGGTGGTCCATGTTCCTTCTGCGGACAGTTCGCGGCTGTCGGCCACCAGCGAACGGTAATCGGCCGGATTGCGATCGCTGCTGACAGTCGGGATATTGCTGGCAGGCTGGATCACATGGCGTTCCGCCTCGGTCAGCATGGAACTGTCGGTCGCCTTCACCGTCAGGTTCAGGCGGCGCGGGCCATCGATGGTCAGCATCGATCCCTGCAATTCGGTATCCGCATAGCCCCCACGCGAGGGCGCGTTCAATTCGATGTCGATCGTCTTGCTGGTGAAGTTCGGTTTCAGAATGAAATTCACCACCCGCTGGTTTGCGGGATAGCCATAACGCAGCGCGACTTCTTCCGGCAGGACTTCGACCTTGCGCACGGCTTCCGGCGGATAGTTGCGCATTTCGCGGAAACTCGACACGCGTTGCCCGTTCACGAGAATGACCGGGCGGCCTTCCCCGCGCCCGCGCCCCGAGGACACTTGCGGCGAGAGGGAATCCAGCAATTCGGAAAGCGAACTGGCCCCGTAGGATGCGATATCGGCTTCATCCAGTTCCAGCAGCGGCGGCTGCGGCACGTTCACTTCACCCGGATAGCGATCGGCAATGACAACGATTTCATCGGTATCGTCGATCTCGGCCCCGGTGTCGGCACCCGTCGTTTGCGCGAAAGCGGTAGAAACCGGGATCAACGCGAGCAGTGGCAAGGCGAAGTAACGCAAGAGACAATCCTTAATCCATACCCGTATCCGGGTGAATAACCGTGACCTTCCCCTGCCCTGGGCTCGCAAATAGTCTGGCACTCCCGCCGCGTGCAACCCGGTTCCGTGTATCAAAATGTCGCACCCTGTAGCAGGCCGTAACAGGCCCTTGCCGCTTTCCTTTGCTTTTTGCTGGTTCCGCCGCTATGCGCGCCGCCTGACTGACAACGTTACGGAATAAGAACACACATGGCCAAAGAAGAACTCCTCGAAATGCGCGGCAAGGTAGTGGAACTGCTGCCCAACGCGATGTTCCGGGTCGAGCTCGAAAACGGTCATGAAATTCTCGGCCATACCGCAGGCAAAATGCGCAAGAACCGTATTCGCGTTCTGGTGGGTGACGAAGTGCTGGTCGAACTGACTCCCTACGATCTGACCAAGGGCCGCATCACCTATCGCTTTATGCCCGGCCGGGGTGGCCCGGGCCCCCAATAAGGCGGGTTGCGCCTGATGGGCGCGCCACAACTCATTCTCGCATCGGCCAGCCCCCGGCGCCGCGAACTTATCGCGCGACTGGGCATCGAACCTGTACGCACGGGTGGGGCCGATATCGACGAAACCCCGCACAAGGCCGAACTGCCGCGCCTCTATGCCCAACGCATGGCCCGCGAAAAGGCGGAAGCCGCCGCTGACAGCAACGCATTCGTTCTGGCGGGCGATACGGTTGTCGCCTGTGGCCGCCGTATCCTGCCCAAGGCAGACGATGAAGCAACCGCCCGGCAATGCCTGACACTGCTTTCCGGCCGCCGCCACCGGGTCTTGTCCGCCATTGCCCTGCGCGCGCCCGATGGCACCCTGCGCGAACGGTTGAGCGAAACGCAGGTCCGCTTCAAACGTCTCTCTCCCGAAGAACGCGAAGCCTACCTCGCCACTGGCGAATGGCATGGCAAGGCGGGCGGTTATGCCATTCAGGGCTATGCCGAAGGGCTGATCGCATGGATCGAGGGCAGCCATTCCGGCGTGGTCGGGCTGCCGCTTTTTGAAACGCGGGCGCTGCTGAAAGCAGCCGGGTTCTCTCTTGGCTGAATGGCTGGTCGAGGACGGGATCGGCGAACAACGCGCGATCCGCATCGACCGGGACGCCATTACCGCTGCACGCCTGCATTGGCCCGGACGGCTGACTGCGGGGCAGATTGAGGATGCCCGGCTGATCGCCCGGAGCGCAGGCAGCAAACGTGGCACCGCACGCTTCGCCAGTGGCGAGGAGGCGCTGGTCGATCGCCTGCCAAAGGATGCCAGCGAAGGCGGCGCGATCCGGCTCGAGATCACGCGCGCGGCCATTGGCGAATCGGGGCGAATCAAACTTGCCCAGGCACGCCCCACGACCTCTCCCCTCCGCCCTGCCCCCGATCTTGTCGCGATGCTGGAAGCGGAAGGCCACACCGCGCGGCGCGTACATCGATTCCCGATTGCCGGGTGGGAAGACCTTGCCGCTGAAGCCTTCACGGGCACGGTCACCTTCGACGGCGGCGCGCTCGATCTGTCGCCCACACCAGCCATGACCCTGATCGACGTGGATGGCACGCTGCCCCTGCGCGCATTGGCGCTGGCCGCTGTGCCAGCCATCGCCGGGGCCCTGTTCCGGCTCGACCTGCATGGATCGGTCGGCATCGATTTCCCCACACTGCACGAAAAGGCGGACCGGCGCGCTATCGATGACGCGCTGGCGCAGGAATTGGCCGATTGGCCGCACGAACGCACTGCAATGAACGGCTTCGGCTTTATCCAGATCGTATCGCGACTGGAACGCCCCTCGCTGCTGCAGCTCGCCACGCGCAACCGCCCCGCGGCCGCCGCACGGCTTGTGCTGAGGCAGGGCGAAGGCGTGCGCGAACCGGGTGCGATTCTGCTTACCTGCCATCCAGCGGTGAAGGCACACCTGCATGATTCGTGGCTGACTGAACTGGCCCGGCGCACCGGCCGCGAAATTCGCGTGGCCAGCGATCCCGCACTTGCGCTCGAAGCCGGCTTCGCGCAGGCCATACCCCTATGACCGACCGCGCCAAACCCCGGACCTGCCCGATCTGCAGGAAGCCTCGTGTGGAACAATTCACGCCGTTTTGCTCCGCCCGGTGCCGGGATCGCGACCTCGCCCAGTGGTTCAATGACGGCTATGCCCTGCCCGGTCCTCCGACCTCTCCGGAAGAACTCGACAAGGAAGCATAATTACCCCTTGCCAAGCTCGTCGCGCCACGCCATAGGCGCGCCTCCAACAGCTCGCAGGTTCTTTTCCGAACCACGCCGTAGCAATGCCCAAGTAGCTCAGTTGGTAGAGCATGCGACTGAAAATCGCAGTGTCGGTGGTTCGATTCCGCCCTTGGGCACCATTTTCCCTTATAAGTTATTGATATAACTGCATTTATTTCGGTTGGACAAATTCCCGGGATGAAATGCGGACAAATTTTGACACTTTTAAGTGATCTTGGCTATCTGCCGCATGGCAGGATTTGGCGAGCAGTTCGACCAGGCTAAAAGTCCGCTTTGTTGGGGTAAGCGGACTGTCTGGTTTTGACAAAGGCTTTGCGCTTAGCGGCCATTCCCCGCCGCAGTTGCAAGCCGATCGAGCCAAGCCTGAGCCTGTTTGGGCTCCCCGACGGCTTCAGGTCCAACTGGGCCGCGAGCTGCAAGAAACTGCTGATGCAGGTCGAAACAGGGCATGGCGAGACGATCCCTTGCGCTATCGATAGCTTGAGCAATTTCATTCAGGTGCTCAATCACGGGGGCGATGGCTGAACGTGACCACCTATCTCCATTATGATCGAATAGTCCCCATTTGCCCGCTGCCGTTACCCTCAACGCGTCGATGAATGCAGCAGTATATTCCGCCTCAAGATCGGAGCGACGATCATCTAGTCGTGCAAGGCGATCAGCTTTTGCCATGGGCCAACTTTATTCGCGCGTGCCTGTGACTGCAACCGGCCAGCGCGGACTAACCTCCGAATGACAGGAATGTCGGGGAAGCGGACATTCGATAAATCAATCTTTCCACATCTTCAGGCGTGCCATGATTTCGTCTGGAATACGATCGGCAAGGTTCAATACGACGATGGAACTCGGCATTGATTCTCAATGTCCCGCAGATTTGACAGGCTACGCGAGCGGCCATGAGCCGCCCACGAGGCAAATACAGATCGGTCAATGACCAACGGGAACGATCACGTTTAAAGCTCCCAGCCAGCACGCAATTGAAAGCAGCCAGGCGATCATGCCTGGGACGACAAAAGCGCCCAGCACCTGCTTTGTGTTGTGAATGCGGGCCCCAAGCAGGGCGTGCAGAAAAAGACCGGCACCCAAGGGAACGCCGATGAAACGAGCCACGCCTGTCATCCCCAAGGAGGCACCGCCTATCCAGATAGATGCTGGAAGATGCGCGCACATCCGAGCCGTCCAGGTGGTCTGATGCCCAGCCCCGTTGATCGAGGCCATGTCGACCATCGCATCACTCATGAGCCAGATGTATCCGGCGAACTTTATCTCTGCACTACCAGGTAAAAGAGCCACCACCGGCACCAGTGCCAGATGATAAACAAGGCCCATGCAATCACCAAAAAACAGGCTTTTATGCTTGGATGCAAACATTGCGATCCATCCGCACATCGAAAGCAGGGGCAGATATTTTATATAGTCAGTGAACATTGGACGTACCTCATCTGCGCGCTCAGCACGCGATTGACAGAGGCGCTCAACCGACACGACGATGCAAATAGCCGAAAAGGCACAACAACGACGGGCGGGCTGACACGCTCGCTACCGTCGAGGTCCGCGGCCCAACTAGGGCTGGAAGAACCGTCCAAAGGAACAGTGACCGGGGCTCACCACATACCGGTCTGCCATTTTCGACACGATAAATATATGGCCTGGCCGCTTTTATGTAAAGGATCGCACGAACGACATCGCCTGCCTACACGGCGGACGGTGATGAGGCTGGTAAAACGTCCGCTAAGTCGGCGTTCTGAGCACGCCCCTTTATGGCGGAAATGTTGGGGTTAGCGGACAATAATTGGCGGGCCAATCGGACCTGCCTCATCGTTGTCCAACTCAACGGATACCCTATTAAATCCAGCATTCTTTGCCGCCCGACGTGCAGAAACGACGCACCGGTCAGGAGCATCATCCGCATGGGAAATTATGATCGACTGCTTTGCCTGAATTTGCGCCAAGTGCATTCGAAACTCATTGGCGTCCATTCCGTTATCGCCAGTCCAAAAAATACAGCGTCCGTCTTCCATAGTCACCGACGCGCGAATGGGCTGCACCTCCATGCTTTGGCTACCTATCGCACTAGCCGTCAGGGACAGGGTCAAAGCCAAGAGAGTCGTGACGTTCATGGGATGATGATGCATGAGGGGTGTTATGCCCGCAATGCTGTGGTTCCCATAAAGCTCGTTTCGGCGGATATGTTGGGGACAGCGGACATAATCAGCGGGGTACACCCAAGCTGATTTAAACCCGCCGTGGGCGGAGCTTACGCAAAAGGCGTCGCGCTAGGTCTCGCTGGTATTCACTGATGTAGACCGAACTTTCGGCAATCGCGAGGCAGCGGAGTGCTGCCTGCACGTCGCGCCTGACTCCGCGTCCCCGAAAGTAACACTTCGCCATTTCCAATTGAGAGCTTCCATCATCGGTTTTCGCAACCCGCTGCCACCATCGGAACATGGACCGCCATTCTTTTCGTTCACGATATAGTATGGCGATATTCGAGCCCGCCGCGACGCTATGCTCCTTACGCCAAGCACGCTGGTAGAGCCGCATTGCCGTAGATTTGTCCGCTTCGACGCCAGTTCCAGTGTCGAAAAGGTAAGCGAGGCGTGCGAGACAAGCTCCGTCGCCAAGAGCAGCGCCGCGTTCAAAGGCTGCTCGAGCGTGTGCGAAGTTGCCAGCCTCTTCAGCGGCGTCTCCGATTCGGAATAGGGCTATGGTGTCTACCATGGACTGAAAGTGCCACTCGCTTCCCGAAATGCCAACGTCCGCTAAGTTGGCGTGTCCGGAAAGTCCGGTACTTTCGATAAAATGGCAATTGCTGCCATCAAGATCATTCATTTCTTGCGCATTTTGAACGCTAATGGCGCCCCCCAAAGGTTGGACAACACCACCTTGAAAACCGCGGGATTACGTGGGGCTCTACGAGAGGTTGGACAACCCCAACACATTGTAAAATAAAGGTTACATTGTAACGCCCTTGGGCACCACTCCTCTTTCGTTAGTGACAGATGGTGCATCGCGTGTTCCCGTTGGATATTTCCGCGGGACAGACGGTGGACAATGCCCGACATTTTTGCGCGATTGCGCGAACCTGCCACGCGTGCCGATCCGGTTGTCTTTTGAACCCGATCAAGGGTCGACTTTGTCTGGGAAGCAGCCATCTCCCGCTTGAGCACCGCCCTGCTCGCAGGGACCGATCAAAAATCGAATCTGGCCCCCAGTGAAAATACGAAAGCATGGGCATTTTCGAGCGCTCCGTTGACCAGAATGGGGGTCTGCGCCGGGGTCCCTGCATAAGCCGCTGTAATCCGGTCAATCGGGGCATCCTTGAATGTGATGTAAGATGCCGCCGCGTCCAGCGTAACCGCCTTGCTGATCAGATAGCTGGTCCCCATGGAGAAGTTCCAGCGATTGCTGTCAGGCACGCGCGCATCGCGTGCGCCGTTCTGCGTTGGCGTCTGGGCATGCTGGATTCCCGCACGGATTGTCCACACGGGGCTCACCGCGTAGTCGACGCCGCCGGAATAGGACCAACTGTTCCGGTAATTTTCAGGGATCGCCACATTGAACGGCGCGCCCAGATCAATGGCATCGAACTTGCTCCAGCCATAGCGCACCACCTGCGCGTTGAGCGTCAGTTGCGGAGCAACCTTGTACCGCACGCTTCCTGTCAATTGCGAGGGCGTGCGAAACCGCGCCTTTGTGTCGAAAACCCCATTCTGCGGCGCCAGCGGCCCCAGCAACCCTTCATTGGTCAATGTGCCGGACAGAGTGTGTTTGATGCCTGACTTGTAGCTCAACCCCAGAGATACCGGCCCCCGATGATACTGGGCGCCGACGGACCAGCCGATATCCCAGCCCTTGCCTTTGAGTCTCTGGTGTCCATCCGGAAGCGAGGCTGCAAGATTGGGCAGGTAGTTGCCCAGCGATGCGCTCACATGTTCGATATTGAGAGCACCGCCCACGCTGAATTCAGGGGTCACCGCGAAGGCCACCGAAGGCTGAATATCGAACGTGCGCAATTTCGTCTTGTCGGCGGTGTAGCGGGTCCAGCTGTCCGATGCGTAATTCGTGCTGAACGCGTAAGGGGCACTGATCGCCAGACCGAAAGCCAGACGCCCGGTGCCGTAAGCGATCGCCCCCGACCAGTGCTGGCGCAGGAACAACCGCAGGACGAACGATAACCGTGCCTTTGTCGACCACTTTGCCCCGCGGCAGAATGGCGCTGGCATGCACGGCAACCTGCCCACCCTGTATATTCGCAATCGCAGCCGGATTCCACCACAGCGAATCCACCCCCTGATCGGCAGCCTCGCCTGAAAACGCCCGCCCCTGAGCGCGGACAGACTGTTCCTGCAAATAAAATGCCTGAGCATGCGCTGCGCCGTTCATGGCAACGCTCGCAACCAACGCGCTTCCTACCAGCGCCACATGAATACGAAGCCCGTTCATACCCAATTCTCCCAAAATTCCCGCACATTATTCCCGCGATCCGCGCAAGCACATGATTCACAAGTTCATTTTCTTCCAAGAAACGCATGAGAGCTGGAAAAGTGTCAGGCGCGATCCGCTGACTGTGTCGAAGCGAACCGACCTGCTTCCGCATGACTCTTTTCGGGACTCTTCCTGTGGTCTCCAGCACCTAAGCGACGGTGCGTGTCGCTCCGTGGGTGATCGCTGCTGTCTCCGCGAGCTATCGGGTGGAGTGGTCCCGGTCTGGTCTTTTGCGCCCCTATGATATAGGGCGCCCGCCATGCGCCGCGCGATCCAGATATTGCTTGTTATCGCCGTGCTGTGGTGTGGGCTCCACCTGCCTCCCGCAGAGACCGGTGACGTGGCGTCGTCGGCCATCGCAGGCGCGGCGCACGCGCACGCAGTACCGGACGGTGCCGATGATTCTGCGCAGCCGCATGGCGGGCATGGCTGCCACAGCCATTGCCCGCTCGCCGCCAATCTCAATTCGGGTCCGAGCTCCGGCATCCACGCGCCGATCGGCGCCCCGCACTTTGCGTCGCGCATTGCCACGCTGACCTCGGCCGCCCAGGCACCACCGGTAGAGCCCCCTGCCGCCTGAGAACTGATCGCTCGCAGGGCCATGCGCCTGCACGCCAATCATATCTCGGGAGTTCCCAAATTGACCTATACATTCCGTTGCGCCCTTTTGGTGGGTGCCGCATCCCTCGTGCCTGCCATTGCCTACGCCGAAGAACCGTCCACCCGGTCCGAGCGTGTCGAAAGCGAGGACGAAATCATCGTTCAGGCGACCCGTTCAGGCCGACGCGTTCAGGATGAGCCCGTTCGTGTCGAGGTGATCGAGCGCGAAGAGATCGAGGAAAAAATCCTGATGCGGCCCGGCAATGTCGCCAAGATTCTGAGCGAAACCGGCGGCCTGCGCGTGCAGGTCACGTCCCCCGCACTGGGATCGGCCAATATCCGCGTCCAGGGCATGGAAGGCCGTTACACGCAGCTTCTGGCGGACGGCCTGCCGCTTTACGGAGGGCAGGCCTCGTCGCTTGGCCTGCTGCAGATTCCGCCCACCGATCTGGGGCAGGTGGAAGTGATCAAAGGCGCGGCCTCCGCGCTCTATGGCCCTTCCGCGCTGGGCGGGGTGATCAACCTGGTGTCCCGCCGACCCGCCACCACACCCGAAGCGGAAGCCCTGATCAATCTGACATCGCGCAACGGCCAGGACGCCACGGCCTATGCCGCAACCGATCTGGGCGGCGGCTGGGGTGGCTCGATCACGGGTGGCTATCACCGCCAGACCCGGCAGGATCTGGACCACGATGGCTGGATCGACATGCCGGGATACGAACGCTGGACGGTTCGCCCACGCCTGTTCTTTGAAGGCACCGGTGGCGCGAAAGTTTTTCTGACAGCCGGCGCAATGACCGAGGATCGCCTTGGCGGGACACTTAAAGGGCGCACCACGCCCGATGGCACGCCCTTTCCCCAGGCGCAGGATACCCGCCGGTTCGATGCCGGGCTGGTGGCCGAGGCACCGGTGAGCGAAATCTGGACCGCGCATCTGCGCGCATCGGGCATGACTCAGAAACACCGGCACCTGTTCGGCGATGTGGCGGAGAACGACCGGCATTCGACGATCTTCACAGAAGCATCCCTGTCGGGAAAAGCTGGGGGCACGTCCTGGATCGGCGGCGTGGCCTTTCAGCGGGATTCCTTCCGTTCCCGGACTTTCCCCGCCTTCAACTATGCCTACACCGTGCCGGGCATCTTTGGGCAGGTGGAGCACGACCTTGCCACCGATCTGACCCTGTCGGGAAGTGCGCGCATGGATTTCCACAACCGGTTCGGCACGCAGTTCAGCCCGCGTGTTTCGCTGCTTTACAAGCCGGGTCTATGGACCATTCGCGTCTCTGGCGGGAGAGGCTTTTATGCCCCCACCCCGTTTGTGGAAGAGATCGAGGCTGCGGGACTGTCCCGTCTGGAGCCGCTGGGCGATCTGAAGGCGGAAACAGCCACGACGGCATCGTTCGACATTGGTTATAAACGCGGGCCTGTGGAAGCGAACCTGACGCTGTTCGGTTCCGATATGCGCAATGCCGTGGAACTCGTGCCGACAGGACCTGCACCGCAAACAACCGGCGTGCGCCTGATCAACGCATCGGGTACCGCAAGGATGCGCGGTGCCGAGCTTATCCTGCGTTATCGGCTGGACGACTTCACGGTGACCGGAAGTTATGTCTACGTCGATGCGAAAGAGCGGGACCCCGATGGCCCCGGACGCCGGACGGTGCCGCTCACGCCCCGACACACGGCGGGTCTGGTCGCGATGTGGGAGAAACACGACAAAGGCCGTCTGGGGCTTGAGGTCTATTATACCGGCAAACAGTCGCTCGATGACAACCCCTACAGAACCCGTTCCCGCCCCTATTTCGAGGTTGGCATGATGGGCGAAGTGGCGATCGGGAAAGTGCGGCTGTTTCTCAATGCCGAAAACATCTTCGGCAAGCGGCAGACCCGCTACGATCGCCTGATCCGGCCATCGCGGGGGCCGGACGGGCGCTGGACCGTGGATGCCTGGGGGCCGTTGGAAGGCTTCGTCCTAAATGGGGGGATACGCGTCCGTTTTGGCGGCGCATCGTAACGCCAACCCGCCAGTGTGAATGGCCGTGCTCCGGGATGCGGAAGCATCGGGAGGCACGGCCATTCCAACCCCAGCCGCAATAAATCACGCACCCATGGGTAAATCCCACGGCGCGTGGCCCGATTCATCAACCATGCCGAACAGTTCCACGCGGTTGCCGTCGGGGTCCAGAATGAAAGCGAAACGCGAATTCGATGCCGATTGCGCACCGATCGTATGTTCCAGCACTTCCACGCCTGCGGCCCGCAGCCGGTCCAGTTCAGCGTCCCAGTCCTGCACTTTCACAGATAGATGGGTGTAGCCAAGCCGGTTGAAATCACCCTTGCCGCCGCCCGATGCCCGCGGATTGGCAATGGCGATCAATTCGATCCGCTGCCCGTCCAGCTCAACAAACGTCAGGCTCATCGAAAGATTGCGGAGTTCGAGCAACCGCTCAACCGTTTCCGCACCATCGACTTGAAAGGACTGAATTTTCTGAAATCCCAAGATGTCACAGTAAAAATGCAGCGATTTCTCAAGATCGCTCACGCACAGCCCCATGTGCGACACGCCGGTAATGGCCATGATCAAACCCTCTCAATCGTGATGAAGTAAACGCGCGGGACAGGGCCCTGCCCCCCGGATCGCGTGGGATCAGAATATCTCGCGCCCTTCGCCGAAGACCAGCGTAGCGGGCGTGGAATCGATACGCCCCCTCCAGCCGCGCATACCCAGTGCATCGCGCGCTTCAGCCGGTGTCATATGCAGAACGCCTTCGAACTTCTGCGAAAACAGCATGTCGGATTTCTGCCCGACTTCATAACCGTGGGTGATGTGATGCCACAGCACCGGCCATGCCTCGCCATAATGCAGCATACAGCGGGTCATCCACGGGAACATGATCAACGTATTGGTCGACATCAACTTGCTCGCCAGTTCCGGGCTGACGTGCTGGAAGACATTGCCTGTCATCACGCCCGTCACGAAATATTCGGCGACTGTGCTGAAGCCCACTTCCCCCAGAATATGGAAAAAGTCGTGAGTCTGGCTCATCCGCAGATCCCAGTATTCCATCGAATGCGCGGGCTTCCACCCGGAATCCGCCATGACCTTGTCATGCAGGTCAGGCGAAAGGTCATGCTCGATCATATAGGCGTAGAGTTCATGGCCCACTGTCCCTGCGGCATATTGCGCCAGATCATCGCGCCTGAAGGCAGAGAGATACCCTTCTTCCATAAACCGGTCGAAGGCGGGATTGCGTTTGCGCTCGTCTGCGAACAACTGCTCAAGATATTCGTGATCGCGGCAATCATCGATCGCGTTGAGCAGCGGCGGCAACCCATACAACAGGGGATAATCCGGGCCATTACGCCGCAGGTTTTCCGTGGCGATCCATTCGCGCATCCGCGCATCGTTGAGCCACGGTGAAGAGCTGATCGGAATGCTGCTTTCCGTTTTCAGGATGCGGCGTCCGTTGAGATAAAAGACAGCGTTACCCGATGTCAGTTCGCCATCCGCGCCGTTTTCCGGCGGCGCGATCTTTGCTTCTGCGTTCATAATGTCCAGACTCCTTTCATGGCGGCACATCGGAAGGTCGCGCGGCGCGTCGCCCCCTCCTCATCCCATTCCGCACCCTCTCCACCCAAACCGAATGCGCATGATCGATGCACACGATTTTACGGAAGGGGCTTCTCGCCAATAACCATACTATCAGTCTAGTTATAAGTCCAGAGAGACCGCGTCCCCTGCACCGATCCCGATCAGGCCCACACGGCAAGGCACCGCCAAGACCTCTGCCCGGTTACAAGGAGACGTTGTCGCGCAGAAACTGCTGCAATTCGCGTGCAGCGAGTTGCAGACTGTGGGCGACCTCGCGCTTGTCCGTGATTTCGCCAGCGGCAATTTCACCGCAAAGCGTGGCTATACGTACGAACATCAGACGCCCGCGCGCGCGCTGCATGATCGTCTCGTCATCATCCTTCGCGGGATCGAGATGCGCGATGCCGCCGTCCGACAAAATGGTAAGATGGGCTGCGCCATCGGCGCGCAAACGCTGGCGGAACCCTTCCTCGAACAGCTGCAATTGGGCCAGCAAGGGCACGACCGCGCGATGATCTTCGTACAGCGCGATATAGCGTTGCAACCAGGCGCCGATCGCTTCGATATCCTGTTGGGCGAGCGGCGGCAGCAGGGCCACCAGCGCCTCCACCTCCGGGGCAATTTCATCGTAGATCGCTGTCGCCAAAGCCGACTTGGACTCGAAATAATCGTACAGTGTCGCTCGGCTTACCCCCGCCTCGAGAATGATTTCGTCGATCGTGGCGTGGATATAGGGTGTGCGGGAAAAGACCCGGCGCGCCGCTTCCAGTATTCGGGCCCGCGTAATTCCGCGGCGGCGCACCTGCACGCGTTTGCGCACTTCGCCGGTTTGCCCTTGCTGTTCGGCTGGAACCGGAACGGTCGATGTCTTCATGTAATCCTTCCCACGCACCAGCGCGCCCTGTTTGGTCCGGAATATACGAAGCGCTTATCCAGAGGAAGCGTCGCAGACCACACCTGCACCCGCCGCGACATCGATGTCTTAAATATGGTGGATGTTCGCTCCTGCGCGACACCCCGTACGTCAGGTGACATCGCATCATTTCAACGCCTTGAAACACATCCCCCTATTCAATCCTTGTCGCTTGCGGCAGAACCCCCACATCGTCACGATGCGCAGGAACAGGAGAACGCTGCCATGCCATTTCGCCATATGGTGCTTGCCGCCACATCCGCCCTTTCAATCGCGAGCATACCTGCCATGACTTACGCCGCCGAAAAGACGCCGACCAAGGCTACTGCCGCTAAGGCAAAGCCTTCTGCAGGGCCCTTTGCAAACACGTCCACCCTGCCGTTTCAGGCCCCCGATTTCACGAAAATCAAGGACGCCGATTACCTGCCTGCGATCGAGGCCGGGATTGCGGCGCAGCAGGCGGAAATCACCGCGATCGCAAACAATCCCGATGCGCCCACGTTCGACAACACGCTCGCCGCGATGGAGCGGAGCGGACAGGTTCTGACCCGCGCCTCCGCCGCGTTTTTTGCCGTGGTTGGCGCCAACACCAATGATGCGCTGGATGCGGTGGAAACGGCCGTCTCGCCCAAGCTCGCCGCCCACGCGGACGAAATCTATCTCAACGCCAAACTGTTTGCGCGGGTGAAGGCGCTCTACGATGCGCGCGCCACTCTCTCGTTGACGGGGGAACAGGCACGCCTGCTCGAAACCACCTACGAACGTTTCGTCAATGCCGGGGCGCAGTTGAACGATGCCGACAAAGTGAAGCTGAAAGGGCTTAACGAACAGCTTTCCACGCTTGGCACCGAATTTTCGCAGAAGCTTACCCAGGCGACCAAGGATGGCGCGCTGGTGGTCAACACGCGCGAGGAACTGGCCGGGTTGAGCGATGCCGAAATCGACGCGGCAGCGAAGGAAGCCAAGGACCGGGGGCAGACGGGCAAGTACGTTCTCGCGCTGGTCAACACCACGCAGCAACCCCTGCTCGCCAGCCTGACCAACCGCGAAACCCGGCGCAAGCTCTACGAAGCCAGCGTTACCCGCACCTCACACGGGGATGCCAACGACACCCGCAAGATCATCGCCCGTCTGGCGGAACTGCGCGCGGACAAGGCGGCCTTGCTGGGCTATCCCGATTTCGCCACGTCAGTCATGTATGATCGCATGGTCAAAACCCCGGCTGAAGCGCTGGATTTTATGGCAAAACTGGTTACCCCGCTGGCATCCAAACAAGTGGTCGAAGCGGGCGAACTGGATACTGCGATCACGCAAGGCGGCGGCGATTTCACCGTGCGCCCGTGGGACTGGGATTTCTATGCGGAGAAAGTCCGCAAGGCGAAATACGATCTCGATCAGAATGAGGTGAAGCCCTATTTCCAGGTTGACCGGGTACTACAGGATGGCGTGTTCCATGCCGCCAACCTAATGTACGGGCTGACTTTTGAAAAGCGTAACGACATCCCGGTCTATCACCCGGATGTCACCGTTTACACCGTGCGTGACCGTGATGGATCGGATCTCGCGCTGTTCTATTTCGATCCTTATGCCCGGCCCAACAAGCAGGGCGGCGCATGGATGGGCAATTTTGTCGAACAGTCGCGGTTGATGGGCACGAAGCCTGTCATCTACAACGTGCTGAACATACCCAAGGCCGGCGCAGGCGAACCGCAACTGGTCAGCTGGGACGACGTGATCACCATGTTCCACGAATTCGGCCATGGCCTGCATGGGCTGTTTGCCGATCAGGACTATCCGTCGCTGTCGGGTACCAACACCGCGCGCGATTTCGTGGAGTTCCCGAGCCAGTTCAACGAGAACTTCGCGACGCAGCCTTCGATCCTTGCCAATTATGCCAAGCATTACCAGACCGGCGCGACCATCCCCGCAGCCCTGATGGACAAGATCACGAAATCGCGGAACTTCAATCAGGGTTATGCGCTGGGTGAAGTGGTCGCCGCGGCCCTGCTCGACATGCGCTGGCATGCGCTGAAGGCCGGACAAAAGGTCCCCGATGCCGACGCTTTCGAGAAGCAGGCGCTCGATAGTCTGGCACTGCGCACCGATCTGGTGCCGCCGCGGTATTACAGCGCGTTTTTCCGTCACATCTGGGATCATGGCTATGCCGCGGGATACTATTCCTACCTCTGGACCGAGATGATCGCGCACGATGCCTTCAGCTATCTGATGGACCATGGCGGCGGATTGACCCGCGCCGCCGGCGACAACTTCCGCGCCAAGATTCTCAGCCGTGGCAACAGTATGGATTACGCCGAAATGTACCGGGCCTATGCCGGACGCGATCCGCAGATCGAAGCCATGGTCGAAGCGCGCGGCCTCGACGACGGGAAGTAGATCCGGCTGCGCAGAAAAACCATCCTTCCGGGGCCTCCGCTCCGGAAGGATGGGCACCGCTCAGGCGCGGGTCGATAGCGCCCAGTGCCCGGGTTCGCCCAGCCAGCGGGCCTCCACGCCCCACACGCGCGCAATGACGCTTTCCGACAGGGCTTCCTGCGGCGGGCCATCCGCCGCCACTTTGCCCCCTTCAAGCACCAGGACGCGATCCGCGCAGTTTCGTGCCAGCGCAAGGTCGTGCAGCACCAGCACAACGCCTGCGCCATCACGCGCCGCTTCGCGCAGTCGGGCCAGCAAAGCCAACTGATGCGCCAGATCGAGAGCGGCCAGCGGTTCATCGGCGAGAATCCAGTCCGGCTCGCCTGCCAGCACCCGCGCCAGCAAGGCTCTGGCCCGTTCACCGCCCGACAATCGGGATACCGGGCGTGATGCCATGGCATCGAGATCGAGCGCCGCCATCGCCCAGGCAATCGCAGCCTGCCCCCCGCCCGCGGCATCGCCGTGCGGCAAACGGCCAAGCGCAACGAGATTGCCGACCGAAACATCCCAGGCAATGTCCCCGCTTTGCGGCAGATACCCGATCGCACGCGCACGCGCGGGCGCTGCGACATGTTTCAACGCGCAGCCATCGAACAGAACATCCCCGCAATCGGGCCGAATCAGGCCTGCAAAAACGGATAGCAGCGTGGACTTGCCAGCCCCGTTCGGGCCGCAAATCGCGGTCACGTGGCCGCGTTCGAGCGCGGCGGACACACCGTGCAAGGCAGGCTGGCTTCCCAGCGTTACCGCCACATCGCGAACCGCCAGCATCAGGCCATCCCCCGGCGCATGCGCAAAAGCAGCGCAAGAAAGAATGGCGCGCCCAACAGGCTAAGCGTAATACCCAGACGCAATTCCGTGACCAGCGGCAGCACCCGGCACAGACTGTCCGCAACCAGCACCAGCAAAGCCCCGGCCAAGGCGCTGGGCAATAACAGCGACGATGGCCTGCGATCAGTGAATGGGCGCACCAGATGCGGCACAATCAGGCCGACGAAGCCGATCACCCCTGCCACGGCGACGCCGGAACCGACGGTCAGCCCAACGCCAGCGATCAGCCATCCGCGCAAACGCGCGGGCTGCATACCCAGCGAGCGCGCGGCTGCCTCGCCCAGCGTTAGCGCGTCGAGCCCTTGCGCGGCCATGGCGAAGCAGGCGATCCCGGCCAGTGTCAAAGGGCCCGCCAGCCATACGTCGTTCCAGCTACGATCGGTCAGCGCCCCCATCAGCCAGGTGACGATTTCCGAAACAGCGAAAGCATTGGGGGCAAAGCTGATCAACAGCGACGTCAGCGCGCCGGTCAGGCTCGCCAGCATCATCCCCGCCAGTGTAAACAATGCGATGCCGCCCGTGCGGCCCGCAATCAGCGCCAGCAGCGCCATGGCGCCCGCCGCCCCGGCGAGGGCGAAGAGCGGCAGAACCCACACAGTCGCCACGCCAAGAAACAGCGCGAGAACAGCGCCGAACGCCGCACCCGGCGCGATCCCGAACAGCCCGGGATCGGCCAGAGGATTGCGCAGATACCCCTGCATCGCCGCGCCTGCAGTGCCCAGCCCCGCCCCGATAATCACCGCAAGTATCCCGCGTGGTAGGCGCAACTCCGTCAGGATCACCACGGCATTTCCTGCGTGCCACGGATCGAGCCACACCCTTCCGGCAAGCAGCGAAAGCGGCAGCGCGAAGGCCAGCATGATCGCCAGAACGACGGTTGCCCGGTTCATCATGAACGGAACCCCCGGCGAATGTCGGCCAGCCGCTGCACCGCCCGCACAATGGTTGGCCCACCACAATAGAGCATGGAGGGATCAAACCGTTCGCGGCGGGTATGCACCAGCGCCTGCAAGGCGGGATGCGCCAGCATCCGGTCCTCTCCATCGCCGGGCGTGCCAGCCGTAAGGATCAGTGTGGGGGGATCGTGCAACACGGCTTCCAGCGGCAGATAATCCGCCTGTCGCAAGCCGCGCCGTGACGAAAGACTGTCAAAACCAGTGCGCTGCAAGAGATCGTTCACCAAGGTATTATCCCCCGGTACGATACCGCCCGATTGCCACAGGATGGTGGTAACGGGTCGTTCACCCGGCGGCGGCGCGGCTTGCGCCACGGCTGTTGCGATCTTTGCCGCCAGATCGCGGCCACGCGCGGCATTGCCGGTCACAAGCCCGATTTGACGGATTTGATCGAGGCTTTCCGGCACATTGTGGGCGATATCAAAACCGACCACCCTGATGCCGAACTGCTCCAGCGCTGCCTTCGTATTATAAGGCAGGAACGCCCCGGCGATGACGATGTCGGGCTTCAGGGCCAGGATTTCCTCCACTGTGCCGCCCGTGCTGCGAAAACGCCGCGCCGCGGCCACTGGCATGGAACTCGACCGGGGATCGTGGCTGTAATGCGAAATGGCAAGGATCTGGGCAGGGTCCGCGATTTCTCCCAATACCGCGTCGGTACAAGGATTGACCGAAACGATCGTCGGCCGATGCACGCTATCGCCCGGCACATCGGCAAGCGGGGTGCATCCGGCCAGAGCAAAACTTGCCAGCGCGAGATGCACCCCTGTTTTCACCGCGTTACTTCCTCAACCGCACGCCGATATAGGCGGCGCGCCCTTGTGTGCCGTAACCACCGGCAATGGTGTAGTCCTGATCCCACACATTCTCCACCCGGCCGAACACCTCGATCGTATCGTTGATGCGATAGCTGGCGCGAATGTCACCAAGAGCATAACTGTCCAGGAGCCTCGTGTTGCTGGCGTTGTCCCACGCATCACCGACCACGCGAAGATCGAAGCCGAGAGCCAGCCCAAGCGGGGTGGTCCAGTCGATCGAGCCCGTGATCATGTGTTCAGGACGGCGGGCGAAGGCATTGCCGCGATTGATATCGCCCGGCGTACGGTTTTCGGTATCCGCATAGCTATAGACGATGTTCGTCGAGAGATTCGGCGTGAAGCGCAACCCGGCTTCCAGTTCGAAGCCCTGCGCCCGTCCTTTGCCCACGTTGTAATAGAACCCGGAAGGCCGCGTGGCACACAGCGGTGCGGTGCCAGTCCAGCAACTGAAGAAGTCGATCAGGTTCGATGCATCCCGACGATAAGCCGTTGCGGCCAGATAGACGGTATCGCCCCGATCACCATAGGAAATGCCGATTTCGTAGGTCTTGCTGCGTTCGGGCTGCACGTCCGGATTGCCGTATTGCGACAGCAATTGATAGAGCGTCGGCGCCTTGAATCCTTCGCCATAGGCCGCACGAACGCGCAAACCGGGGCTGATCAGATAGGACGCATTGGCGCCAAAGGTCCATTCGCCTCCGAAATCCGAATGGTCATCATAACGCAGGCCAGCCGTCGCGATCAGACGATCGCCGTAATAGCCCAACAGGGCGTGCACGCTCCCGTTTTTCGCCTTGCCCTTGTCCGGCGCATTGCTGAACCGGCTCCATTCGTGGTCCCCGCCGAAATTAAGCGCGAACTTGCCCGGCAAGGCAACCCGGCCGAACAGTTCCACCCGTTCGGACCGGCCATCGATGCGATAGGGGAACGACGGATCATCGCCGTCGCGCCGGGTATCTACAATCGTATAGCCTGCATTCAATTGCAGGCTGCCGGTGTCGTAGAGCGCGCCGATACGGCCGGACCATGCTTCAAGCTTTTCCGTCACATCGGCATCGGCGAATGTGTAGGTGGGCGGCGGGAATCCATCCAGTTCCACCTTGCCCCGCGAATAACGGGCATTGGCCGACAAGGAGAGCGTTTCCGTCAGGCGATAGCGTGCGCGACCGGCCAGATTGTATTGCCGATACCCATCCTTTTCCGTGCCGGAAGCCGCCGCCGAATACCCTTCCGCATCGATGAAGCTGCCTGACAGGGCCGCTTCGAACCGATCACTGACAATACCGGCGGCGGCCGTTGCCGTGACGCGATCATCCCCGCCGTATTCGATGCTGCCGCTGGCACCGTTCTCGATCCGGGTGGTGATGTTCATCACCCCGCCCATGGCGTGGGAACCCCAGACGACCGAATTCGGGCCGCGCAGCAGTTCCACGCTCTCGATCGTGCCGTTGGCCAGTTGGGCCAAGTCAAATTCACCATTGGTGGTCGAGGCATCGTTGACCCGCACCCCATCGATCAGCACCAGCGTCTGCCCGGCAGGTGCGCCGCGAACCCCCAGCAGGGTCACGCTGCCCATTGGCCCGGTGCGGGTAAAAGTCGTGCCAGGCAACCGGGTGAGAACGCGCGTGAAATCGCCACCCTGCACCTGTTCGATTTCTTCACGATTGATCACGGTGATGGGCTGCGCCGTGTCATCGGACGATTGCGGCAATCCCGTTGCAGTAACGACAATTTCCTTGTCTTCGGCCAGGGCGGGCTGCGCCAAAACAAGACATGATCCTGCTAAAAACAGATACTTATACATCAAACCTTCTCCATCGAACGAACCAATGTCGTTCGTGGCGAGAGGTCGCGTATCCGCTTTCCTCGTCCGCTGCCTTGGGTACACCCCGCCCTTCGGCTGAACGACCGACACAGGCAGGTCTCCTGGCTCCCGGATCACAGCATTCCGTCCGCCTTCCCGGCCCGCAATCGCAAGGATTACCTTCGGCCAGTGGCAAAGTGGGACAGAACACTCCCCGGTCACAGTTGCGGGGGCAGCACCGGTATTTCACCGATTTCCCTCTTAGGTCCAGAAGCAGCAGATGCCCCGGGACAACCTATGACGTGGGCGCCCATTATGCCGCACGCTCGCGATTTGCAAGCTGCCTTGCCTGCATCGTGCGATGCACCGTGATCGGTGTGTTTTTATATCCGCGCGTTAACGCTCGCCTCACACTGTTCCGCTACGGGACAATAGCCGGATCGCGGATGCGGCCCGCCATCATCCCCGCTACGCGCGCAAACGCGGCGAAAGCAGCACACGAGACAGGACCAGAGTTTGCGCATTATTCCTTCCACCGAAGAGCGGCCGGGCGATTTTCGCGCACGGTTCAGGCGGCGTTCTCGCCCCCTGTCCGCCCGGTGGTGCGGCCCGTTCGGCTTGCGCGGTCCTCGCGGGCAAAGGTTGGCCGTTCTGGCGGCTGCCATTGCCGTGCCGGCCTTCGCCACCCCCGCTTCGTGGGATCTTCCCACCTATGCCGATTCGGCTGAAGCGGCCACGGCCACGCTGGGGTTTGAAACGCCGGGAGAAAGCTTTCCCGGTTCAGCGTTCTACTATCTTGCGGACGATGGGATCATGCCCGCCGCCACGGCAGGTGCGCCCGCGTTCCAGACCGGCGCCCATTGGGACAGCGAAGAACCCGCTCCCGCTATCGCAAATACAGCACGCCCGCTGTTCGCCGCCGGATCGCCAACGGATGAAGCGCGCGCGCTCCACTGCCTGACACAAGCGATCTACTACGAGGCCGCAAGCGAATCCGATGCCGGCCAACGCGCCGTCGCGCAAGTCGTGCTGAACCGGGTCAGCCATCCCGCCTATCCGAACACCGTGTGCGGTGTCGTCTATCAGGGTTCCGAACGCCGGACCGGTTGCCAGTTTACTTTCACCTGCGACGGTTCGTTGGCGCGCACGCCCTCCCGTTTCGCATGGGATCGCGCACACGCGGCGGCACAAGCCGCGCTTGCCGGCGCGGTGTACGCGCCGGTTGGATTGGCGACGCATTATCACACGATCCAGGTTCACCCATACTGGGCCCCCAGCCTCAATCGTTTAACCACCATCGGCGCACACATTTTCTACAGCTGGCGCGGCAATGCCGGACGTCCCGCCGCGTTCAGCGATCGCTATATCGGCAACGAACCGGTGGCCGCCCCCCACGCCCGGACCGTATCCGATCCGAAGGCCGCACTCGATCCGCTCGAACTGGCCCGAACCTATGAAGCCAGCCTTCCGCGTGGCGCTTCCGGCATGTCACTTCCGATCACCGAAAGCGGCATCGCCCCCCAGCCGCGCCCTGATTACACTCCGGCTGTTGCCGCGCGCGGCGGCGACACCCTCTACGAGGGATCCCAGCTCCCGCAGAGCGGTAGCGTAAAGGCCGAATTTGCCCGCAGCGGTGAATGGATCAACAAGCCGTAATTATCTTCCGCCCGCCGGAACCAATTGGCCTAGTAGCCAGTTTTTATGGTTAATTTCCCGTAAACCATGAGCGCCAACGAAGACTTAGTCCGGAGCGTTCAATAAGGCCAAAATTATCCGCGATGAGGCCTGTAATGACCATCCATTTTGCCGCTGCGCGCGATGCCCGGAAATCTCCCGTGGCACGTGCACTGACGCGCCCTGAATTGCGTCCGGCGTGCAATGATAACGCTACCGCCGGCAAACATGACCTCATGATGCATGCCGCCTTGCAGCACTTCGCCGAATTTGGCCTCAATGCCCCCCAGCACGCACGCGACCGGGCCAGAGATGCGTTCTTTTCCGGCGATCGGGAAGCCTATGGCTGGTGGTTGGAAATCTGCCGGCAACTGGACACGCATATGGCGCGCCAACTCGCCAGTCTGATCGATCCCGACCCACGCAATAGCGCCATATAACCGAATTGCACACGGCCCCGGCCCACCGCTGCCCGCACCTTGGTAACCGGCCTGTTAACTAGTCGGTTACGCTTTGCCTGTAACCGGGCAAGGCATGTGCGAACAGGAGCGAAACCATTAAACGGTTGCAGACATTGCTGGCCCGTTTGAGAGAGGGCAACGACCCGGTCGATGACCGCGTTCGTGCGCTCCTTCTCGGGACGCTCTATACGCAACCCACCAGTCTTGCGATCGGCGCTATCAACGGTGTGGCATCCGCTGTCATCGCGGCTTATGTCACCGACAATCGCCTGCTCGTTGTTGCAAGCATTCTCCTTATCCTGATCGCGGTAACCCGTGTAGCCCTGAGCCACTGGATCGGTCGTCAGACGATTCTGCCGGAACATGCCCGGCGCTGGGAAACGGCTTACGAAATCGGCGCTTTCAGCTATTCCATCATGCTGGGCCTGATCGCGGCGCTTTCCATCGGGCTACAGGTCAATGGCCATGTGCAGGTGATGACGGTTGCCGTTGCGCTCTGTTACGGCACCGGAATCGCGGCCCGCAACGCCGGGCGGCCGAACATTGCCATCGGGCAGTTGTTTCTCTCCCTCGTGCCGGTGATCATCGCGTTGTTCTATGTGGGCTCGCTCGCCTACATCGTTCTTGCGATAACCGTAACCCTGCTGGTCCCGGCAATGATGTCGATTTCTCTCAATGTGTTCGGTACCCTGCGCCAATCGATTACCGAAGCGCAGAACAACGCGGAACTGGCCGAACGCATGCAGATACTGGCCCGTACCGACGTCGTCACCGGCATCGCCAATCGCGCTGGCCTCAATCACGAACTGACCGAAAAATCCCTCGCCCTGCCTGCGGACCGGAAGCTGATGCTGCTGTGGGCGGACCTCGATCGCTTCAAGGAAGTGAACGACACGCTCGGGCATCCCGTCGGCGACAAGGTTTTGGCGGAAGTCGCCAAACGCCTGACCGAACAAGCCCCGAAAAGCGCAACACTCGCCCGTTTTGGTGGCGATGAATTCATTATGGTGTGCGAAATCGACGCCCGCAAACAGGCCGAAGATATCGCCAGTCATGTCCTCGGCGAAATCAGTCGTCCGTTCCGCCTCGATGGCGAACGGTTGACCGTGGGCGCTTCACTCGGCGTGGCCCTGCTTCCGGACGATGGCGCCGATATCGCAACACTGATGCAATGCGCCGACCTTGCGCTTTATCACGCCAAAGTCGGAGGGGGGCAGACGGTGAGCTTCTTCGACGCAGCCATGACGCGCGATCTCGTGCGGCGGCGGGAAATCGAGGCGGAATTGCGCGCTGCGATCCAGCGCGATGAACTGTCGATCTTCTTCCAGCCGATTGTCGATCTTGAAACAGGGCGCATCCGCGCGTTCGAAGCGCTGGTGCGCTGGTTCCATCCCGAAAAGGGCGAACTGCGGCCGGATGAATTCATCCCTGTGGCAGAAGAAACCGGCGTTATCATCACGTTGGGCAACTGGATCACGTCGCAAGCTGCAAAAGCCTGCGCGCAATGGCCCGAGGACGTCAGCGTGGCCGTCAATCTTTCGCCAGCCCAAATTCGTGCGCCCGGTGCCGCACTGGGCATCCACAATGCCTTGCGCGAAGCGGGGCTCGACCCGAGCAGGCTGGAATTGGAAGTCACGGAAAGCCTGTTTCTCGACGACGATGAGAATACCGGGCGTTTCATGGATGAACTCTCGGCGCTCGGCGTGCGCTTCGCTCTCGACGATTTCGGCACCGGCTTTTCCTCGCTCGGCTACATCAACAAATTTCCCTTCAAGAAAATCAAGGTCGACAGAAGCTTCGTATCGGGTCCGAACGTGGGCCGCAAAAGCGAAGCCATTATCCGGGCCGTGGCCAAAATGGGTTCCACGCTCGAGATGGATATCGTCGCCGAAGGTCTCGAAACCGTGGAACAGGTCAACGCCGTTCGCGATGCGGGCTGTAACCTCGGTCAGGGCTATTACTTCAGCCGCGCCGTTCCGGACTATCTCGCCGTGATGCTTCTCGCGCGGGAACGCGACGAGCACGAACCACGTCAACAGGTTCTTTAAGCACCGGCTCCGGCGGGCGCCCGCCGACAATCGCACCAACGCATATATCAGGCAATTCTACCGCGATGCCTGCATGGCATTCACGGGCCCGCGGATGAGAGACCCGCCAGCGCGGAATGGCCGGACGAGACGCCACAATGCAGCGACGAATTGCCGGTTTAACGCTCTTGCGATGCATTATTAAAGATAGTTGCCCGGTGGCGGTTTTTGGCGGTTGCAATAGGTGTCGGACGAGCCTAGGGCGACGCGGTTAGCCGGGTCCCGCCGCCCTGTTGGCGCGCGGCTTGCCCATATGCCTGAAATGCCCTCCAAACGGGAAGGAAATCCACTCATCATGGCTCGCAAGAAAATCGCCCTTATCGGCGCCGGTAACATCGGCGGCACCCTTGCTCACCTCGCAGCACAGAAAGAACTGGGCGACATCGTCCTGTTCGACGTTGTCGAAGGCGTTCCCCAGGGCAAGGCTCTGGACCTGTCGCAGTGCGGCCCGGTCGAAGGCTTTGACGCCAAGATCACCGGCACCAACGACTATGCCGACATCGCGGGCGCAGACGTTATCATCGTCACCGCCGGCGTTGCCCGCAAGCCCGGCATGAGCCGTGACGACCTTCTCGGCATCAACCTCTCGGTGATGAAGTCGGTCGGCGAAGGCATCAAGAACAACGCCCCTGACGCATTCGTGATCTGCATCACCAATCCGCTCGACGCGATGGTCTGGGCGCTGCGCGAATTCTCTGGCCTGCCCCACAACAAGGTGGTCGGCATGGCTGGCGTGCTCGATTCGGCACGCTTCACCACCTTCCTTGCACAGGAATTCAACGTCTCGATCCGCGACGTGAACACTTTTGTGCTCGGCGGCCACGGCGACACCATGGTTCCGGTTGTGGAATACTCGACCGTCAACGGCATCCCCGTCCCCGACCTCGTCAAGATGGGTCTGTCGACGAAGGAACGCATCGACGCGATCGTGCAGCGCACCCGTTCGGGCGGCGGCGAAATCGTCGGTCTGCTCAAAACAGGTTCGGCTTTCTACGCTCCGGCTGCTTCGGGCATTGCCATGGCGGAAGCCTATCTTAACGACCAGAAGCGCATTCTGCCCTGTGCAGCCTATGTCGATGGCCAGTACGGCGTCGACGGTCTCTATGTTGGCGTTCCGGTTCAGATCGGCGCTGGCGGCGTGGAAAAGGTTGTCGAGATCGAACTCGACGCCGAAGCCAAGACCAACTTCCAGGTTTCCGTCGACGCGGTCAAGGAACTGCTTGATGCCTGCAAGGGCATCGACAGCTCGCTGGCCTGATCCCTTTCGTCTCCCCAGGAGTTTCCCATGTCCATTCTCATTGACAAGAACACCAAGGTCATCACCCAGGGGATGACCGGTGCCACCGGCACCTTCCACACCGAACAGGCGCTGGCATACGGCACCCAGATGGTTGGCGGCGTGACCCCCGGCAAGGGCGGCACGACCCACATCGGCCTGCCCAACTTCAACACTGTTGCAGAAGCCAAGGCCGTGACCGGCGCGACCGCTTCGTGCATCTACGTTCCGCCGCCGTTCGCAGCGGATTCGATCCTCGAAGCGATCGATGCGGAAATGGAACTGATCGTTGCGATCACCGAAGGCATCCCCGTTCTCGACATGGTGCGCGTGAAGCGCGCCCTGCAGGGTTCGAAATCGCGCCTGATCGGCCCGAACTGCCCCGGCGTTCTGACCCCGAATGAATGCAAGATCGGCATTATGCCGGGCTCGATCTTCAAGAAGGGTTCGGTTGGCGTGGTCAGCCGTTCGGGTACGCTGACGTACGAAGCCGTGTTCCAGACCACCAACATCGGTCTTGGCCAGACGACGGCTGTCGGCATCGGCGGTGACCCGGTCAACGGCACCAACTTCATCGACGTGCTGGAACTCTTCCTTGCTGACGACGAAACCAAGTCGATCATCATGATCGGTGAAATCGGCGGCAGCGCTGAAGAAGAAGCAGCCCAGTTCCTCAAGGACGAAGCGAAGCGTGGCCGCAAGAAGCCGATGGTTGGCTTCATCGCGGGCCGTACGGCGCCTCCGGGCCGTCGCATGGGCCATGCCGGTGCCATCGTCTCCGGTGGCCAGGGCGGCGCAGAAGACAAGATTGCGGCGATGGAAGAAGCGGGCATCCGCGTCTCGCCCTCGCCCTCGCTTCTCGGCGAAACGCTCGACGGTCTCCTCAAGGAACTCGTCTGAGCCAAAGATAGAGCCCCTGCTGCGGCAGGGGCTCCTCCCCTTCCCCGGGAGCGCAAACGCGGTTGGGACATTGTCATTTGCCGGACTGACAAGCAGTCCAGCATCCAGAGGTGACCCCTATGGGTAACGAAAGCCACGATTTCCTGCCCGATGGTCCGCAACAGGGCCCGTCATGGCAGAACGCGCGCTGGCCGCTGGTTGGCGGCGCGGACGAAGACGAATTCACGCAGGCGCTGGACCCCACTGCGATGCAGTTGGCGATCAAGCAGTCCGCCGCGAAAGCGGAAAAGGCGTTGGACGAAACCGCCATCGCGCAGGCCGCAGACGAATCCATCCGCGCGATGCTGCTGATCCGCACCTATCGGGTGCGCGGCCATCTTGCTGCGGATCTCGATCCACTGGGCCTTTCAACCCGCGATCTTCCCGCAGACCTGACACCCGAATATTACGGCTTTGTCGGTGCGGCTCTCGACAAGCCGGTTTACGTCGGCGGCGCACTCGGCCTCGAGTGGAGCACACCGCGGCAGCTGGTGCAGATTCTGCGCGCCAACTATTGCGGCAAGGTCGGCCTCGAATACATGCACATATCCGATGTGGAGGAACGCCGTTTCCTTCAGGATCGCATGGAAGGTGCGGACAAGTCGATCGACTTCACCGTGCTGGGCAAGAAGGCCATTCTTTCGGCTGTGATCCGCGGGGAACAGTACGAAAAATTCCTCGGGAAGAAATATGTCGGCACCAAGCGCTTCGGCCTTGATGGCGGCGAATCGATGATCCCGGCACTGGAAGCGGTCATCAAGTATGGCGGCCAGCTGGGCGTGCGTGAAATCGTTTACGGCATGGCGCATCGCGGCCGCCTTAACGTGCTCGCCAACGTCATGGCGAAGCCGTACCGGGTGATCTTCCACGAATTTTCCGGCGGCAGCGCCAACCCTGACGATGTCGGCGGTTCGGGTGACGTGAAGTATCACCTCGGCACCAGCACCGACCGTGAATTCGACGGCATTTCGGTGCACATGTCGCTGGTCCCGAATCCCAGCCATCTCGAAACCGTTGACGGTGTCGTGCTGGGCAAGGTCCGCGCGCAGCAGGCGTTCCACGACGATCTCGACAAGCATGAACAGGTCATGCCGGTGTTGATCCATGGCGACGCGGCCTTCGCCGGCCAGGGCATCGTGTGGGAATGCTTCGGCCTGTCCGGCGTGCGCGGCTATTCCACCGGCGGCTGTATCCACTTCATCATCAACAACCAGATCGGGTTCACCACCAGCCCCAAGTTCGCGCGCAATTCGCCCTATCCGTCGGATGTGGCGAAAGGCGTGCAGGCCCCGATCCTGCACATCAACGGCGACGATCCGGAAGCGGTCACCTTCGCCTGCAAACTGGCGGTCGAGTATCGCCAGATGTTCAAGCGCGATATCGTGATCGATATGTGGTGTTACCGCCGTTTCGGGCACAACGAAGGCGATGAACCGGGCTTCACACAGCCGCTGATGTACGATCGCATTCGCCAGCATCCACCGGTCAGCGCCATCTACGCCGATCGGCTGAAAGCCGAAGGCGTCATCGACGACGACTATATCGCGCAGACCACGAGCGATTTCGTGAAACTGCTCGATGACGAGTTTGAGGCTGGCAAGAATTACAAGGCGAACGAAGCCGACTGGTTCGGTGGACGCTGGTCGGGCCTCCACAAGCCTGCCGATCCTGAAACCGCGCGCCGCAACGTGGCGACAGCGATCGAGCCCAAGCTGTTCGAAAGCCTGGGCCGCACGCTGACGACTGTTCCGGACGATCTCACCATCCACAAAACGCTTGGGCGCGTGATCGAAGCCAAGCGCAAGATGTTCGAGGATGGCGAAGGGTTCGACTGGGCCACCGCCGAAGCACTCGCTTTCGGCAGCCTGACCATGGAAGGCTTCGGCGTCCGTCTGTCAGGGCAGGATTCCGGCCGCGGCACTTTCAGCCAACGGCACGCTATCTGGATCGACCAGAAGGACGAACACAAATACGTCCCGCTGGCCACGCTGCCGCATGGCAAGTTCGAAGTCTACGACAGCACCTTGTCCGAATACGGGGTGCTTGGCTTCGAATATGGTTTCGCTTCGGCCGATCCGAAAACGCTGGTTCTGTGGGAAGCGCAGTTTGGCGACTTCGCCAATGGCGCGCAGATCGTAATCGATCAGTATGTGGCTGCGGGCGAAGCCAAGTGGCTGCGGGCGAACGGTCTCGTTCTCCTGCTGCCCCATGGCTATGAAGGCCAGGGCCCGGAACACAGTTCCGCCCGGCTTGAACGGTTCCTGCAGCTCTGCGCCGACGATAACCTTCAGGTTTGCAACATCACTGTCCCGGCGAACTATTTCCACGTTCTGCGCCGGCAGATGTTGCGTCCGTTCCGCAAGCCGCTGATCATCATGGCGCCGAAATCGCTTCTGCGTCACCCGATGGCGAAAAGCGCAGCGGACGAATTTGTCGGCGACAGCCACTTCCGCCGCATTGTCAGCGACACGAAAACGATCCCTGACGACAAGATTCGCCGTCTGGTGCTCTGTTCGGGCAAGGTCGCCTATGACCTGATCGAGAAACGCGATGCCGAAGGGCTGGACGATGTCTCCATTGTCCGCCTGGAACAGCTTTACCCGTTCCCGGGCAAGCCGCTGACCGAACGTCTCGCTGCGATGACCAATCTCGAAGAGGTGGTCTGGTGCCAGGAAGAACCGCGCAACAATGGCGCATGGTTCTTTGTGGAGCATCCGATCGAAGTGGCGCTCAACGCTGCGGGCAAGACTGGCATGCGGCCGTCCTATGCCGGGCGCCTTCCTTCGGCCTCGCCGGCAACGGGTCTGGCCAAACGCCACGCGCAGCAGCAGCAGGCTCTGGTCAATCACGCACTGGGTCTGCCCGGCGGCGAACAACCCAAGCACAGCTTTCATCCCGCCGATAACGGCGAATAGACGTCCTGACTGGACAGGGAAGACAAACCATGTCGATCGAAGTCAAAGTCCCCGTACTGGGTGAATCGGTTACCGAAGCAACCGTGGGCGAATGGCTGAAGCAGCCCGGCGAAGCGGTGAAGGCAGACGAACCCATCGTCAGCCTCGAAACCGACAAAGTCGCGGTGGAAGTGCCCGCGCCCTTTGATGGTGTGCTGACCGAACAGAAAGTCGCCGTTGGTGACACCGTGGAAGTCGGCGCGGTTATCGCCCTGCTGACCGAAGGCGGCGCTGGCGCTGCGCCGGCCGCCAAGGATGCGGCTGCGGCACCCGCTGCCACCGCCCCCGCAACGGCGGCGCCTCAGGATGCGGACGCCTCGCAGACACTATCCCCGGCGGTCCGCCGCGCGGTGCTCGAACACGGTGTCGATCCGTCGACGATCAAAGGTTCGGGCAAGGATGGCCGTCTGACCAAGGAAGACGTGATCGCGGCGGCCAAGGCCAAGGATACGGAAGCCCCTGCCCCAGCCAGCACTGCGGCAGCCGGCGCGCCATCGTCTGCCGTTCCGGCGGCTGGCCGCAATGTCGAACGCGTCAAGATGACGCGCCTGCGCCAGACGATCGCCAAGCGCCTGAAAAGCGCACAGAACGATGCCGCCCTTCTCACCACTTTCAACGATGTCGACATGTCGGCCGTCATCGAAGCACGCGAGAAGTACAAGGACGTGTTCCAGAAGAAGCACGGCATCAAGCTTGGCTTCATGTCGTTCTTCGCCAAGGCATCCGTGCTGGCGCTCAAGGATATTCCGGCAGTCAACGCGCAGATCGATGGCAACGAAATCCTCTATCACGATTTCGTCGATATCTCGATCGCGGTCTCCGCCCCCAATGGCCTTGTTGTTCCGGTCGTGCGCGATTGTGACAAGCTGGGCTTTGCCGGGATCGAGAAGGCGATTGCCGACTACGGCAAGAAGGCCAAGGAAGGCACGCTGACCATGGAAGACATGAAGGGCGGGACCTTCACGATTTCCAATGGCGGTGTGTTCGGCGGCCTGATGTCGACCCCGATCATCAATCCTCCGCAGTCGGCCGTGCTTGGCCTGCACCGCATCGAGGATCGGCCGGTTGTCCGCAATGGCGAAATTGTCATCCGTCCGATGATGTACATTGCGCTGTCTTACGATCACCGTATCATCGATGGCCGTGAAGCAGTGACTGCGCTGAAAACCATCAAGGAAGCGATCGAAGATCCCACACGGATTCTCATCGACCTCTAAGGATCTGGCCTGATGCGTATCGGACTCCTTGTTCTGCCAGGCCTTGCCGCCCTGATCAGCGGCTGCGGCACGGCGGGCGAGGAGTCTCTGAACAAAAGCTTCGACGAGGAGTTTCGCAGCTCCTGCGTCAGCTCTGCCGTCAAGACCGGTGCACCGCCCCCGCTCGCAGCGCGGGCCTGCGCCTGTACGATCGACGAAATCAACGCAAAGTACAGCACGCGTGAAAAGCTGGCTCTGTCGCAAGACGAGATCATGCCGATCATCGAGGCGTGCGCGAACAAAACGGTGCAACGATAATGGCTGAATACGACTACGACGTTCTTGTCATCGGTGCCGGCCCCGGCGGTTATGTGGCAGCTATCCGTGCCGCGCAGCTCGGCCTCAAGACGGCCTGTGTCGAATCCCGCGAAACCCTTGGCGGCACCTGCCTCAACGTGGGCTGCATCCCTTCCAAGGCCCTGCTACACGGGTCGGAACTGTTCGAAGAAGCACACGATGGCACGCTTGCCAAGTTCGGTGTGAAGACCGGCAAGGTCGAAATCGACGTGGCCACGCTGCAGGGTGAAAAGGCAACCGCCGTCAAGGAACTGACCGGCGGTATCGAATACCTGTTCAAGAAGAACAAGGTCGAATGGCTCAAGGGCCTCGGCGCGTTCAAGGATGCCCATACGGTCGAAGTGGCCGGAAAGTCCTGGACCGCGAAGAATGTGGTGATCGCCACCGGTTCGTCGGTCACCCCCCTGCCAGGCGTTGCTGTCGATAACGACAAGGGCATTATCGTCGATTCAACCGGCGCTCTGGCCCTGGCTGCTGTCCCCAAGAAGCTCGTGGTGATTGGCGGCGGCGTGATCGGACTGGAACTCGGCTCGGTCTGGCGGCGCCTTGGCGCAGACGTCACTGTGGTCGAATTTCTCGATGCCCTGCTTCCCGGCATGGACGGCGACGTCCGCAAGGAAGCCGCCAAGATCTTCAAGAAGCAGGGCATGGAACTGAAGCTGGGAACCAAGGTCACCGCGGCCGAGGTCAAAGGCAAGAAAGCCATTCTCACGCTCGAACCGGCTGCTGGTGGCACTGCGGAAACGCTCGAAGCCGATTGCGTTCTGGTTGCCATTGGCCGTCGCCCGAATGTCGATGGCCTTAATCTCGAGGCGATCGGTCTGGCGCTGAATCAACGCGGCCAGATTGAAACCGACCACGATTTCCGCACCAAGGTCGATGGCGTCTGGGCCATTGGCGACGTGATCCCCGGCCCGATGCTGGCGCACAAGGCGGAAGACGAAGGCATTGCCGTTGCGGAAAACATCGCCGGGCAGATCGGCATCGTGAACCATGCGGTAATCCCCAGCGTGGTCTACACCACCCCGGAAATCGCTGGTGTCGGTCTGACCGAAGAAGCCGCCAAGGAAGCGGGCTTCGACATCAAGGTCGGCAAGTTCCCGATGATGGCCAACAGTCGCGCCAAGACCAACCGCGAACCGGACGGCTTTGTGAAAGTGATCGCCGATGCGAAAACCGATCGGGTTCTGGGCACCTGGGTTATTGCCTCGGTCGCCGGAACAATGATTGCACAGGTTGCGCAGGCCATGGAATTCGGCGCCCTGTCGGAAGACATCGCCTATACCTGCCACGCACACCCGACACATTCCGAAGCCATCAAGGAAGCGGCAATGGCTGTGCGGGGCAAGCCCATCCATATGTGACGGGTAATCACGCCGGCCCGCCGGGTGAAATCGACATACAAAAAGGGGGAGACCGTCGCGGCCTCCCCCTTTTTTCATCAGTTCGTGCGCGATCAGATACCGTCGCGATAGACCGGTCCCTGCGCGTCGCGCGCCCGGGCATAGGCATCATCGCTCCACTGCCCATTGTCGGGGGATGCATCGCCATAGCGGTCATCCCCGGAACGATAATCCATCGACGCGCTGTCACCGCTGTAACGGATGCCACCGATGCGTCCGCCGGAATCGATGGCGCACGAGAAACTGCGTCCGTCGCGAAGCGTGCCGTTCACGCTCCAGCCATTGCCGGAACGCTGGACCCCTTCGACATTGTCGACACTATCCTTGCGTTCCACTTCGGCCACGCA
Organism: Caenibius tardaugens NBRC 16725; assembly: GCF_003860345.1. GTDB lineage: Bacteria > Pseudomonadota > Alphaproteobacteria > Sphingomonadales > Sphingomonadaceae > Caenibius > Caenibius tardaugens. The sequence goes on from NZ_CP034179.1 coordinate 196,502, forward strand.
TTGATCCACGGCGCCGTCAATGCCCCGACCCTGCGAATAGGTGCCATCCTGGCTCTGACGATAGTTGTAGTCATCACCGCGATAGTCGGGATCGCTGGTCCGATAGCCATCGTTATCGGCACGATAATCGTCACCGCGATAATCGCGATCCCGATAGTCGCTGTCCTTTTTCGAATTGCTGGCTGCGGCGGCCACTGCGGCGATCCCGCCCAATATCAGAACGCCGGCCAGAACATCGCCGCCATCAATACCGCCGCGATGGCGCTTGTACCGGCCATAGGACGGATAGCGTCCCCAGCCACGGCTGTTTTCGACAACCGACCCGTCGTCCGCCTGCGCATGCAACACGGCGAAGGCCGGTGCAGGCGATTGCGCCACAACCGGCAAAGGGGCGGCGATTGCCGGGGTTGCCGCCATCGAAACCGATGCAGCAAGAGCGGTGAAAGCAGCAAAACGTGAGGAAAAACGGCCCATTCCAAGACCTTTCAAAAGAAGCAGCAAAGCCCAGAGCGCTGCATCATGCCGGATTACACGTGCGATACTTACGGTGATCTGAATGATCGGTTTGAAACATGGCCCGGATTTCGAGAAATCCGGGCCACATCTGTTCCTCGCAGCAGATGTTACAGGCCGCGAATGTTCTTGTAATCGATTTCGGTCACCCGGCCGTAGCGCACCTTGCAGGTGAAGCTGCCCGCGTCATAACCACGATAGCGGTTGTTCCAGCCACGATAGTCGTTGTTCCAGCCCCGGCCATAAGCCCGGTCGCCAGAGCGCCAGTCGCGACCCATGTTGTTCACCGCGATACGTCCCTTGACGGTATATCCGCCGTTGGTGCGCTTGATATCGCGAACATCGGTGACCTTGGCATTGCCATAGCTGTGCCGGGATGCATCGCGTTCAGCCGAACGGACACACATTTCCACCGCCTGCCGCGGATTGCCGCGACGGTTGTAATCGTCCCGATCGCGATAGCCATAACGCGAATAGTCATCGCGATAACCATAGCGGTCATTATTGCGGTCGTAGTTGCGATCGTAGCCGCGGTCACGCGATGCGGATGAGGCAATCGCGGCGATACCACCGATAACCAGCGCACCGGCGATGATTTCACCGGCACCAATGCCATCGCCGCGATCACGATCACGGGCCATGGCGGGCGAAGCAGACGTGACAGCCATCGCACCTGCGGCGACGGTCCCGATCAGAGCTTTGGACATGGTCTTCATCGCATTAATCCTTTTCAACGGTCGAGCCATACCCCCGACCATGGAACGGCTTCTAGCGAATCGCAGGTATGGAAATGCTGAACCCGGTCGACAGCATCCGTTCATGAACCGGATTATTTTTCTGAACGAACATCCAGACCCGTCCACCGGGCGAGGAACGCCAGCACATCGGCGCCTTCCGCGATCTGCTTGTCTGTCGGCTTGCCTGACCCGTGCCCGGCCCCGGTTTCGATGCGGATCAGATGTGGCTTGTTACCAATGGGCGCCGCCTGCAGGGCTGCTGCATATTTGAAGCTGTGGCCAGGCACCACGCGGTCATCCGTATCTGCGGTTGTCACAATGATCGCCGGGTAATCCACCCCCGCGCGAATGTTGTGATAGGGGGAATAGGAACGCAGGATGGTGAAGTCTTCTTTCCGATCCGGATGGCCGTAATCATCCACCCAATATCGCCCCGCGGTCCAGCGGTCGAACCGCAACATATCCATTACGCCGACGGCCGCATGCACCGCATTGAACAAATCCGGGCGCTGATTCGTCACCGCCCCCATCAGCAGGCCACCGTTCGACCGTCCTTCGATCGCCAGACCATCGGGCGAAGTAATCCCTTCCCGCTTCAAATATTCGCCAGCGGCAATAAAATCGTCGAAAACGTTCTGCTTGTTGGCCAGACGGCCCGCATCATGCCACGCCTTGCCATATTCGCCCCCACCACGAATGTTCGCCAGTGCGAAAGCCCCGCCCGCTTCCAGCCAGGCCATCCGCACGGCGGAAAATCCCGGGGTCACCGATACGTCGAAACCGCCATACCCATAAAGCATGGTCGGCACGGCCTTGCCCGCTTCTGCCACACTGCGTTTGCGCACCACGAACATCGGCACATTGGTGCCGTCCTTGGACGTGAAAAACCGTTGCTCCACCGCATAGGCATCCGGATCGAAAGTCAGCTTCGGCAAGGCGAAGGGTTGCATCCGGCCTGTGGCCAGATCCATCCGATAGATTCCGGCAGGCCGGTTGAAACTGGCGAAACTGTAGAACGTCTCGGGATCGCCCGGCTTGCCGGTGAACCCGTTCGCAGTACCCAATCCGTTGAGCCGGATTTCATCCACCCGCGTGCCACCAAGTTCGAAGATCAGGGCCCGCGATGCGGCATCCTTGAGATAAGACACGACAAGCCGATTACCCACCAGCGAAGCCGCATTGATCGTTTCCGGTGACTGACGCACCACTTCGTACCAGCGCGGGGCCCCCGCATCGAGATCGATCGCAACAATCCGGAAACGCGGCGCATCCTCGTTGGTGGTAAACCACAGCACCCCACCGGTACCCTCGATCAGATTCCACGCGTTATCGAAGCCCGTGATCAAAGGCCGGGCGAACCAGCCCTTCTGCGCACGCTTCGCCAAATCGATGGCGTGCACTTCATATTTCGAATCGGTGCCGATCGCGCTTGTGATAACCGCCCAGCGCCCGTCATAAGTCACCTCTGCGGTATGGCTGCGCTCCTTGTGGTCAGGCGTTGCGAAGACGCGTTCATCCACACTCTGATCGGTGCCCAGACGATGGAAATAGACCGCCTGATTGTAATTGAGCGCCTGAAAATCCTGCCCGCCTTCCGGTTCCGGAAAACGGGAATAGAGAAAGCCTTCTTCCCCCACCCAGGCCAGACTGGTGAACTTCGCCCAGCGCACGGTATCCGACAGGCGCTTGCCCGTCCGCACGTCGAGCACTTCCAGCCTGCGCCAATCACTGCCGTCTTCCTGCACGCTGTAAAGAACGTAGCGGCCATCAGGCGATGGCTTCCAGGCATCGAGTGCGCTTGTGCCATCCTTCGACCATTGCACCGGGTCCAGCAGCAACCGGGGCTTGCCATTCAGGCCCTTGCGCACGAACAACTGGGGCTGGTTCTGCAGCCCTTCGTTGCGTTCGTAGAAGTATTGCCCGCCAGCCTTCACCGGGATCGAAAACCGCTCATAATTCATGAGCTGGCCAATCTTTTCGGAAAACCACGCCCGGCCCGGCAGCGTCCTGAGATAGGCGTCGGTCACGACGTTTTCACGGGCAACCCAGTCGGCGACCTCGGGCGTATTACGAACATCGTTTTCCAGCCAGCGATAGGGATCGGCGATCGTCTCGCCAAAAAGCACGTCGTTCACATTATCGCGGCGGGTTTGTGGATAGGTGATGGCTGGGTTGGTCGCGGGCACAGGCGCGGCTCCGGCTGAAACGGGGTTGGCCATATCGGCAGCGATCGCCAACTGAACTGTAGCCAGCGAAAGAACGAGCGCACCGGCAACGGGGCGCGTGAGCGAGCGCATATCGAGCTCCAAATGAAAAGGGCGGTTGCGAAGCTAGCATCCGCAACCGCCCTTTCAATGGGTCATCGAAGAGAAAACCGATCAGGCGTCGGCAAGTTCTTCTTCGTTGGCAACCGGACCGCTGTCCTTGCCCTTGGCATCGACATCGCGGTCGACCAGTTCGATGATCGCGATCGGGGCAGCGTCCGAAGCGCGGATGCCAGCCTTGATCACGCGGGTGTAACCGCCTTCACGATCCTTGTAGCGCTCTGCCAGAACGTCGAACAGCTTCTGCTCCTGCGCGTCGTCCATCAACCGGCTGTGCGCCAGACGACGGTTCGACAGGCCGCCATGCTTGGCGAGCGAGATGAGCTTTTCAACGTAAGGACGCAGTTCCTTCGCCTTCGGCGTGGTGGTCAGGATCTGCTCGTGCTTGATCAGCGATGCGGCCAGGTTGCGCAGAAGAGCGGCGCGGTGGCCGGACTTACGCTGCAGCTTACGGCCAGCAATTTTATGACGCATGATTCACTTCCTTCGTTCGTAAGGGGCCCGTATCAGGTAGCCCGGTACCGGCTGTTTTCGGGGTCAGCCTGTATCCCCTGATGGTCCGCCCCGACCGAAGCCGGGGCGAGAGACCGATTAACCGAGAAGTTCCTGTTCGAGCTTCTTGGCCATTTCTTCGATATTTTCCGGCGGCCAGCCAGGGATATCCATACCCAAGCGCAGGCCCATCGAGGAAAGGACTTCCTTGATCTCGTTGAGCGACTTGCGGCCGAAACTCGGGGTGCGAAGCATTTCGGCTTCGGTCTTCTGAACCAGATCCCCGATGTAGATGATGTTGTCGTTCTTGAGGCAGTTCGCCGAACGCACCGACAGTTCCAGTTCATCGACCTTCTTGAGAAGGTAACGGTTGAGCTGGTTCGCATCGCTTTCTTCCGGCTGGGCAGCCACGCCAATCATCGGCGACTGACCCTGCGGGATCGCGTCTTCGAAGTGGACGAACAGCGCCAGCTGATCCTGAAGAATGCGCGCAGCATAGGCCACGGCATCTTCCGGCGTCACGGTGCCATCGGTTTCGATGGTGAGCGAAAGCTTGTCGTAATCGAGTTCCTGACCCACGCGGGCGTTCTCGACCTTGTAGCTGACCTGGCGAACCGGCGAATAAAGCGAATCAACCGGAATCAGGCCAACCGGCGCATCGGCCGGGCGATTCTGCACAGCGGGAACGTAACCCTTGCCGGTGTCGGCGGTCAGTTCCATGTTCAGCGTCGCGCCTTCATCGAGATGGCAGATCACCAGATCCTTGTTCATCACCTCGATATCGCCGGAAACGGCAATATCACCCGCCTTCACTTCGGCCGGACCGGTCACGGAAAGCTGAAGGCGCTTGGCCCCTTCCCCTTCCATCTTCAACGCGATCTGCTTCACGTTGAGAACCATGTCGGTCACGTCTTCGCGAACGCCGGTCAGCGACGAGAATTCGTGCAGCACGTTTTCGATCTTGATCGAAGTGATCGCCGCACCCTGCAGCGACGAAAGCAAAACGCGACGCAGCGCGTTGCCGAGCGTCAGACCAAATCCACGCTCCAGAGGTTCCGCGACGAACGTCGCCTTGCGCTTGCCGTCACCGCCGGGCTTGATATCGAGGCTGTTGGGCTTCTTCAGTTCCTGCCAGTTCTTGATATTGACGGACATGTAATTCCCCTAGGGTTTTATCTGGCGGGAACGGCCGCTGGACGCCTTTGAGAGCGCACCGCGGCCGATCCGAAGGATGGCGACCTCGTCAGGCCGCCAGACAGGTTCAAATCAGACGCGGCGACGCTTGGAAGGCCTCACGCCATTGTGCGGGATCGGGGTCACATCACGGATCGAGGTGATGGTGAAACCGACCGCCTGGAGAGCGCGCAGTGCGCTTTCGCGACCCGAACCAGGGCCCTTCACTTCCACTTCAAGTGTGCGCACGCCATGTTCCGCTGCCTTCTTGCCGGCGTCGTCTGCAGCAACCTGCGCGGCATAAGGGGTGGATTTGCGGCTACCCTTGAAGCCCATCATGCCTGCGCTGGACCAGCTGATCGCATTGCCCTGTGCATCCGTGATGGTGATCATGGTGTTGTTGAAGCTTGCGTTGACGTGCGCAACGCCGCTGGTGATATTCTTACGCTCGCGGCGCCGAATACGCTGTGGTTCGCGTGCCATATTTCGTGTCCTGTCCTCAGTAGGGAAGAAAAGCGGTTCCGGTTACCCGGCCCGACTTACTTCTTCTTGCCAGCGATCGGCTTGGCCTTGCCCTTGCGGGTGCGGGCGTTGGTGTGGGTGCGCTGACCGCGAACGGGCAGGCCCTTACGATGACGCAGGCCGCGATAGCATGCGAGGTCCATAAGACGCTTGATGTTCATCGCAGTTTCGCGACGAAGGTCACCTTCAACGGTAAATTCCGCATCGATCGCTTCACGGATCTGAAGCACTTCAGCGTCGGAAAGATCCTGAACGCGCCGAGCGTGATCAATACCCAGCTTGTCAGCGATATCCTTCGCCGATTTCGGGCCGATACCATGAATGTAGGTGAGCGCGATAATCACGCGCTTGTTGGTGGGGATATTTACCCCGGCAATACGAGCCACTTAATTCTCCTGCTCCACAGGAGGCGGCGACATCCCATCACGGGAAAGCCGCAACCGCCTATCTCAACGCTTGCACACTGCGACATTATCCGAATGGCCAGAATGACAATGACCGGAGGCATGCACCAGGCAACGGCCAACCGGAATCATCCGAACTGTCGAGTGAATGGGCCGCTTACGGCGATTCGTCCAGAAGGTCAACATCGGACTTCAGACGCAATGGGGTGCCGCACAACCTGTGCGGCACCGTCATAAAGGGACTATAACAAACGGACGCGCAAGCGTCAAAAATCGCGAGACTAACCCTTTAGGATCGACTCGATTTGAGCGGTCACATCGTCCATCTGCGCCATGCCGTCCACGCGCGAGACAATTCCGCGCTGTTCGTAGAACGGCAGGATCGGCGCGGTCTTCGCGCGGTATTCCGCCATACGCGTGCGGACGGTTTCCTCGTTGTCATCCGGCCGCCGCTTGAACTCTGTCGAACCGCACTTGTCACACACACCCGGCGTGACTGGCTGTTCGAACGTGTCGTGATAGCCCTTGCCACACTGCGCACAGGTGAAACGCCCGGTAATACGCTCGACCAGCGCATCCTCGTTCACGTCAAGCTCGATCACATGGTCAAGCTTGCGCCCGTGGCTCGCAAGAAGGGAATCCAGCGACACGGCTTGCGCTTCGGTGCGGGGGTAACCGTCAAAAATGACGCCAGTGCCCTCGCCCATCGCGGCAAGTTCATCGGAAATCAGCGCGGAGACGATTTCGTCCGAAACCAGTTCGCCCGCTTCCATCACCGCCTTTGCCTGCAGCCCCACGGCGGTCCCGGCCTTGACTGCCGCGCGCAGCATGTCGCCTGTCGAAAGCTGACGCATACCGAAACGCTCAACAAGCCGTTGCGCCTGGGTGCCCTTCCCTGCCCCCGGCGGTCCCAGAAGAATAATATTCACGTGGGTCTCCCTGTTTGAGTTTCCCCAAGCGGGCTCAGCGAAGCCGGCCCTTGAGTTTGGCTTTCTTGATCAGATCGCCGTACTGATGCGCGAGCAGATGCGACTGGATCTGGGTAATCGTATCGACCGTGACGTTCACCACGATCAGCAGGCTCGTGCCACCGAAGAACAGGGCAACCCCCGTCTCCGCCAGCAGAAACTCCGGCGCTACGCAGACCAGTGTCAGATAGATCGCACCGATCACGGTGATCCGGGTCAGCACGTAATCCAGATAGTTCGCGGTGTTCTTGCCCGGGCGAATACCTGGAATGAAACCACCGTTCTTCTTCAGGTTCTCCGCCGTTTCCTCAGGATTGAAGACAACCGCGGTGTAGAAGAATGTAAAGAACACGATGCCCAGCGCGTACAGCGTCATGTAGAGCGGCTGCCCATGCTGGAGATACTGATTCATCGTCACGACGATGCTGCCCATCGTGGATTCGGGATTGACCGAATTGCCTGCAAACTGGCTGATCGTCAGCGGCAGCAGAAGCAGCGAGCTCGCAAAGATCGGCGGGATCACGCCGGCGGTGTTGAGCTTCAGCGGCAGGTGCGAACGATCGGCCTGCATCATGCCGCGTTGGCTGGCGCGCTTGGGATACTGGATCAGCAGACGCCGCTGCGCCCGTTCCATGAACGAGATGATCAAAATGAGGCTGACGATCATGAGAATCATCGCGACAATAGTGAAGCTGCCGGTCGCACCCGAGCTGTACTGGCCCATAAGATTGGACGTAAACGTCGGGAACTGGGCGACAATGCCCGCCATAATGATCAGCGAAACGCCATTGCCGATACCACGGCTGGTGATCTGTTCGCCCAGCCACAGCAGGAACATGGTGCCGCCGACAAGGCTGATCACCGCGCCGATACGGAACATATAGCCCGGATCGACAACCGCCTGCATCCCGCTCTGCGCGCCATAGGCTTCGAGACCGGTGGCAATGAACCACCCCTGCACGATCGTGAGAAACACCGCGCCATAACGCGTGTACTGGTTGAGCTTCTTGCGCCCGCTTTCGCCTTCTTTCTTCAGCGCCATAAGCGCCGGATGAAGCGAAGCGGCAAGCTGCACCACGATGGAAGCGGTGATATAGGGCATGACGCCGAGCGCAATGAGACTCATGCGCTCAAGGCTGCCGCCCGAGAATGTATTGAAAATATCGAGAATGCCGCCGCGCGTCTGCGCGTAGAGGTCCTGAAGGATCAGCGGATTGACGCCCGGCAAAGGCACGAAGCTGAGAAAGCGGAATACAATCAGAGCGCCGATCGTAAACCAGATACGCTTCTTGAGTTCCGTCGCCTTGGAGAAGTTGGCGAGACTGAGATTGCTCGCAAGATTGTCGGCGCGTGATGCCATGGGACCAATGTACCTTGTCTGGGCCGCCAGCCTGAAACCGGGCTACCCTCGTGAGTGCCCGCCCATATAGCGACCAGGCGGAGATTTCATAACCCCCGCCTGGCGCAATTTCCCGAATTATTCGGCTGCGTCAGCCTTGGCTGCTTTCGCCGGCACCGTCACTTCGACTGCACCGCCAGCCTTTTCGACCGCGGCAACCGCGCCCTTCGAAGCACCGGCAACCTTGAACTGCACCTTGGCGGTCAGTTCGCCCTTGCCGAGCAGACGCACGCCATCCTTGCCGCCGCGGGCAAGACCAGCTGCCTGCAGCGCAGCGTGATCGACAACCTGCTTCACGTCGATCTTCCCGGCATCGATGAACTTCTGGATCAGACCCAGATTCACTTCTGCGTAGTCCTTCGCGAAGATGTTGTTGAAGCCGCGCTTCGGAATGCGCATGTGCAGCGGCATCTGACCGCCTTCGAAGCCGTTGATCGAAACGCCCGAGCGTGCCTTGGCACCCTTCTGACCACGACCACCGGTCTTGCCCTTGCCCGAACCGATACCACGGCCAATGCGCATACGACCTTTACGGGCACCTGCGTTATCACGGATTTCATTGAGTTTCATAATTATGCACTCGCTTTCGCTTTGTTCGCGCCAAAAATAGAGAAGGCCCGGTACTCGCCCGGGCCTTCTCCGTCAACCTTGTGAGGCTCAGTCGACCACAGCCACCATATGCGGCAGCTTGGCGATCGCACCACGCACTTCCGGAGTGTCCTCGATCTCAACGACCTTGTGCATTTTGCCAAGGCCCAGACCGATCAGAATCTGCTTCTGCTTTTCCGGACGACGGATCGGCGAACCGATCTGCTTGATCTTGATCTTCGCCATGTTCGATTACTCCACGATGGCCGCAGCGTCGGCTTCCGCCTCGGCTTCGCTCGCACCACCACGGCCGAGAAGGTCTGCAACCTTCTTGCCGCGACGCTGTGCCACCGACTTCGGCGAAGTCTGGTTGGTCAGCGCGTCAAAGGTGGCGCGGATCATGTTGTAGGGGTTCGACGTACCGACCGACTTGGTCACCACGTCGGCCACGCCCAAGCTTTCGAAGACAGCGCGCATCGGACCACCGGCGATGATACCCGTACCGGCCGGAGCCGAACGGACATTCACCTTGCCCGCGCCATAACGGCCCTTGCCGTCATGATGCAGCGTGCGGCCTTCCTTGAGCGGAACGCGGACCATCTTCTTCTTGGCGGAAGCAGTTGCCTTGGTGATGGCTTCCGGCACTTCGCGTGCCTTGCCATGACCGAAGCCAACGCGGCCCGAGCCGTCGCCCACAACCACCAGTGCCGCGAAACCGAAGCGCTTACCGCCCTTCACTGTTTTCGAGACACGGTTGATGTGAACGAGCTTTTCGATCAGCTCTTCACCTTCTTCTTCCTGGTTGCGACCGCGACGATCGTCACGTCCGCGACCACGGCCACGGCCTTCACCGCGTTCGCCGCCACGGCCGCGACCACGGCCACGACCTTCACGCTGCTGACCACCGGTATCGGCTTCTGCCGCTTCGGGAGCCGCAGTTTCGACCACGGGGGTTTCTTGGTTGTTGTTCTCGTCAGCCATCATCAGAACTCCAGCCCGCCTTCGCGCGCAGCGTCAGCCAGCGCCTTGACGCGGCCATGGAACAGGAAGCCACCGCGATCGAATACGACAGTGGTTACGCCCGCCTGCTTTGCAGCAGCGGCGATATCGGCACCGACCTTGGCAGCCGCTTCCACATTGCCGCCCTTCGCACCGAGAGTCGATGCTGCGGCCACAGTGCGGCCAGCAGTATCGTCGATGATCTGCGCGTAGATGTGCTTGCCGGAACGATGTACCGAGAGCCGCGGACGGCCACCAGCACGAGCCTTGAGTGCCGTGCGCACGCGGCGACGGCGACGATCAAAAAGAGAAAGCTTGGCCATCTTACTTCTTCTTCCCTTCCTTGCGGAAGATATATTCGCCGCGATACTTGATACCCTTGCCCTTGTAGGGTTCGGGCTTCCGCCAGCGACGGATTTCAGCTGCGAACTGACCAACCTGCTGCTTGTCGACACCACTGATTTCAATGGTCGTCTGATCAGGCGTCTTCACGTCCAGACCTTCCGGCACATCGAGATCGACATCGTGGCTGTAGCCGAGCTGAAGCTTCAGCTTCTTGCCCTGCGCGTTCGCACGATAACCGACACCGGTGATATCCAGCGTCTTGGTGAAACCTGCGGTCACACCTTCAATCAGGTTCGACACCAGCGTGCGCTGCATGCCCCAGAACGAACGTGCACGCTTGGTATCGTTGGCCGGCTGCACCGAAATGCTGCCGTCTTCGATTGCGTAGGTGACTTCGTCAGCCAGGCTCAGCGTAAGCGTGCCCTTGGGGCCCTTCACGGTGAGGGCGCCATTCGCGATTTCGGCGCTGACGCCGCCCGGAATGGCAACCGGCCTTTTGCCGATGCGGCTCATCAGAACACCTCCGCCAGCACTTCGCCGCCGACGTTGTGTGCACGTGCTTCGGCATCCGAGAGCACGCCACGCGGCGTCGAGACGATGGTGATGCCAAGACCGTTGCGGATCGTCGGCAATTCCTTGCTGCCGGAATAGATCCGGCGGCCAGGCTTGGAAACGCGGGCGAGATGCTTGATCGCAGGCTCGCCTTCGAAGTACTTCAGTTCGATCCGCAGCTGCTTGTGCTTGCCGGTTTCGTCTTCGCTGAAGCCACGGATGTAGCCTTCGCGCTGAAGAACTTCGAGAACGCGGGTGCGCAGGTTGGACGCCGGCGAAAGGACAGAGTCCTTCTTCGCCCGCTGGCCGTTGCGAATGCGGGTGAGCATATCACCCAGGGGATCGGTCAATGCCATGTGATGATCCTTACCAGCTCGACTTTGTCACGCCCGGAATCAGGCCCTTGTTGCCCAGATCCCGCAGTTCGATACGGCAAAGCCCGAACTTGCGATAATAGCCGCGCGGACGACCCGTGGTGGCGCAACGATTGCGCACGCGGGTCGGGTTAGCGTTACGCGGAATTTCCGCCATTTTGAGGCGGGCCATCAGGCGTTCGGTCTCATCAGCCGACTGGTCGTCAGCAATGGCCTTCAGCTTGGCATATTTCGCCGCATACTTCTGAACAAGCTTCTTGCGCCGCTCGTTCTTATTAATGGAACTCAGTTTCGCCATGGACTTAAGCTCTCTTTCGCTATCGCTTCAGGGCGCGGCTCACGCCGCTTCCTTCTGTTCGGCTTCAGCCGGGAACGGAAAACCGAACAGGCGCAGCAGTTCGCGCGCTTCTTCGTCGGTCTTCGCGGTGGTGGTGACGATGATATCCAGACCCCGGACCTTTTCGATCCGATCATAGCTGATTTCGGGGAAGATGATCTGTTCCTTGACGCCCATCGCGTAGTTGCCACGCCCGTCGAAGCTCTTCGGGTTGAGGCCACGGAAGTCGCGGATGCGCGGCATAGCAATGGTCACCAGACGGTCAAGGAATTCGTACATGCGTTCGCGGCGCAGGGTAACCTTGCAACCGATCGGCATGCCTTCGCGCAGCTTGAACTGTGCGATCGACTTCTTGGCCTTGGTGATCACCGGCTTCTGGCCGGCAATCAATTCCATTTCTTCAGCGGCGGTCTGAACCTTCTTCTTGTCCTGGCTCGCTTCGCCCACGCCCATATTCAGCGTGATCTTTTCGAGCTTGGGGACTTCCATCGGGTTCGAGTAGCCGAACTTTTCGGTCATCGCCTTGGCGATTTCCGCGTCATAACGCTGGCGCAGACGCGGGATGTACTTGTCAGCCATCGATAGTCTCCCCGGACTTCACGGCAACGCGAACCTTCTTGCCGTCCTTTTCTTCGAAACGGACGCGGGTAGGCTTGCCATCCTTCGGATCGGCCAGAGCGACCTTCGAAATCGCCATCGGCGCTTCGCGACGGTCGATTCCGCCCTGCGGGTTGGTCTGGCTCGGCTTGCGGTGACGGGCAGCGATATTCACGCCCTGCACCACGACCTTACCGTCCTTCGGCAGAACCTGAAGAACCGTACCTGTACGGCCCTTGTCCTTGCCGGAACGAACGACGACGCTGTCGCCCTTCTTGATCTTCGCGGCAGCCATCACAGCACCTCCGGAGCAAGCGAAATGATCTTCATGAAGCCGCGGCCACGCAGTTCGCGCACCACCGGGCCAAAGATACGGGTGCCGATCGGCTCCTCGTTCTTGTTCACGAGAACTGCGGCATTGCTGTCGAAGCGAATAACGCTGCCATCGGGACGGCGAACGTCCTTCTTGGTGCGCACGATCACCGCACGGTGAACGTCACCCTTCTTCACGCGCGCACGCGGTTGCGCCTCCTTGATGGAGACGACGATCACGTCGCCGACGCCTGCGGTACGGCGCTTAGACCCGCCCAGCACCTTGATGCACTGGACGCGCTTCGCGCCGCTGTTGTCCGCGACGTCGAGATTGGATTGCATCTGGATCATCGATCCGGTTCCTTCTCACTCGGCTTGCCGGAACCAGTCCGGCAGTTCCAAAAAACGTCAGTTGTTGCCCGCGGCCTCAACGTCGAGGTTGGCTTCCACAGCCTGGCCCTTGCCCGCCTGAACGCGTTCGATCACCTGCCAGGTCTTGGTCTTGGAGATCGGACGAGTTTCCTCGATGCGAACGGTTTCACCAGTCTTGTAGACATTGCCCTCGTCATGGGCGTGGTACTTCTTCGAGCGGCGGATGATCTTCCCGTACAGCGGGTGCTTCACCTTACGCTCGACAAGCACCGTGACAGTCTTGTCGGTCTTGTCGGAGACCACGGTCCCGATCAGAATACGCTTCGGCATCGTGTGTTCCTTAAGCCTTGCCAGCGCGGGCGCGCTCGCCCTGCAGCGTCTTGATACGCGCGATTTCGCGGCGCACTTCCTTGATGCGGGCGGGACGCTCGATCTGGTTGGTCGCTGCCTGGAAACGCAGGTTGAACTGCTCACGCTTGAGATCGACCAGATCGGCGGTCAGCTGATCGTCAGTCTTGGCGCGGAAGTCTTCAGTCTTGGCCATCATTCAGCTCCCAGGTGCGAAGTGTCACCCAGACGGGCAACGACCTTGGTCTTGATCGGCAGCTTCATCGCAGCGCGTTCGAAGGCAACGGCGGCCAGCGGACCGGGAACGCCGTCGAGTTCGAACAGGATGCGGCCCGGCTTCACACGTGCTGCCCAGTATTCGATCGAACCCTTGCCCTTACCCTGACGGACTTCAGCAGGCTTCTTCGAAACCGGCACGTCGGGGAAAACGCGGATCCAGAGACGACCCTGGCGCTTGATGTGACGCGTGATGGCGCGGCGAGCCGCTTCGATCTGACGCGCGGTGATACGTTCCGGTTCCATGGCCTTGAGACCATACGAACCGAAGTTCAGCGTCGTGCCGCCCTTGGCGTTGCCGTGAATACGGCCTTTGAACGCCTTGCGGAACTTGGTTTTCTTAGGTTGCAGCATGACTCTTAGTTCCTGCGGTCATCACGTGCCGGACGCACGCCGGAGGTCTGTGCCTCCATCATCAGCCGGTCCTGCGCCATCGGATCGTGACCGAGGATCTCACCCTTGAAGATCCAGCACTTGATACCGATGATGCCGTATGCGGTCAGCGCTTCGGCTTCAGCATAGTCGACGTTGGCACGCAGCGTGTGCAGCGGCACGCGACCTTCGCGATACCATTCCACACGAGCGATTTCCGCGCCGCCGAGACGGCCACCGCACGTGATCTTGATGCCTTCGGCGCCAAGACGCAGTGCAGACTGCACGGCCCGCTTCATCGCACGGCGGAAAGCCACGCGGCGGATCAGCTGGTCGGCAACGCCCTGTGCAACGAGCTTGGCATCGATTTCCGGCTTGCGGATTTCAACGATGTTCAGCTTCACTTCGCTGGCGGTCATCTTCGACAGCTTGGCGCGCAGCTTTTCGATGTCCGCGCCCTTCTTGCCGATGATCACACCGGGACGGGCCGCATAGATCGACACGCGGCACAGCTTGGCCGGGCGTTCGATCACCACCTTCGAAATCGCTGCCTGCGGCAGGTTTTCGACGATGAACTTGCGGATTTCGAGATCTTCCTTGAGCAGCTGGCTGTAATCACGCCCTTCGGCGTACCAGCGGCTGTCCCAGGTACGATTGATCTGCAGACGCAGGCCGATCGGATTGCTCTTCTGACCCATGGATCAGGCCTCCTCGACTTCGCGGACCACAATGCGCAGCCGGCTGAACGGCTTAAGGATGCGCGTGGATTTACCACGGCCCCGCGTGTGGAAACGCTTCATGGTCACCGACTTGCCGACGCTTGCTTCCGCAACGACCAGCGAGTCGACATCCAGATTGTGGTTGTTTTCCGCGTTGGCGATCGCCGAAGCGAGAACCTTCTTCGCGTCCTGTGCCATCGCCCGCTTCGAGAAGCTGAGAATGTTCAACGCATCCTCAGCCTTCTTGCCACGGATCAGGCCAGCAACGAGATTCAGCTTTTGTGCCGAACCGCGAATGGTCGTGCCAACAGCCAGCGCCTCGTTATCGGCGACGCGGCGGGGAGCTTTCTGCTTGCTCATCAGCGCTTACCCTTCTTGTCGGCGGCGTGACCCGGGAAGCTGCGCGTGGGCGCAAATTCACCAAGCTTGTGACCGACCATCTCTTCGTTGACCGAAACCGGCACGAACTTGTGACCATTGTAGACGTTGAACGTCAGGCCAACGAACTGCGGCAGGACGGTGGAACGACGCGACCAGGTCTTGATCGGCGAACGTGCACCGGATTCCTGGGCATCTTCTGCTTTTTTCAGCAGGTGAAGGTCGACAAACGGACCTTTCCAGACGGAACGAGCCATTCTCGCTTACCTCTTCTTCTTCGCGTGACGCGAACGGATAATCATCTTGTCCGTCTGCTTGTTGTTGCGGGTCCGGGCGCCCTTGGTCGGCTTGCCCCACGGGGTAACCGGATGACGGCCACCCGAAGTGCGGCCTTCACCACCACCATGCGGGTGGTCGACCGGGTTCTTCGCAACACCGCGCGTCAGCGGACGACGGCCCATCCAGCGCTTGCGACCAGCCTTGGCCAGCGTCTGGTTCGAGTTGTCGGGGTTCGAAACCGCGCCAACCGTACCCATGCAATCGCCACGCAGGTAACGCTGTTCGCCCGAGTTCAGACGAACGATCACCAGACCACGGTCACGACCGACGATCTGAATGTAAGCGCCGGCCGAACGGGCGATCTGGCCGCCCTTGCCCGGCTTCATTTCGACGTTGTGGCAGATCGTGCCAACCGGCATCTGCGACAGAAGCATGGCATTGCCCGGCTTCACGTCGGTGCGCTCACCGGCAACGACCGAGTCACCCACGGCAACGCGCTGCGGTGCGAGGATATAGGCGAGTTCGCCATCCTCGTACTTGATGAGCGCGATGAACGCGGTGCGGTTGGGATCGTATTCGATCCGCTCCACGGTAGCCGGCATGTCCCACTTGCGACGCTTGAAGTCGATGAAGCGGTACTTCTGCTTGTGACCACCGGCGATACCGCGCGAGGTCACGTGGCCCTTGTTGTTACGGCCACCGGTCTTGCTCTTACCTTCAGTAAGCGCCTTGACAGGCTTGCCCTTCCACAGGCCAGACTTGTCGACGAGGACCAGTCCGCGGCGCGCGGGGCTCGTCGGTTTATAGTTCTTCAGTGCCATGATCCGCGCCTCAGATACCGCTGGTGACGTCGATCGACTGGCCTTCGGCCAGCGTCACAATCGCCTTCTTCACATCGGAACGCTTGTAGGGCTTGCCCTTCCAGCGCTTCGTCTTGCCCTTCTGGACCAGGGTGTTCACACCCTTGACCTTCACGTCGAACAGAGCCTCGACCGCGTCCTTGATCTGCGGCTTGGTGGCGCTATCGGCGACCTTGAAGACAACTGCGTTGTTCTCGGACAACAGCGTCGACTTCTCGGTGATATGGGGCGAAAGGATCACGTCGTAGTGACGCACATCCACGTCCTGCTTCTTAGCCATTGAACCGCGCCTCCAGTTTTTCGACCGCCGCGCGGGTCAGCACCAGCGTGTCATGCTTCAGGATGTCGTAGACATTCGCGCCGACAGCCGGGAGCACATTGATGTTCGGCAGGTTGCCAGCAGCGCGAGCGAAACCTTCGTTCACCGCATCGCCGTCGATAACCAGAACCTTCTTACCCCAACCCGCATTGGCGAGCTGACCGGCAAGCGCCTTGGTCTTGGCATCCTTCAGCTCGAGGCTGTCGAGGATCACGAGACCGTCCTTCGCACGGGCCGAAAGAGCCATCTTGAGGCCCAGAGCACGCACTTTCTTGTTCAGCGACTGACCGAAGTCACGTGCACGGGCACCGTGCGCCTTACCACCGCCGATGAAGACAGGAGCCTTGCGGTCGCCGTGACGAGCCGTGCCGCCACCCTTCTGCTTGCCCCACTTCTTGCCGGTACGGGCAACATCCGAACGTTCACGGGTCGGACGGGCCGGACCGCGGCGGTTCTCGAGCTGCCAGGTGACAACGCGATGCAGAATGTCAGCGCGCGGTTCGAGACCGAACACGGCATCCGACAGTTCAATGTCGCCAGAGGCCTTGCCGCCATCCAGGGTCTGAATCTTGACCTTCATGACTTAGCCCTCCTGGCCTTCGGTCGCCTCGACCGCCGGTGCCGTATCGGCAGGCGTGTCGGCAGGCGCCGCTTCGTTGCTGTTGGCAGCACCCTTAAGGCCTGCCGGATACGGTGCTTCCGCGTGACGCGCGACCTTCACCGAATCGCGAACAAGCAGCCAGCCATTCTTCGAACCGGGGACAGAGCCCTTCACGAAGATCAGGCCACGCTCGTCATCCGTGCGAACGACTTCGAGGTTCTGCTGCGTGCGCTGGCGATCACCCATGTGACCGGCCATCTTCTTGTTCTTGAACACGCGACCCGGATCCTGGCGCTGGCCAGTCGAACCGTGTGCACGGTGGCTGATGGACACGCCGTGCGTTGCACGCATACCACCGAAACCCCAGCGCTTCATCGCACCGGCAAAGCCCTTGCCCTGCGTGTCCCCGGTGATGTCGACCATCTGGCCCGCAACGAAATGCGAGGCTGCGATCGTGGCACCAACTTCGAGAACCGCATCGTCGGCAACGCGGAATTCCGCGACCTTGCGCTTGAGCGGCACATTCGCCTTGGCGAAGTGCTCACGCTGCGGCTTGTTTACATTCTTCTGTTTCGCTTCACCCGAACCGACCTGAAGAGCGGTATAACCGTCCTTCTCTTCGGTGCGGACCGAGACGACCTGACAATCTTCCAGTGCCAGAACGGTGACCGGCACGTGGCGGCCATCCTCCTGGAACAGACGGGTCATCCCGACTTTCTTAGCGATCACGCCTGTGCGCATGATCCATACTCCTACAGAGGCCTACGCAAGCCCATCCTGCGAAGGCATGTTCAGCCCAAAATGTGAAGCGTGCCCCGTCCGGGCTGAAACAGTGCCTGCTGCAAGCAGCAGGCGAGACGGGGGACGCTTGCCCGACAAATGCCCAAAGGCAATGCCGGAGGTATCCCTAATGTCCCGGGCTGGAATAAATCCTGCCCTGCCCGCGCATTTTGGCGACGCGCGGGAATCGCTGGAGCCCCCTTAGGGGCAAAGCGGCGATCAGGCCAGCTTAATTTCGACGTTCACGCCAGCAGCAAGATCGAGCTTCATCAGAGCATCAACCGTCTGGGCGTTGGGCTGCACAATGTCGAGCAACCGCTTGTACGTGCGCACCTCGAACTGCTCGCGCGACTTCTTGTCGATATGCGGACCGCGGTTCACGGTGAACTTCTCGATACGCGTCGGGAGCGGAATGGGGCCACGAATGAGCGCGCCGGTGCGACGGGCGGTTTCCGCAATTTCGCCAGTTGCCTGGTCGAGCACGCGATGATCGAACGCCTTAAGGCGAATGCGGATATTCTGAGCTTCCATGTCCACTTACCGATGCGAAAGAGCCAAAGGATGACCACGACAGCCATCCCATAAATAAAAACGAAGACCGCCCCATTTCACCTGACCTTCAACGAAGGCTCACGTGAACGGGGGCGACCCCGAAAATTCCGACCGGCCGAATCCCCAGGGACCCGGCCGGAGCGGCGCCTATATTACTTCGTGATCCCGCTGACAACCCCGGAACCGACGGTACGACCGCCTTCACGGATTGCGAAGCGAAGACCTTCGTCCATGGCGATCGGAGCAATCAGCTTCACGCCGATCGTCACGTTGTCGCCAGGCATAACCATTTCCGTGCCTTCGGGAAGAACGACTTCACCGGTCACGTCCGTGGTACGGAAGTAGAACTGCGGACGATAGTTGGCGAAGAACGGCGTGTGACGGCCACCTTCGTCCTTCGACAGCACGTAGACTTCTGCGCTGAATTCCGTGTGCGGCGTAACCGAACCGGGCTTCGCGAGAACCTGACCACGTTCCACCGCTTCACGAGCGATACCGCGGATCAGGGCGCCGACGTTATCGCCAGCTTCACCACGATCGAGCAGCTTGCGGAACATTTCCACGCCGGTCACGGTGGTCTTCTGCGTGTCCTTGATGCCGATGATTTCGACTTCGTCGCCCACGTTCACAACGCCCGTTTCGATACGGCCGGTCACAACCGTACCGCGACCCGAGATCGAGAACACGTCTTCGATCGGCATCAGGAACGGCTTGTCAACCGGACGGTCCGGCTGCGGGATGTAGTCGTCGACGGCCTTCATCAGTTCGAGAATCGACTTTTCACCGATTTCCGGATCGCGGCCTTCGAGAGCGGCCAGAGCCGAACCCTTGACGATCGGAATATCGTCGCCCGGGAAGTCGTAGCTGGACAGCAGTTCGCGAACTTCGAGTTCGACGAGCTCGAGGATTTCTTCGTCGTCGACCTGGTCAACCTTGTTCATGTACACGACCAGAGCCGGCACGCCGACCTGACGAGCGAGCAGGATGTGTTCGCGGGTCTGCGGCATCGGGCCGTCAGCAGCGTTCACCACCAGGATAGCGCCGTCCATCTGGGCAGCACCGGTGATCATGTTCTTCACATAGTCAGCGTGACCCGGGCAGTCGACGTGTGCGTAGTGACGTGCATCGGTTTCGTATTCGACGTGAGCGGTCGAAATGGTGATGCCGCGTTCACGCTCTTCCGGAGCTTTGTCGATGTTTGCGAAATCGACGGGCGCACCCAGAACCTTGGTGATTGCTGCAGTCAGCGTGGTCTTGCCGTGGTCGACGTGACCGATGGTGCCGATGTTGCAGTGCGGCTTGTTCCGCTCGAATTTTTCCTTCGCCATTGTCTCTTAACCTCTATTCCTAGAACTTAGATTTTCACGGGGGAAAACGGCACCCGTTGAATCAGGCGCCGCCCCTAAACGCTCACTCGCCTTTAGGCAAGCTTCTCCTTGACTTCAGCAGCGACATTTGCCGGCACTTCGTCGTAGTGGGAGAATTGCATGGTGTACTGCGCACGACCCTGAGTGAAGGAACGCAGTTCGTTGACGTAGCCAAACATGTTCGCAAGCGGCACATTGGCTTCGACGGCCTGGGCATTACCACGCGTATCGGTGCCCTGAATCTGGCCACGACGCGAGTTGAGATCGCCGATAACGTCGCCGAGATATTCATCGGGAGTCACGACTTCAACCTTCATGATCGGTTCGAGCAGCTTGATGCCGGCCTTGCCAGCAGCTTCGCGCATCGCACCGCGACCGGCGATTTCGAACGCGATCGCGGACGAGTCGACGTCGTGGTACGCACCGTCATAGAGAACGATGTCGAAGTCGATGATCGGGAAGCCGACCAGATAGCCGCTGGCTGCCTGTTCACGCATACCCTTTTCAATCGCCGGGATGAATTCACGCGGAATGTTGCCGCCCTTGATTTCATCGACGAAGTTGATGCCCTGGCCGCGTTCGCCCGGAGCAAGCTTCACCTTCACGCGACCGAACTGACCGGTACCACCCGACTGCTTCTTGTGGGTGTAGTCGATGTCGACCGGCTTCGCCAGCGACTCGCGGTAGGCCACCTGCGGCGCGCCCACGTTGGCTTCGACCTTGAATTCGCGCTTCATGCGATCGACGAGAATGTCGAGGTGAAGTTCCCCCATCCCCTTGATGATCGTCTGACCCGATTCATGGTCGGTGGTGACGCGGAACGACGGATCTTCGGCAGCCAGACGATTGAGCGCAACGCCCATCTTTTCCTGGTCAGCCTTGGTCTTGGGTTCCACCGACAGTTCGATAACCGGTTCGGGGAATTCCATCCGTTCGAGAACGATCGGGTTGGCCGGATCGCACAGCGTATCGCCCGTGGTGGTTTCCTTGAGACCAGCCAGAGCCACGATGTCGCCTGCGAACGCTTCTTCGATGTCTTCGCGGTTGTTGGAATGCATCAGCAGCATGCGGCCGATCTTTTCCTTCTTGTCCTTCACCGAGTTCAGGACCGCGCCCTTGGAGAGCTTGCCCGAGTAGATGCGGGTGAAGGTCAGCGAACCCACGAACGGGTCGTTCATGATCTTGAACGCCAGCGAGGAGAACGGCGCGTCGTCGCTCGACGGACGGCTGTCTTCTTCGTCGCTGTCGGGCTTCACGCCCTTGATGGCCGGAACATCGACCGGGCTCGGCAGATAGTCGACAACGGCGTCGAGCAGAGCCTGCACGCCCTTGTTCTTGAACGACGAACCGCACAGAACCGGAACGAAGGCCTGAGCCAGCGTACCCTTGCGGATCAACGCCTTGAGCGTTGCAACGTCAGGCAGGTTACCTTCGAGGTAAGCTTCCATCGCATCGTCGTCCTGTTCGACGGCGAGTTCGATGAGCTTTTCGCGGTATTCCGCGGCCTTGTCGGCGAGGTCGGCCGGGATTTCTTCATAGAAGAATTCGGCACCGAGCGATTCATCCTTCCAGATGATGGCGCGGTCGTTGACGAGGTCAACGAGACCCTTGAAGTCCGACTCTGCACCGATCGGCAGGTAAAGAACCAGCGGGATCGCACCGAGACGATCGATGATCGTCTGCACGCAATAGTAGAAGTTCGCACCGGTCCGGTCGAGCTTGTTGATGTAGCACATGCGCGGAACGCCGTACTTTTCAGCCTGACGCCACACAGTTTCGGACTGCGGCTCAACGCCGGCAACGCCGTCAAATGCGGCGACCGCGCCGTCGAGCACGCGCAGCGAACGTTCGACTTCAATGGTGAAGTCCACGTGGCCCGGGGTGTCGATGATGTTCAGGCGGTGCTCGGGGCCATTGCCTTCATCGGCCTGCCAGAAACAGGTGGTGGCAGCGGACGTGATCGTGATGCCGCGTTCCTGCTCCTGCTCCATCCAGTCCATGGTGGCGGCGCCGTCGTGGACTTCGCCGATCTTGTAGGACTTGCCGGTGTAGTAGAGAATCCGCTCGGTCGTGGTGGTTTTGCCGGCGTCGATGTGCGCCATGATACCGAAATTGCGGTAGCGTTCGATGGGATGGCTACGTGCCATGGGAAATTCCTTGAAAGATGGGGGCCCCCGCTGGGAGCGACCCCCATATGGTTACGATTGTTACAATCGAAAGTCTTTCCGGCGCGAAGCTTACCAGCGGTAGTGGCTGAACGCGCGGTTGGCGTCGGCCATACGGTGGGTGTCTTCCCGCTTTTTCACCGCGTTGCCGCGATTGTTTGCCGCATCCATCAGTTCACCCGACAGGCGCGCAGCCATGGTGGTTTCCGCACGACCGCGTGCAGCCGAGATCAGCCAGCGGATCGCGAGAGCCTGTGCACGCTCGGGGCGCACTTCGACCGGAACCTGGTAGGTCGCACCACCGACGCGGCGGCTGCGGACTTCAATCTGCGGACGCACGTTGTTCAGCGCATCATGGAAAACCTGAACGGGATCGCTCTTGGCCTTCGCTTCAACCGTTGCGAGCGCACCGTAAACGATACGTTCGGCAACCGACTTCTTACCGTCCAGCATGAGGTTGTTCATGAACTTGGACAGGACCTGATCTCCAAACTGGGGATCGGGCAGGATTTCCCGCTTCTCGGGACGACGACGACGTGACATCGGTTATTTCCTTTTACTCGGCAGCACTGGCCCTGAGGGCGTGCAGGCCTGAAACCTTAGGAACTCGCGAGCGAGCCTTACTTCGGCCGCTTGGCGCCGTACTTCGAACGGCTCTGCTTGCGGTCCTTGACACCCTGCGTGTCGAGCACGCCGCGCAGCACGTGGTAACGCACACCGGGAAGGTCGCGCACACGGCCGCCGCGGATCAGCACAACCGAGTGTTCCTGCAGGTTGTGGCCTTCGCCGGGGATGTAGGAAATGACTTCGCGCTGGTTGGTCAGGCGGACCTTGGCAACCTTACGGAGAGCGGAGTTCGGCTTCTTCGGCGTCGTGGTATAGACGCGGGTGCAGACACCGCGCTTCTGCGGGTTCTGATCCATCGCAGGGACCTTGCTCTTGGCCTTCTGCGGAACGCGGCCCTTGCGGACCAGCTGGTTGATTGTCGGCATTGAATACCTTCACCTGGTTCATGGCGATATCAGCAGAGTGAAGGATAAAAACCTGCACAGGGCCATCCGTCCGCATCGCGGGAATGGACGCATACGAACACCGCCATGCGGTATTCGCTGTGCAAGCCGAATCGCTCCACCCGACACGATCACCGGGTTACTTTGACGGCTGCCCCGCAGTTCACCCGCGCAAGCGCGCAGCGAACCCAATAGAAAAAGGCGTTGAATGCAGCATTCAATGCCCCGGGACGTGACCGGCAATGTTCAGCTCTATCTACCCGGAAGCGGGATAACCCGCGTTTCGGATCGCGCGCCCTTAGGGGAAGCCGGGCCTGGGGTCAAGGACGGGGATAGGCCCGAACAGACCATAGCCATGCCGTGGGGCATGCAAGGACGATCCTCACCAGCATACGGCGCGTCACGCAACTTATCCCGTTTTTTTGTCCTGTAGTCGCGGATGCATTGTCTACACAATGAATAGAGTTATTATGACAAGCGTCGGGACGTGTTCCAAGTCGACCGGCTTTCGAGTCAACTGGGAGATGAACCATGACCGATCGCGTGCCGGTTTCCTATGAAACCCTGAAAGACCCCCTCGTTCTGATCGTGCCCGGGAATACCGCAGAGGATTCGCCCCAATGGCAACAG
The DNA here is from genome assembly GCF_003860345.1 of Caenibius tardaugens NBRC 16725. GTDB lineage: Bacteria > Pseudomonadota > Alphaproteobacteria > Sphingomonadales > Sphingomonadaceae > Caenibius > Caenibius tardaugens. Next base: position 220,166 of record NZ_CP034179.1, read on the forward strand.
GCGTGGGCACGCCAGCAGGCGAACTGCGAACGCCTTGATCTCGGAATGTGGCATGATCCGCATCGCAACACCTGGGTCAACAAACTCAATCTTGCCATATCCAGAGTCAATCGTCCCGTCGTGCTGGTGGCGCAAGGGCTTGGCAATCTGGCCGTCGCGTGGTGGGCTGAATACGAACGCCCTGCGGAAGGCGGCCCGGTGGTTGGCGCGCTGCTGGTCGCGCCGCCCGATCTCGATCGTCCGGGACTGGACCAACGCGTCGCCAAATTCGGCGCTGTGCCACGACGCGCCCTGCCTTTCCCCTCGTTTCTCGTACCGGACAACTACGATCCCAACGGCAATTACCGGTCGGCCTATGGCCTCGCCAAGGACTGGGATGCCCGCTTCATCGATGGCGAAGACGAACCCGGCTCGACCACCAGCACCCGCGAATGGCACTTTGGCCAACGCCTGCTCAACCGTTTGCTCCGCGATTACAGGCTCTCACCCCCTGTTTCGCGCAGCAAAGCCCCTCTCGGTGCCCCGCTTTCCGGGGGACTGACGAACAATGGCGCCCCCGCGCCGGTGATCGTCTAGAGGGCGACGCGGCGGGTAACGGGTTTGGCGTTCAACACACCGACACATCCGCACCCGCCGCGTGATGCCCTGCAATCCAGGCAAAAACCATCGACGGCCCGATCGTTGCGCCCGCGCCGGGATAAGTGCGCCCCATGACCGGGGCCGCGTTGTTGCCAGCGACGTAGAGCCCTTCGATCACACTGCCATCGGCGCGCAGAACGCGCGCATGCGCATCCGCCATCAGCCCGCCCTTGGTGCTGAGATCGCCCGGCCAGTACCGCACGGCATAAAACGGCGCGGCATCCACCGGGCCGAACGAACGGTTCGGCCGATGCGCGGGGTCGCCATAATATTCGTCGTAAACATTGTCGCCGCGATCGAAATCCGCATCGACCCCGCCTGCCGCAGCCATGCTGTTCACCCGCGTCACTGTGGCGACCAGACCGGCGGCATCGATCCCGCACTTGCCAGCAAGTTCCTCCAGCGTTTCCCCTTTCTGGAAAAACCCGCTCTCCACATATTGCCGGGTCACCCGGGGTGGTATCTGGCCGAAGAAATAGCGGTTCCTGTAACGTGTATCGAACACCAGCCAGCTGGGCACAGCCGGAACCGTCTTGTCACGCTCCAGCATGGCCCTGCCCGCATCGACATAAGACGCCGCTTCGTTCGTGTAGCGTTGGCCCGACTGATCGACGATAATCGATCCGGGCAAGGTCCGTTCCCAGATGCCAACATTGATCGTGCCATCGGGCGAAATCGAAACCGGATACCACGTCGCCGAATCCATAAGCGCAAGTTCCGCGCCGATTGCCGCGCCGATCTTGTGCCCATCACCGGTGTCATCCGGACTGGCCGGGCTCCATTCCCCGGTCACGCCCTGAAGCGGCATGCGGTAGGCCGCATCCTTGGCAAAACCGCCTGCCGCCATCAGCACACCGCGCGGCGCGGCAATCGTTTCCTCACCCTGCGCCGTCGTGACTTTCACCCCGATGACCCGGCCCGCATCGTCCTGCACCAGTTCCTTCAACGGCGTATCGAGGCGCACTGGGATATCGAGCGACTGGACCACAGCCATTAATTGCGCGACCAGCGTCTGCCCCATGGACAGCGGCACCTGCCCCTTGATCCGGAACTTCAGCGTGCGCGCAACAACGGTCATGACCCCCATCAGCGAATTGAACGAACGCAGCATGGTCGGAATCTTGGGCGCCGCATCGGTGGTGATCGCCAGCGGGCGCATCATGTTGCGCCGCATGGTGTGAAGCATCGCACCCAGCCTATTGGCGTCGAAATTGGACGCTTCCAACGTACGGCCAACCTTGGCGCCGGGCATCTTCTGATAATAATCCGGATACTTCGGCGCTCGAATCCACGTGAACCCCAGCTTTTCGAGCGATCGCACCATTTTGGGGCCCGCATCGAGATAGGCATGTTTGCGTTCACGGCTGCTCGCCGGGCCGACTTCACCGACAGTCGCCTCGAGATAGGCCATCGCCTCCTCGTAGGAGTCGGGAATATTATCCCGCTTCATCAGATGATTATTGGGTATCCATACACCGCCACCTGAAAGCGCGCTGGTCCCACCCCAAAGTGCAGCCTTTTCGATCACCACGGGGTTCAAGCCATTAAGCTTTGCCGCGATGGCACCGGCCAAACCGCCTGCGCCCGAACCTACAACAACGAAATCAACCGACGCAGCCAAGCCACCCTCCCCATCAATCCGACGGCTGTGTATGGTTTTACCTTGACCGCGACAAGACAGGCCTGCGGTTCTTCCCCCTGTTGGAATTTTTCGGTCGCCCCGGGAACCGGGTTAACCATCAAGAGTCATGAAAACAGGGCGTTCTTCGTCACTGAAGACCGCGCATCGCGCGAATGCCCAAGGGGTGGGCCAGTCGAGGACCGGGCAATCCCCTTTGTCTTCGACCGGTTCAGTCCCGGAGAAGGCGGCCCCTCCCCCGGACCGCCTTCTTTTCGTGACGCCTGCCGAAGGGCGGATTCGGGTGAAGGGAATGGTTAAGAATTGCGTGTTACCCCTAAATCACGAAACATTTCCCAATGTTGGGAGGGATCATGGCCGTAACGTTTATTCGTCCCCATCGCCGGTTCGCCGTGCGGCGGAATGTGCGGGTCGCGCACAAGGCCTCGGAAAGCACCGAAGGCCTTATGATCGAGCTTTCGCTCCGGGGATGCCGGATCAGCAATCTTGCACAGAACCCGTTTGAACCGGGCGAACCGGTCACACTGGAAATCAGCGGTTTTGCGCCGATTGATGGCTCTATCCGCTGGACACACAGCGGCATTGCGGGCCTCTGCTTCAACGATGCCCTGCACGCTCACACTTTCAACCATCTTGTAGGCATTTGCCGCGGCGACATAACAGCCGCGCCGGTATCCGTGCAGAAGGCCAGTCCCGCCCGCCGCAGACAGATAGCCTGACCGATGTATTTGGCGCGACTCGTGAACGGCTGTTACTTTGGTTCCAAGTCCGAACGACAGCCCACGCTGCCGGAACGACATCAGGCAGGATTTGCAGTGATCCGGCCGACTGGCGGAATGCTGCACCCCGCTCTATCGCGAGGATAGACCATGCAGACGCGCGCAAACGTACCGCTCTGCCTGAGGCATGCACGCGAGGAAGTGCTCATGGCGTTGAGCGCACCCACGGCCCTGGAGGAAGGGCAGCACCGCAGGCGAGCAGACAAGTATCTCACAAAGGCAATTCGCGGCATCCAACAGGACCCCGGAAAAGTCTACGACTGGTCTCGTGTTTGACCGGACCAACAACGCTGGCGTGACATCGCGCCAGTAGGCACAACCCAAGGTCGCGCCCCAATGCCATTCGGCACCCCCGACCAGGTCAGGGGTGCCGCTTGCAACGGACCTTCAAAAATCGCGAGTCGATCAGCGCTCAGGTCGAATGACCGGGTAACAAATCGGTCTGGTCTTCCTGCTTTGCAGGTTTCGCAGGCTTGGCCTTTTGCTTCGGCGCAGCGGATTCGGGCTGGGTTGCGGTAGGCTGCGGCTTGGCCGACGGCTTCACGGCAGCGCAATCGCCACTGCTGGCCCGCACGACCTGAGGTTCCTTGCCACTGCCATCGGAACGCCATTCCACAGTCTGCGTGCAACCGTTCGCGCCACTGGTCGACGAATGGAAACTGTATTGCACCATTGTACCTGCGGGCAAATCGCCCTGCGAAACCAGGTGCACCGGAGCCCCATCGGCATCAACCGCCGCCATCTGGTCCATATTCGCGATCTGTTGCATCATGGCCTGATGCCGGGCTTCCATTTGCGCCATCATCAGGTCCATCTGGGCAAAGGGTGCGAAGAACATGTCGTCGTCAAATCCGACGGGAAGGCGCATGTCTTGCGCCGCAACCGGCGATTGCACCACGGTCACGTCGGGCCGCGCATCACCGAGGTAATGGATTTGCGCCACGCCGCCATCGGGCAGCTTCACTTCCATCACGTGCACATGATCAGAGGCCGCTACGGCCACCCCGGTTGCAGCCAGCGCAACGACACCTGCGACAAGGGCTGTACGAAGCTTTCGCATCACCATTTTCTCCTGAAATCCGGTCAGCGAAATTTAGGCGCACATGCTGAACGCCAGATGACCAGCCCCCGTTCGGACCGGAGTAAACGCCCCGGTTGTGCGGTGAAATGGCACGGGATCATTCCGCAGTGAGATGGGCGACCAGTGCCTTGACCTTCTTCTGGCGCCACTGCGGCACGGGCGCCACCAGCCAATAGGCCTTCCTGCATGGTTCGATATCACCCATGCGATCGACCCGGCCATCCGCAATCCATTTTTCCGCCAGCAACGCAGGGACTTCGGCAATGCCCAGCCCCGCCGCCGCAGCGGCCAGCGCCTGGCCCGCATCCGGCACACTCAGCAGCGTCGCGGCATCTGCCGCCGCGTCGCTTTGCCCCTGCCAGTAGATTTCGGGTTGATCGCTGTTGCCACCCGTTCCCGGCGCGCAAACCCGAACCTTGCCCGGCGCCCCGAGAGAAACACCCTCGTATTCTCCCGGGCCTTCAGCCCAGCGCACCGCGATATCCAGATTGGCTTCCGCAAAATCATTGGCATCGCCATCGACCAGCGCAAACTGAACGTCAGGATTGGCAACCCGGAAGCTGGCCAGCCTTTCGCCAAGCCAGGCCGCGAAAAAGTCGCGCGGAACAGCGATGGTATAAAAATGGCTGGCCTGCCCGGCCTGCATGGCACGAACGGCTTCCTCGAAATTGAGGAAACCCTCACGCAGGGCATCGAGCCCGGCTTTCGCCTCTTCCGTCAATTCCAGCCCCTTGCTCGTCCGCCGGAACAGCACAACGCCCAGCACGTCTTCCAACGCCCTGATCTGCTGCCCGACAGCCGCCGGGGTAACCGCGAGCTCGTCGGCTGCGCGGGTGAACGAGAGATGCCGTGCAGCGGCATCGAATACGCGCAAGGCGTTCAGAGGCAGGTGTGTGCGTTTCATTGATGTTCGCGTTTAATCGCCACCCGACCCACGGGCAAGCGCGGTGAACGGCAAAACGCTACCGCTCAATCTGCGGTGGCAGGCGCTGCGAGCGGGAAGAACGGTATCGCAACCCGCAGAGCCTCGCCGCTTTCCTTGCGGAACGTATAATGCCCTTCCATCGAGCCATGCGGCGTGGTCAGCGGGCAGCCCGACACGTAATCATGCGTTCCTTCGGGTGGCAGGATCGGCTGTTCGCCAACAACACCTTCGCCGTCGACATGGTTCACCGCGCCATTGCCGTCCGTAATGCGCCAATGACGAGTGAGCAGTTGGATCGTTTCCCTCGAGTGGTTCTCGATACGGATGTGATAGACCCAAAACCACTTGCCCGCCGAAACATGCGACTGTTCCGGAAGAAAATTGACGGCAACACGGACGGTAACCCCATCAGTGATCGCTGCGTGCTGGAATAGCTGCTCCATGACGATTCGTAACCTAACTCGATTTACGCGCGCGGCAAGTCTTTCGGCGGGGACTGTCCCCCCGTTTCTGGCGATGCCAGCGCATCGTGCGATTCCAGGCGCCAGATGACCCCTGTGGAATGGTAATCGAGCGAAACCTCCGCGTTCAGGCTCTGGCGCGGAACATCGAGGATGAGCGTTGTGCCAAACCCGGTATTCTGCGGAATAACTGTCGCAGGACCGCCCCGCTCCGTCCATTGTATGGCAAAATGGTTGTTGGCGGTGTCCACGTCCCAATGGAGGGTCACAGCGCCCTCTGCCACGGAAAGCGCCCCATATTTCAGCGAATTGGTGGCAAGTTCGTAAAGCGCCATCCCCACAGCTTCCGCTGCGCGTGGATTCAGCGCGGCATCCGCCCCATCGATGGCGATCTGCCGCTGCCCTTCCCCGAGGAATCTGAGCTGCAGCGCAACCAGTTCGCTCAGCGGCACCTCTCGCCAGTTTTGCCGGACCAGAATATCCTGATTGACGGAAAGGCTGGATAACCGGCGGTCAAAACTCTCCAGAAATGCGGGCGTCACCCCGTGCGTGCGCCGGGCAATGGCACGGATTTTCATCAACATATTCTTTGATCGGTGATTGACCTCATTCAGCAGCAGACCGATGTGTTCGGCCTGCTGACGCTGCTCGGTGATATCGGTGTTCGTGCCAAACCATTCAGTGATTGCACCGGTCTCATCAGCCACAGGCACCGCGTGCGAGAGAAACCACCGATAGTCCCCGTTGGCACCGCGTAGCGGGAACAGATCCTCCCAAGGCTCCCCCAGTTCCAGGCACCGCCTGAACTTCGCGCTTACCCGTTCCACATGATCGGGATGATGCACCCACATCGGACCATGCACGGACATCGTCTCAAAGTTCAGGCCGGTGAATTCATACCACCGGCGATTGAACCAGGTGACCCGGCCATCGGCACCCAGAATCCATGCGAACTGGGTGATGTTGTCAGCCAGCATTCGAAAACGCCGTTCGCTGTTCCGCCAGCGATCGATCATCGCGATGCGCTGACTGGCATCACGAATATTCTTGCTGGCACCGATGATATTGCCGCGCTTGTCCCTGACCGGCGACACCGCCACGGCCACGTGAACCGTGTGCCCGTCCTTGTGGAGGCGCTCGGTATAAAACTCCCCCACACGCTCCCCCGCATGAATACGCGCGAGAATATCGTCTTCTTCCTGTTGTCGTCCTTCGGGGATCAGCCGCCGGATAGAATGCCCGATCATTTCCCGGGCGCTAAATCCGAAAATCCTTTCGGCTGCCGGATTCCAAATAATAATCCGGCTTTCCAAATCTTTAGCAATAATAGCGTCATCTGAAGATTCGATCAGAGCGGCATAATGATACTCTACCTCCATCATGCCCTTCCCTCATCTGATGAAAGCGTGACTGCCAAGACTGGCAGAACGCTATCTCCATTTGGGCACTATGGCGAATCTATTCCCGTCAAAGGTCAACCTTATAGTCCGGCCTTACGCAGTGCCTGATCGAGATCGTCGATGAGATCCTGAGGGTCTTCCAGTCCGACACTGATGCGCAGCATCCCTTCGGTGACACCCATCGCAGCCCGGGTTTCCGCCGCGAGGCTGGAATGGGTGGTCGATGCCGGATGCGTCATCAGCGTTTTGGAATCGCCGATATTGTTCGAAATATCGATCAGTTCCAGCGCGTCGAGAATGGCGTGTGCTGCTTCACGGCCGCCATCGATCTCGAACGAGAAGATCGAGCCCGGCTTGATCATCTGCTTCTGCACCAGTGCGAATTGCGGATGGCTGGGCAACCCGGGATGCAGAATGCGCGGCACCCGCGTTTCGAGAAAGCGCCCCACTTCCAGCGCGTTATCCGCCTGGCGATTGGCACGCAGGTCGAGCGTTTCCAGCCCCTTGAGCACCACCCACGCACTGAAAGGCGACAATGTCGGCCCGGTATTGCGCTGGAACGGCAGCAGATGATTGTTGATGAAATCTGCGGACCCGCAGACCGCGCCCGCCAACACCCGGCCTTGCCCGTCCATCAGCTTGGTCGCGGAATAGGCCACGACATCGGCACCGAATTCCAGCGGCCGTTGCAGCGCGCTGGTTGCGAAAGCATTGTCCACCACGCTGCGAATGCCATGTTCGCGCGCCAATGCGCAGACCGCCGCGACATCGACGATATCCATTGTCGGGTTCGCAGGGGTTTCGAAGAAGAACATTTTTGTGTTGGGCCGGATCGCCGCTTTCCACGCATCGAGATCGCGCCCGTCAACCGGGGTCGCCTCGATCGCAAAGCGCGGCAGGAGATTATCCGTTACCCAGCGCGTGGGCCCGAAGGCCGCCTGTGCAACCACCAGATGATCGCCCGCCGACAACTGGCACAGCATCGCCGCCGTCATCGCGGCCATGCCCGATGCCTGAACCCGGCACGCTTCCGCCCCTTCCATCAGCGCGATGCGTTCTTCCAGCATCTGCACCGAAGGGTTTTGCGTGCGCGAATAGGTCATTCCCGGTTCCTCGCCGGCGAAGCGCGCGGCCGGGGTTGCCGCATCGTCGTAGGAATAGCCGGAAGTAAGGAAAATCGCTTCGCTCGTTTCGCCCTGTTCGGAGCGCCACGTGCCACCACGGACAGCCCGCGTCGCAGGCCGCCATTTGGTCGTAATCGAACGGTTCTGACCGGTGTTCTTCTTCATGGGCGCGCGTTTAATCGCGCCCACCGGCCGGGGCAAGCGGCGATATAGCCTGATCGGACATTACCATCCCGATTTTCGGGTCATGCCGATTTTCGGGTCATGCCGATTTTAGGGCCATCCGATTTCAGATGGCCCCTTGCCAGGACATCTTGTCAGAACATCCCGAATCAGAGGCGTGCGAGCACCGCATCGCCAATTTCAGCCGTGCCAGCCGTGCCACCCAGATCGCCGCCGCGAATCCCGTCAGCCAATGCTTGCGCAACGGCCGCCTCGATCCGGACAGCTTCCGCTTCCAGCCCGAAACTGTGGCGCAGCATGATGGCAAGGCTCAGGATCATCGCCATGGGATTGGCCTTGCCCTGCCCGGCAATGTCCGGCGCGCTGCCGTGAATCGGCTCGAACAGGCCCTTGGTGCCGTATTGCGTTTGCGTTTCACCCAGCGCGGCGCTGGCAAGAAGCCCAATCGAACCGACACACATGCTCGCCTGATCCGACAGGATGTCGCCAAACATGTTGCCCGTCACGATCACGTCGAACTGGCCCGGATCGCGCACCAGCTGCATCGCCGCGTTATCGACGTACATATGGCTCAGCGCGACATCGGGATATTCCGCGCCAACTTCGATCATCACATCGCGCCACAACTGGAACGTCTCCAGCACATTCGATTTGTCGACCGAACACAGCCGCCCCTTGCGCCCCTGCGCCGCGCGGAACGCCACATGGGCGATCCGGCGCACTTCGTCCTCGGCATAAGACATCAGGTCCCAGCCCTGACGACGGCCATCGTCCAGCGTGCGAATGCCCTTCTCGCCAAAGTATACGTCGCCGTTCAGTTCGCGCACGATCAGCATGTCGATCTTGCCGGCCACTTCGGGGCGCAGCGCGGACATTTCTTCCAGCCCGGCAAACATCGTGGCCGGACGCAGATTGGCGAACAGCGTGAGTTCGCGCCGCAGGCCAAGAATTGCCTGTTCGGGGCGCAGATGGCGTTCGAGATTATCGCATTCGAAATCGCCGACAGCGCCAAACAGGATCGCGTCGGCTTCATGCGCGATACGGATGGTATCTGCGTGCAAAGGGTGGCCAAGCTTGCGATAACCGGCGCCGCCAACATAGCCTTCCATCAATGTGACATCGGGCAGTGCGAGCGCATCGAGAACCCGCAGCGCCTCATGCATGATTTCGGGACCGATGCCGTCTCCGGCGAAAACCGCGATCTTCATGAACTATCTTCCTGGTCTAATGGGATCCCGCGATCCGGGCGAGCCGGTCGCGCAGCATTGCGCGCGCCGCCATAACGTTTCCGCGGCGGTCGGCAAGGCAGTATCGCGCGATCAGCAGGCCCATGCGATCAAAAGCCGCCAGATCCCCCGTCCATTCCCCCAGCGGGCCGGGATCGCCGCCTCCATACCCCAGTTCCCGCATCAGCAGCGCTTCATAGCGCAAGAGCGCCTCAGCCCAGCCGCGCGCTGAAGGCGCATGACAAATTGCCGTAAGTAATGCCGATAATGAACTGTAAAGATTTGGATATGATTGCCGTTCCGGCAGAGTGGATGCCGTCAGCGCGCAAACCCATGTCATCGCCGCTGCGGGCAAGGGTTCCGCCAGCCACGGGCCGCGACTTTCGACAAGTTCCACTTTCGCAAAGGGTAATTGATTTTCGGAACGCGCGCGCATGTCCAGATCGACAAGGTTGCCCGGGATCACAACCGGACGCAGTGCGCGCCCCCGCCCTCCTGCGACATAGCCCGCCACCATGCCATGCTCCTCGGTCAACAGGCGCGCGATTATCGCGGTTTCACCGTGTGGCCGGGCAGCACAAAGGATGGCGGGGGCGCGAAAATGCATAGGCGATGCATGTGGCCCGATGACCGGTCAAACGCAATGGACCGCGACATGGTGACTGGAACCGGAAATGGCAGGGGACAACGCCCCGCCCTTGCCCTTGTAAAACGCCGGAAGAACCGGGCGTTCGCGATCAGGCTTTCTGCTTCGCTTCCAACGCGGCGAGGCGTTCGGAAAGTTTTTCATTTTCTTCCCGTGCCTTGGCTGCCATTTCTTTGACAGCATCAAATTCTTCGCGACTGACAAAATCAAGGCCACCCAAGGTTTCCTTCAGCCGTTCGCGTGCGCCATCACGGGCTTCCCGGGTCATCCCCGCGAATGTACCAGCGGCGCTGTTCATCAGCTTGACGAAGTCGGCGATCAGAGGATTTTCGCTTTGCATGGCGGGTATGTGGTCCTGCGCACGCGGCTTGTCCAGTGGCCTGAAGCGCGCAGGGCACCTCTGCCTAAAATTCTATGCGCTGCACCGCCCCACTGGCGTTGCTGCCATCGGCATAGGGGTTAAGCTCCAGAATTTGCCAGGTGAGCACGCCCGCAAACAGGACCCACGCGAGATAGGGCAGCAACAGCGCACCTGCGTACCACCGGATACGCCAGAACAGCACCGTGGTTACCGCCACGGCAATCGCCAGAACGCCAAGCAATACCAGCGACGCGGAAATCTTGTGCGCGGCAAAAAACAACGGTGCCCATGCGAGATTGAGCGCCAGTTGGACAAGGAACATGGCAATCGCCGACCCACGCCCACGGGCACCCCATGCGGAACAGACAACCGCGAACGCGAAACCCATCATCAGATAGAGGATAGTCCAGACAATCCCGAACGTTGCCGGCGGCGGATAAATGCCGGGCTTGCCCAGCGAATCGAACCAGAGATTACCCGGCCCACTGCCCGCCAGTTCCCCCGAAAGAAAACCGGCCAGCAAGACAGCCGGCATCAGCAACAGCGCCCAGCGGGCCAGACTGGCTCGCAATTGCCCTTGCGAGGCGAGAAGATTCATCCGCAACCCCCGTTGATTCGCAGCGGATATTGGCGGGGCGACGGGCCGCATGCAATTAGTCGATTTAGCTTTGTTCCCAAACGGGACTTCAGAAGCACCAATTATTTCAATGCGCGGATCATGCGCGCTGTGCAGCGATCAGAAATTCCACATTGCCTTCGGGGCCCGTGATCGGACTTTCGACGATACCGTCCACCGCCCAGCCTTCGCTTTCAAGCCAGGCGCGCACCTCATCGCATACGCGGGCATGCAAGGCGGGATCGCGCACGACGCCACCCTTGCCCACTTCCCCTTTGCCGACTTCGAACTGGGGCTTGATCAGGGCCACGAGACGGCATTCGGGTGACGCGAGTTTTAGAGGTACTTCCAATACCTTATGCAACGAAATGAAGGACGCATCGCAAACCACCCAGGTACAGGGCGCATCGATCATTTCCGGTGTCAGAATGCGGGCGCTGGTCTGCTCAAGAACGGTGACCCGCGGGTCCTGGCGCAGTTTCCACGCCAATTGGTTAGTGCCAGAATCGACGGCAAAAACCCGTTCAGCCCCCTTGCTGAGCAGCACATCGGTAAACCCGCCGGTCGAACTGCCGATATCCATCGCCACCACACCCGTGGGATCGAGTGCGAAATGATCGATCGCATGCGCAAGCTTGATTCCACCGCGCGATACCCATGGATGATCCCGCCCTTTCAGGACGATTTCCACATCTTCCGCGAATTGCTGCCCCGGTTTGTCGGCCTTGCGGTCCCCCACCATGACCAGTCCGGCCATGACAAGCGCCTGCGCCCGTGCCCTGCTTTCCGCCAGCCCGCGCATAACGAGCAATTGGTCGATCCGTTGTTTCTGTGCCACAAACCGGCCGATAGCCGACCGAGCCCTCTTGAGCCAGCACCCGCTTCGGGCCATCATCGCCAACATGACTTTGAAGCGTCTTACCCCCGTCGCCCTGCTCGCCCTCGCAGCGTGCGTTCCGCAAGCTTCCCCACCGACACCCACACCAACGCCCACACCCCGGCCGGTTGAACGACCCCAGCCGCCGGTTCCGGCCACGCCACCCGCCACATGGATGGATATGCCACGCACCCCGGGCGACTGGTCCTATCGTCAGGGACGGGCCACCTACACCTCACCGCAAGGTGGGGCGATCTTCACCATGGCCTGCGATCGCAGTGCCGGACGCATTACGCTTTTGCGCGCAGGGGTTGCCGGGGAACGCACGACCATGCGCATTTTTACAGAAACCGCCAGCCGCTCCCTCGATTCGGCAGGCGGCACCGCTGGCGTCAATGCTTCGCTGACAGCGCGCGATCCCTTGCTGGATGCCATGGCGTTCTCGAAAGGACGGTTCGCGGTGGAAGTGCCCAACGCGCAAACCCTCTACTTGCCAAGCTGGATCGAAGTATCGCGTGTAATCGAGGATTGCCGCTGAATTCCGCGCAATACGGCCAGAAGACTCGCATTCGCAGGTCGACGTTTCCCGCGATTTTTCACCCCGGGATCAGCGTCGTGACGCCACCTTGCACATCGCGGGACCTGCAAACGACAACGGGCCGGTGGATAACCGGCCCGAAACCCCAATTCTGACGGCAAAATAATTGAATGCAAGACTTGTGTTGCGGCGCATCATGACTCACATTGGAGACAAGCCCGGGGAGGTTCCGGGTTTAGCCGCAAAAAACGGCGACTTTGGCTCAACAGCGCGAAAGGAGGTGATCCGATGTCTCATGGTCCAGCAGAGAGGTCGGCTACGTTCCGCACGGAGCATTATCGCTGATCTAGTTCAGTAAGCGATAAAGGCTTTGTGGGCGGCACTTCCTGGCCGCTGACCATGTGAAAGGCCGTTCCCGGCGATTGTCGGGGCGGCCTTTCTCATATCTGCCGATAACGATCGCCTGCGGCACAGGCCGCTTTGCCCAGCTTCCCCCTTGCACCGAACGCCACATAGGCTTACCCGCGCGCCTGTCCCGCAAACAGGAGAGGTAACTCTGCCGATGCCCGAAAATCAGGGTCTTACGTTCGAACGTCTTCCCCACCCCGCTCCGACAGATTCGGCACAGCGGGAACAGGCGCTCGCCAATCCCGGTTTCGGTTCGGTATTTTCGGACCACATGGTCACGATCGACTGGGAAGAAGGCAAAGGCTGGCACAATGCCACACTCGGCCCGCGCGTTCCGTTGAGCCTCGATCCGGCAACCGCCGTGCTGCACTATGCGCAGGAAATTTTCGAAGGGCTGAAAGCTTACCGGCAGGCCGATGGCACCGTTGCCCTGTTTCGCCCCGAAGCCAACGCCGCCCGTTTCAACGCATCCGCGCGTCGGCTGGCCATGGCGGAACTGCCTGAAGAGACATTCGTCGAATCGGTGCGCCTTCTGGTCGAAGCTGATCGCGACTGGTTCCCGACGGTTGAGGGCGGTTCGCTGTACCTGCGCCCCTTCATGATCGCATCGGAAGCCTTCCTGGGCGTGCGCCCTTCGAAGAAATTCAAATATATCGTTATCGCCAGCCCGGCCGGTAACTATTTCAAGTCGGGCGCACCTGCCGTGTCGATCTGGGTAAGCAGCGACTATTCGCGCGCGGCCCCCGGTGGCACCGGTGCCGCCAAATGCGGCGGCAATTACGCAGCCAGTCTCGTCCCCCAGGCCGAAGCGATCGCGCGTGGGCACGATCAGGTCGTGTTTCTCGATGCGGAAGAGCACAAATGGATCGAGGAACTGGGCGGCATGAACCTGTTCTTCGTGTTCGACGATGGCCGTATCGTCACCCCCCCGCTGACCGGCACCATTCTGCCGGGCATCACCCGCAACAGCCTGCTGACGCTGGCCCGGGAAGAAGGGCTCGATGTTCATGAGGAACGCTACAGTGTGGAACAGTGGCGCGCCGATGCCGCCAGCGGCAAACTGATCGAAACTTTCGCCTGCGGTACTGCGGCGGTTGTCACCCCCGTCGGGAAGATTGCCGATCGCAATGGCGAAGTACTGATCGGTTCAGGCGGCCCCGGCCAGCTTACACAGAAATTCCGCGAGAAACTCGTTGGTATTCAGCGCGGCACGGTCGAAGACAAACATGGCTGGATAACGAAGCTTTCCTGACAGCGTCCGGTCTTTTTCGGCTTGCCCATCAACATTGCGCCCTGCGCCACCCGGCGCCGGGCGCAAGCTTTTTGCGCCATAGCCCCAGTTGATCATCGCCTGTTTTGCCATGCGATGCAGCGTGCGAACCGGATTGTGCGGCATCAGCGGCAAGGCCCTGCCATCGGGCTCCGCCGTCAGCCCCTCGAAACCTGTTCCGGTGGCGATGCTGCTGCGCCCCAACCATGCGCAAAGCGCTTCGAACCGACGCTTCATAAGGCGTAAAGGTCTGGCATTATGCCGATCGAACAGTTCAAAACTGTGCGATACCAGCACCATCGCGGGCCATTTATGCGCATGCGCATGCGTGATCGCCGCCTGCATCTCGCGCGCGGACAGGGCAGCAACCTGCCCGTGCCGGACGCCGCCGTTGCGCGCGGCAATCGCAGCGATCGGCATTTCGACCACATTATTTTGGCGAAATGGCGCACAGGCGCCGATGGCTTGCACGATGCTGCATTCGGTATCCTGAAGGCCTGCAGGGAAACTGCTGTCATACAGGATGCCGCAGTCGCTCAACGCCCGTAGCGTGTTGTCATCGGCCCCATAGTTCCCTGCACGAAACGCCCTGGGAAACGCAGCGCCCGCCGCCACCAGGCGATCCGCCGCATAGGCAACCAGTATCCGCTGCTCCTCCCGCGTGAAATCACGCATATTCCGACCCGTGCGGTCACCCAGCGGGTTTTCCTTCGCGAAACGGAGCCATTCGGTGTGCAGATGCAACTGCACCTCGTGCCCGTGTTCAAGAATCGGCTGGACGACCCTGTCCACCGCCTCCTGCCCCCAAACGAGCGCAGGCATCGGATCGACAAAGAACACGCCCCGGATACCGTGCCGCGCCATCACGTCCATCTGGTAATGAATGCCGGCCTCTTGCCCACGCGCCCGGCAAGCAATCGCAAGATCAAAATTCCGCGAACAGTCACGCGCCACACCTCGCGCGTAGAAATCCTCGGAATACTCCGTATCAATTGTGATCAAAACCGGCAGCATTCGTCGCGCCCCCACCTTCGCAACTTCCGAATCCTTTCTGCATGATAGCGTTTTTTTGCACCTTGCAACGGGAGTTTTCTTGTCGAATTTCCGTCAGTTCGGCATCCTTACCCTGCAGCGCAGATATACCCTGGAGATTATACATGGCCGACACGACCTATACCCCGCCTCAGGTCTGGACCTGGGATCAGGAAAACGGCGGCCGTTTCGCCGGAATCAATCGGCCCACGGCCGGCCCGCGTACAGAACGGGATCTGCCGGTAGGCGATCATCCGTTCCAGCTTTACTCGCTCGGCACGCCCAATGGGCAAAAGGTCACGATCATGTTCGAGGAACTGCTCCACGCGGGGCATTCCGGCGCCGAATACGATGCGTGGATGATCAACATCATGGAAAGCGACCAGTTCACTTCCGGGTTCGTCGACATCAATCCCAATTCCAAGATTCCCGCGCTGGTCGACCGCTCGGGCGCGACCCCGTTCCGCGTCTTCGAGTCAGGTGCCATTCTGGTCCATCTGGCCGAAAAGTTCGATTTCCTGTTGCCCCGCGATCCGGCGCGCCGTGCGGAAACGTTCAGCTGGCTGATGTGGCAAATGGGGACCGCGCCCTTCCTGGGTGGCGGGTTCGGCCATTTCTTCGCCTATGCGCCGGTCAAGATCGAATACGCGATCAACCGCTACGCCATGGAAGCGAAGCGGATTTTCGATGTGGCTGACCGCCAGCTCGCGCGGACCCAATTCCTCGCCGGGGATGAGTATTCCATCGCCGATATTGCCGCATTCCCGTGGTTGGGCATGATCCACGGAGGGCATGCCTACAACAATGGCGCGGAATTCCTGGCACTGCACGAATACAAGCATGTCGGCCGCTGGATCACGGAACTGAGCAAGCGCCCGGGCGTGGCCCGTGGCCGACTGGTCAATACCGAAAAGGGCCTAGCCGAGCGCCACGCGGCCAGCGATTTCGACGCGCTGGACCCCGAATTGCTGAAAGGCGGTTGAAAGGGACGATAACCCCCTTCCCTTCGCCCGAACGCTCGTTATAGAGGCGCCGGTCTGCTGGGGCGTCGCCAAGTGGTAAGGCACCGGTTTTTGGTACCGGCATTCGCAGGTTCGAATCCTGCCGCCCCAGCCAGGGATTTCTGCGGGTTTCGAGAGAAATCCGCGATCCTTCTTCCCGATATTGCGCAGGCCACCCTGCCCCGCGAATTTTTTGCGCGCAGAATCAGAACGGCTGTGCCCGCCGCTTCAATCGGCGGGATTATATTTCTGCACAAACCGCATTGCCGCCTCCAGCATCTGTTTGCGCGTGGCGGCACGTGACAGATAATGGTCTTCGGCAGCGAGCGTCACGAATTCGTGCGGCTTGCCCGCGCGTTTCAGGGCATCGGCCATGATCTCGCTGTGCTTGAACGGCACGACCGTATCGTCTTTCCCATGAATCAGCAAAATCGGGGCATCGGCGCGTGCAGCGAACCGGCGCGGGGAAACATCGTCATAGCCCGCCGGGTCGCCCAGCCTTTCCACGCGCGAACGCCGTACGGTCGGGTTGTAAGCCGTTTCGCGCAAATCGGTTTCATACATCAGCCTGACATCGCTCACCGGCGCCACAGCCACGGCACAGCGATAGGTGCCCTGTTGCAGGGTCACGCCCGCCAGCGCGGCATATCCGCCATAGCTGCCCCCCATGATACAGGCACGCGACGGATCGACGATGCCGCGCCGCACCAGTTCGGCCAGCCCATCGGTAATGTCGCTCTGCATCTTGCGTCCCCATTGCCCATACCCCGCATGCATGAACGCGACGTCGCGATTGGTAGAGCCGCGAAAATTGGGCTGAAACACGGCATAACCGCGCGATGCAAAGGCCTGCGCCCACCAATCGAACTGTTCCCCATCGAAGGCATGCGGGCCACCATGCGGAAACAGGATGACGGGCAGTTTTTGCGCGACCTTCCCGGGGGGAAGCGTCAGTATCCCATCCATCTTCAAGCCATCAGACGCGGTATATTCAACCGTTGAAATCGGACCGACATCCGAGGAATTGATCTGCAACCGTTCGTAGGCGATCGGGTCGGCCTTCCCCTTGGCCATGTCCACGATATACCATGTGCCGCTATCGCCATTCCCGCTCGTATGGACGAGGAAATGGCTGAAGTCGGGCGTCCATTCCTTAATCGACGCAGTCGTATTCCGAAACGCGCGATAAACACGGTCGAGTGCCTCCTGCTTTGCCGGATCGAACATGACGGTGCGCGCCACCGAGCCTTCGGGGAGATAGCCCATCAAGCGCCCGTTCGTGCTATCCACATAGAAACGCCCGACATCGACATCGGCGAGAATCTCTTTCTGCGCCCCGCCCGCCAACGGCACCTCGAACATGCGGACACGCTGATCTTCCGCATCTTCGATCGTATAGATCACGCCAGTCCCATCATGGTTAAAACTTAACAGCTCGACATTTCCGGTTTTTGCAACGCCGCGCGCGATGGTTTGCCGCTTCTGGTTGCTGATATCCCACGTTCCCGCTTTCGTGCGCATTTCGAACGTGACCGCAACGACACCCTTATCATCGACAAGCCAATCGCCCCAATTCCCCTCGCCCGCGGGATCTGCAACCTTGGTTGCGCGATTTTCCTTGAGATCGACGGCATACAGGGTCGGGCGGCCATGGTCGAATTCGTAAGAGCCGGGCCCGATGCCACGTCGCAGAGCAAGACCGGAAAAGAACCCGTACCATTTTCCGTTCAATCGGCGTGAACCGTAATATCCCCATATTGCCTTGGCGATGGCATCCGATTTGGCGAACACCGTTTCTGCCTTGCTGCCGTCTGCGGGCACTATCAGGGCTCCGGACAACTCGATCTTGTTGGTGGTGAAATCGAAACCCAACGCCTCGGTTG
This sequence comes from Caenibius tardaugens NBRC 16725, assembly GCF_003860345.1. Taxonomy (GTDB): domain Bacteria; phylum Pseudomonadota; class Alphaproteobacteria; order Sphingomonadales; family Sphingomonadaceae; genus Caenibius; species Caenibius tardaugens. The sequence goes on from NZ_CP034179.1 coordinate 238,255, forward strand.
CGCGAATTTCCGCAATGGCGAAATCACTGCCCACCCACGAAATCGTGTCAAACTTCATATCTGCTATCGGGATGCCGAAGTGAGAATTCCGGACGGTATCGATCAACACGATGCGGCGGCCGCCCTTCACGGTCCCAGCGAAAGCAATCGCCTTGCCATTATCGGCGACAGAAATGTCTTCCACGCCCGGAAGATCGCCATAGGCGTCCAACGGCGGCGCGGCATAGCCCGGCACGGAGAAGCCCAGGCCGCAAGCCAACGCCACGCGCAACAATGCGACTTTGCCCCCGTGCCATGCCATGCAAATTCCCCCTGTGCGCCCCAACGGCACGCGGTGGATCGCACAAAGCGATCCGAGTGCATAGCGGTGATCCGTCGCCGTCTGCCGGAATCGCCCCCACCTTGTTCCTGCCACGCGATATGCCATATTCGGGCGATGGTGTGGGATCTTCGCCGTGCGCTTCTCAAGAAAGAGGAATTCGAGTCCGCCCGGCTGATGGACTTCGATTTCCGTTTGCGCGCCCGTGCCACCCGGCTGCTGGCCCAGGCCTATGCGCTCGATGAAACGGCGCTGGTGGGCAACGTCGCCCTGCATGATGAAGACGGCGTTGTCGCGCTGGTCGCCACGCAGACCGGAACCGCGCGGCATGCCGTGCAGGCAGAATATCTGCGTTGCCTGATCAGCGCACGCGAGGCGCTGATCGCCGAACGCGGCGATCCCACACCGCATCGCCTGGCATAGACCGAAACGGGTCGGGAATGGGACGGTCAGGCCGGAACGTCAGCCCCGGCCGCCTCACCGCCAAAGCGCGGCCTATTCTTCGCCCATGCGCAGGGCGGCGATAAACGCTTCCTGCGGGATCGCGACATTGCCGTATTCGCGCATCTTGGCCTTACCCTTCTTCTGCTTTTCCAGCAGCTTCTTCTTACGGGTAATGTCGCCGCCATAACACTTCGCGGTCACGTCCTTGCGCAGGGCGGCGATCGTTTCGCGCGCCACGACCTTGCCACCGATCGCCGCCTGAATCGGGATCTTGAACAAGTGCCGCGGGATCAGGTCTTTCAGGCGTTCGCACATGTGCCGTCCGCGTTCTTCGGCCACGCTACGGTGCACGATCATCGACAGGGCATCGACCGGTTCATTGTTGACCAGAATGCTCATCTTCACGAGATCGCCTTCGCGCAGGCCGATCTGTTCGTAATCGAAGCTGGCATAGCCCCGGCTGATGCTTTTCAGGCGATCGTAGAAATCAAACACCACTTCGTTGAGCGGCAGTTCATACGACACCTGCGCGCGTCCACCGACATAGGTAAGGTCGGTCTGGATGCCGCGCCGGTCCTGACAGAGCTTGAGAATCGAGCCGAGATATTCGTCAGGCGTGTAGATCGTTGCCTTGATCCACGGTTCGTCGATCTGTTCGATCCGTGACGGATCGGGATAATCGGCCGGGTTGTGCAGCATAATTTCCTGCGCATCGTCGGTCTTCGATTTGCGCAACTGGATGCGATAAACCACGCTGGGCGCGGTGGTGATCAGATCGAGATCATATTCGCGGGTCAGGCGTTCCTGGATAATTTCCAGATGCAACAGCCCGAGGAACCCGCAACGAAAACCGAAACCGAGCGCCGCGCTGGTTTCCATTTCGTAGCTGAAGCTGGCGTCGTTGAGGCGCAGCTTGCCGATCGATTCGCGCAGCTTCTCGAAATCTGCGGCATCCACCGGGAACAGCCCGCAGAAGACCACTGGCTGGACTTCCTTGTACCCGGCCAACGCCTGCTCCGCGCCATTTTTGACCGTGGTGATCGTGTCACCGACGCGAGCCTGTTCCACTTCCTTGATCTGCGCGGTGATGAAGCCGATTTCGCCCGGGCCGATTTCCGGCAGGTCGGTGCGCTTGGGCGTGAAGCATCCCACGCGGTCGATCAGATGGACAGTGCCACCCTGCATGAACTTGACCTGCAGGCCCTTCCGGATTGCCCCGTCGAGCACCCGCACGAGGATGACAACCCCCAGATAGGGGTCGTACCAGCTGTCCACCAGCATGGCCTTGAGCGGCGCGTCCCGATCGCCCTTGGGCGGCGGAATTTTGGCGACAACGGCTTCCAGCACATCCTCGATGCCGATGCCTGATTTCGCACTGGCCAGCACAGCCTCGGAGGCATCGATACCGATGATATCTTCGATTTCGGCGCGGACCTTTTCCGGCTCGGCCGCCGGCAGGTCGATCTTGTTGATCACCGGCACGATTTCATGATCGTGCTCGATCGATTGATAGACGTTGGCCAGCGTCTGCGCTTCCACGCCCTGCGCGGCATCGACCACCAGCAAGGCCCCTTCACAGGCGGCAAGACTGCGGCTCACCTCATAGGCGAAGTCCACGTGCCCAGGCGTATCCATGAGATTCAGCTCATAGGTCTGCCCGTTCTTCGCCGTGTAGGTCAGCCGCACGGTCTGCGCCTTGATCGTGATTCCGCGCTCCCGCTCAATGTCCATATTATCAAGGACTTGATCGCTCATTTCACGGTCAGTCAGCCCTCCCGTGAACTGAATGAGGCGGTCGGCCAGCGTCGACTTGCCGTGATCGATGTGGGCAATAATGCTGAAATTGCGGATATTGGCGAGCTCGGTCATGCGCGGGCCGTTAGCAGTGCCTATGCGACCTGTCAGCGGAATTTGTCAGGCAACGCGGGTTTGCGGGAAATTCTGCACCTGAACTTGCATGAATTGGGGCGTCCCCGTTTGCGTGCCCGACTTGCCGACCAAAGGGTAATGACCAGGCGGCAGCACGGTTAGCGGCATGCCCGCTGCGGCAAGCACATAGGGCGAAACCCGATGGCGCGTACATAGCCCGCCCGCCCCATCGTTGATCAGCTGCGTTTCGAATTCGAGCCCCAGCACCGCATCGCGGGACCACACGACCGTAGCAACCGCGAGTTGTCCATTGCCCATATCCAGTACCAGTTCGGTATCCACCGGCACGCCAAGCAACCCCTCGACCCGTGCGCCTGTGCGCGAAAGGTCGCGCATGACCGCATCGTAACGATGATCGCCATGAATGAGCCCGACCATGCGGAACACCGACCGCCGGTTCGGGCGGTAGCGTTTCGGGCCATCGGGCTCGAGACGGAAATCGCCCTGCGCGAGCCGTTCCAGCACCTCATCATTCGGCAGCGCCTTCGAATAGATCCAGCCCTGCACGAGTTGCGCACCCATGCCGTGGATGAGATCGAGTTGGTCGAAGGCTTCCACACCCTCAACGATCACTTCCATCTTCAGCGCACTGGCAAGGCCGATTGTCGCACTGATGATCGCCTGATCCTTGCTGCCGCGCTCGGTGCAGGTTTCGACGAATTTCCGATCGATCTTGAGCTTTTCGAAGGGTGACGAGCTGAGATAGGCAAGCGAGGAATAACCGGTACCGAAATCATCGAGCGCCAGCCGGACGCCAAGCTGTTTGATCGCGCGAAAAATCTGATCGTTACTGTCGTCATCGCCGAGAAACACGCTTTCCGTGATTTCGAGCACCAGTTGCGACGGATCGATCTGCGATGCGGAAAGGACATGCGTCAGCGTGGTCACGAAGCCTTCGCTCATGAACTGGACGGCGGACACATTGATCGAGACGGGCAGTTTTTTCGGCCACTTCGCGGCATCCGCGCAGGCCGTCCGCAAGGCCCATTCGCCCAGCGTGTTGATCAGGTGCGAATCTTCCGCGATCGGGATGAACACTGCCGGACTGATCAAACCACGTTCCGGATGGTTCCACCGCATCAGGGCCTCGAATCCAACGACGATATTGTCTTCGATCCGGACGATCGGCTGATAATTCAGGGTCAGCTCACCATGGGCAAGCGCATCGCGCAGATCGTCTTCAATGAGGCGACGTTCTTCCGCTTCGTCCTTCAATTCGCTGGAGTAGAAGCGATACTGGCCGCGCCCGCCGCCCTTGGCCGAATAAAGCGCCAGATCCGCACTGCGGACAAGCTGATCGCTGTCCAGCCCGTCATAGGGTGCGATCGCGACGCCAATCGATGCACCGATCGTACAACGCACCCCATCGATGGTGTAGGGTTGTGACAGCATCTGGATGATCCGGGCGGCAATATCGCCCAACTGGCCACGATCATCGAGATCGGGAAGGATTACCTGGAACTCGTCCCCACCCAGGCGCCCGATCTCACCCTGTTTGGCAACGATCCGGTCCAACCGCTGGGCGACCTGCTTGAGCAGCTCATCCCCCGCAGGATGGCCCATCGTGTCATTGATCTGCTTGAACCGGTCGAGGTCGAGCATCATCAGCGCACAACTGCGTTGGGCCGCCTTGTATGCAGTCAGGATCGAGGTCAGCCGCCGCGCCATGCGATGGCGATTGGCCAATCCGGTCAGCGAATCGAATTCCGCCAGTCTCGCTGCATCCTGCCGTTCCCGCCGCTGCAGCGTGACGTCCTTGCCGTGACCCGCATAGCCTTCGAACCGTCCCGCGTCGTCAAACACCGGGCGTCCGGATATCGACCACCAGATTTCCTTGTCCTTTACCGGAGCTTTAACCGGCAGTTCGACAATGGAATTGCGCGCGGCGAGCAGAAAATTGAAAGGCCGGTTCTGCCCTTCCATTTCATCCAGCTCGACCGTGAAAATATCGACGACGGGGCAACCCAGTATGTCGTCCAGCGCGGTGTCCAGCAGGTCGCATATGCCCCGACTGATGTAAGTCAGGCGCCCCTCTGTATCCGAGGCCCAGAACCAGCCCTGCCCCGATTGTTCATAGATATCCAGCAAGCGCAACCGCTCTGCGCTGCCGATGGGCGTCGAGGACCGCACTGTGCTGTCCGCCGATGAGCGATTGCGAAAGTTACCGAGCAGTTCACTCAAAGCCATCGAGCAGTTCCCCAGATCCCGGCATAGGCTGTGCCCCGGGCAGACGTTACAGACTATTAACTAAGAACTGAGACTTAACTATTCGCAAACAAACGAAATAATTTTTCCGTCGGTCACACTGCCGCCCGGATGTTGCCGCGTTTGGGGGGCTGCTGGATGGCCAAGTCGCTGCGCACCAGATTACCGTCGCGATCGCGCGCAAGCGGGACAGTAAACGCCAACCCTACGAGACCATCTTCGGCCCAGCGGCACGTGGCGCTCACGACAAGATCGTCTGAAAGCCTCACCTCAAACTGCGCGCCCGCTGGCACGTTCCACAGGCCCTGCACCAGTGCGCCGGTTGCAGAAATATTTCGGATTGTCCCGTTGAAGACATGCCCATCACGATGGAGCGTGACCTTGCGGAAGGTACTGTGCCGGGCCGGACGCCGGGCATACTGGTCTTGATCGACCGCTTTCACCACAGTGCCCAGCCGCAAGGTGGCTTCCGCCAGCGTCAGGACACCGTCATAGACAAAGCCCTGCACGTGGCTGCATCCGTGCAGGCGCACCTGTTCCAGTTCCTCGCGCGTTTCCACGCCTTCAGCGGTCGTTTCCATACCCAGCGATTCCGCCAGATTGGTAATGGCTGAAATGATCGCGCCGTTGCGGCTGCCCCGTTGCATGGCTTCCTTCAGAAAGCTCTGGTCGATCTTGATCCTGTTGAAAGGGGCCTTCTTCAAATGGGCCAGCGAGAAATGGCCGGTCCCAAAATCGTCAAGCGACAGGCGCACCCCGATCCGCTTCAACGCAGCGAACATGGCATCCATGCGTTCGTCGTCGCTGAGAAACACGCTTTCGGTGATCTCAAGCTCAAGCCGCGATGCCCGGACGCCCGCATGCGCCAAAGTGCGGGTGACAATCATCGGCAGTTGCGGGTTTTCGAACTGCAGTGTCGACAGATTGACCGCGACAAGAATGTGCTCGGGCCACAACGCCAGATCTTCGCATGCCGTGCGCAAGACCCATTCGCCAATCGCGGAGATCAGCCCGGTGTCTTCCGCCACCTCAACAAAGACGGCGGGGGACAACAGCCCCTTTTCCGGATGGTTCCATCGCAGCAGGGCTTCAAAACCGCAGATCTTCTCAGTCGCGGTTTCGATGATCGGTTGATAGTGCAGTTCCAGCCCACCATCGTGCATGGCAAGGCGCAGATCTTCTGCAAGCTTTCGCCGTTCTTCCGCGAGCGATTGCAAGTCTTCCGCAAAGAACCGGTAGCGACCGCGCCCGTCGTGTTTGGCCGCATAGAGCGCAAGATCGGCATTGCGGATCAATTTATCGCTGGTGTCACCATGCTCAGGGGCAATCGCAATGCCCACCGATGCGCCGATTTCCACACGCCGTCCGTCGATGGCATAAGGTTGCGACAGGTTCGCCATGATGGTCGAAGCCAGATCCGCGAGCTTTTCCCGGTCCGCAATACCAAGGATGACCTGAAACTCATCCCCCCCCAGACGCCCGACCTTGCCACCGGTGGCCATCACTTTTTGCAAGCGAACGGCAACCTGTTGCAGCAAGACATCGCCTGCCGGATGCCCCATGGTGTCATTGACCTGCTTGAAGCGATCAAGATCGATGAGAAAGATTGCGCAAGCGCGGCTTTCGCCATTCGGCATCGTCATGAGCTTGTCGAGCGTCTTCAGCATCGTATGGCGATTGGCAAGTCCGGTTAGCCAATCGTACCGCGCCAGGCGTGAAACTTCTTCCTGGATTTTATGCTCGCTGGTCAGGTCAAAGGCGGAACCGCGAAATCCGGTGAATTTTCCCAACAGATCATAGGCTGGCCGCCCGCTTAACGACCATTGATGTCCCATTTCGCCATTGCTGTCCCGGGCATGCACGGTGACATTTTCGAACGGCGTCCGTGCGGTAAAATAGAATGCCAGATTTTGCGCCTCGAGAGTGCCTAGCACCGCATTGTCAAACAGGGAGAGAAACGGATTTCCAATGAGATCACCATGTTCCCGTCGAAGCGTATCAGCGACAGAATGCGAGAGATAGGTGATCACACCGTTGTGATCCGTCTCCCAGAACCAGCCCTGGCGCATCTGTTCCAGATCGGCCAGAATCTGCAGAGCCTGCTGTTCACGGCGGGCCTCTGCCGCGACATAGATACCGCGCTCGGTCAGGAACGCCTCCTGACCGCGGCTGGCGCAATAGGCAATCGGCAGCACCACCGCCCACGCCAACACGCTTGCCGTACTGCCTTCGGTCAGCGCCACCGCCCCCCAAAGAGGGACAGGAACCATCATTATCATATGCGGCCGAAACGCCTGCAAAAGCGTGGCGAGCGCACAAACCGCCGCGACACCACCAAGACTGACAGACCAGCTGACTGCCCCCGACACAGCCCACAGGGTCATGACACAACCGAACAGCGCCATGGGCGCCATCACCAGTGCGATCGCGACAACCAGTTTGTACGATGCAATCGCGCGGGAAAGTTTGGCGGAAAGTTCCAGAAGACCGGATGAAAGAGCAAGGACCGCAGCCGCAAGGAACAGGATCGCGATATGGGGTGTAAGAACAGCCTGCGATGCGATCCGGGGCAGCAGCACCGCCAACGCCATCGCCAGCGCCACCACCCACCAATGCGCGGATATCAATCGCCCATCGCCAATTACGGCAAAGTTCGTGGTCACAGCGCCATCATGCGCCGTGCCGGGCGCACCACGCTCCCCGCGGTCGCCTTCACGCCTGAACCCTGCCCAATCCATCGCCTGCCAATGCGCAGCAAGCTTTTGAAAAAACGTTAATCACGGCGGCAATACCGCGAACATTTTTTGCCAGCGCACAGTCCCTGCAACGGGATGACAACAACCACTGCTGGGCAAGCGTAACAATTGGCCAATCTTCCGCCGCAAGAGCTTGTCTGGCACGTCCAAATAGGGAAGAAGACGCAGCAGACCAAAACAGGCAAAAACGCGGGAAGGACATTGAATGCGGCATCTAGCGATTATCGGCTCTGGCCCGGCAGGCTACTACACGGCCGAGGCAGCCCAGAAATTGTGGGGTGACGATGTTCGTATCGACATTTTTGACCGCCTTCCCGTTCCCTACGGTCTGATCCGGACCGGCGTTGCGCCGGATCACCAGTCGATCAAGGCCGTATCCGCACGTTACGAGAAGACCGCACTGTCGGATAATGTCCGTTTCGTCGGGAATATTTCGATCGGGCAGGATGTCACCGTGGAAGAGCTGCAGTCGCTCTACGACGCGGTGATATTCGCCACGGGCGCGCCGAACGATCGCCCGCTGGACATCCCCGGCGAGGAACTGTCCAACGTGTTTGGCAGTGCCGCATTTGTGGGATGGTATAACGGCCATCCCAATTTTGCCTCGCTCGATCCCGACCTGTCTGGGCGCAATGCCGTGATCATCGGCATGGGCAATGTCGCGCTCGATGTGGCGCGCATTCTTTCCAAGACCGATGAAGAATTCAAAGGCAGCGATATCGTGGCGCATGCGCTGGACCTGCTGCGGGATTCAAAGCTGGAAAAAATCACGATCCTGGGGCGCCGAGGTCCGCACCAGATTGCCATGACACCCAAGGAACTGGGCGAGCTGGGCAAGCTCGAGAATGCCTGCCCGCGCGTTAGCCCCAGTGATCTTCCCGAAGAAGGCGAAGATGCGCTGCTGGAACCCGGTCAACGCAAATCCGTGGTACATCTGCGCAGCTTTGCCGCCATTCCGGAAGGATCGCGTGCGGATTATGGCAAGGAAGTCGCCTTCCAGTTCTTTGGCGTGCCCGAACGGATCATCGGCAACGGCAAAGTCGAAGGTCTGGAAATCTCCGAAACCGCGCTGCGTGACGGGAAACTGGTTTCCACCGGCAAAGTGGAAACCATTCCCTGCGATCTGCTGGTCAGTTGCATCGGTTATCGCACATCCCCCATTCCGGGCGTCCCATTCGATGAACGGGCGGGCCGCTTCGCGAACGATGAAGGGCGCATCCTGCCCGGATTGTACTGCGTCGGCTGGGCCCGGCGGGGCCCGACCGGCACGATCGGCACCAACAAGCCCGATGGGTTCGCGATCATCGACAAGATTGCCGAAGATTACGAAGCGGGCGTGCTTGGCGGCACGCGCAAGGAAGGTCGCCCTGGCTTCGACAAGCTGACCGAGGCACGCAATCTCGATGTGATCACATTCCGCGACTGGAAGAAGATCGAAGAAGCGGAAGAAAAGGCCGCCCGCGACGGCGCCCCGCGCGAAAAATTCGTGCATGTCGACGAAATGATCCGCGCACGCGGCTAGGCCCAAACAAAAACGCCACCCCGACCGATATCCGGTGGGGTGGCGTTAAAATCTGCGCTATCGCAATAAACGATATCGAAATTGGCGACGTAACGCCTCAGACGCGCATCGGCATCAGCACATAGAGCGCCGGGCTCTTCGAATCCTGACGGATCAGGGTCGGCGCACCGGCATCGGCAAGATGCAGTTCCACCGTATCGCCATCGATCTGGCTGAGGATATCCTTGAGATAGTTGGCGTTAAAGCCGATCTCGAACCCTTCGGCGCTGTAATCGGCGGCGATTTCTTCTGCCGCGGTGCCGTTGTCGGGCGACGTCACCGACAGTGTGACCTTATCGTGATCCAGCCCCATTTTCACCGCGCGGGTCTTCTCCGTGGCGATGGTAGCCACGCGATCGACCCCTTCGAAGAAGCTCTTCGGATCGAGCTTGAGCAGTTTGTCGTTACCCGTGGGAATGACGCGCGTGTAATCGGGGAATGTCCCGTCAATCAGCTTGCTGGTCAGCACCACGCCATTTTCGCCGCCCAGTGTAAACCGGATCTTGCTGGCCGACAGGTCGATTTCGACATTGGTGTCGAGCGCTTCTTCGAGCAGCTTGCGCAGTTCAGCCACAGCCTTGCGCGGGACGATCACGTCCGGCATCCCTTCGGCCCCATCGGGGCGGGCAATCGTGAAACGTGCCAGACGGTGGCCATCGGTTGCCGCCGCCTTCAGTTCGTCTTCCGCCACATGCAGGAAAATACCGTTGAGATAATAACGGGTTTCTTCCGTCGAAATGGCAAAACGGGTGCGATCGATCAGTTCCGCCAGAGCCTTGGCCGAGATTTCGAAAGTGGTCGGCAGATCGCCTTCTACGATAACCGGGAAATCATCGCGCGGCAGTGTGGGCAGCGAGAACCGGCTGCGCCCCGATTTCACCACCATGCGGTTATCCGCCGCTTCCAGGCTGACCTGGCTGCCATCGGGCAATTTGCGTGCGATATCGAACAGGAGGTGCGCCGAAACGGTGATCGCGCCCGCCAGATCAACCGAAACCGCCGACAGACTTTCAACCACCTGCAGATCAAGGTCGGTGGCCATGACGCGCAGCGTGCCGTCCGGTGCCGCTTCGATCAGGACGTTGGACAGGATAGGTATGGTATTGCGGCGTTCGACCACCGACTGGACGTGGGACAGGCAACGCAGGAGTGTTGCGCGTTCGATCGTGGCCTTCATCGTTCTACCGATCCCCGTTGTGCGCCCACGGCAATGGAATCGCCGTTCAGACGCATGGAATTACACCTGTAATCTCTAGCGCGAGCATCCCGCGCGGCAAGCAGGATTGGCGGACTGGCTTGAGAATCTGGGGATAAACTCTGGAAATCCGCCATTTTCACGCCCGCCAACCCCCGGGCCTCATCCCAGCATCGCCATCCCGCCGTTCACATGCAATGTCTGGCCGGTGATGTAGCCCGCTTCCTTCGATGCAAGGAAAGATATCGCAGCGCCGATATCTTCGCCCTCGCCCATGCGGCCCATCGGAATCTTGCTGTTCAGCGCTTCCTTCTGCGCATCGGGCAGGACGTCGGTCATCGCGGTACGGATAAACCCGGGCGCAACGCAGTTCACGGTAATACCGCGGCTTGCCAGTTCCTGTGCCAGGCTCTTGGACATGGCGGTGACGCCGCCCTTGGATGCGCAATAGTTCATCTGCCCGGGATTGCCGGTGGACCCGACAATGCTGGTCACGTTGATGATCCGGCCAAACCGGGCCTTCATCATCGGCCGCGCGGCGGCCCGCATCAGGCGGAAGGTGGATTCAAGATTGACGCGGATCACCGCATCCCATTCCTCATCCTTCATCCGCATGGCGAGATTATCGCGCGTGATCCCCGCATTGTTGACGAGAATATCCAGCTTGCCCAGCGTATCGACGGTGGCCGGGATCAGTTCCTCGACTTGCGTCACATTCGAAAGATCGCAGGTGATTTCAACGTGATCGTGACCATATTCGGCGTTCAATTCCTCACGAAAAGCGCGCAATTTCGCCGCGTTGGAGCCCGACAACGCAAGGCGCGCGCCCTGTGCGGCCAGCGCCCGTGCGATGGACGATCCGATACCGCCAGCAGCACCTGTCACCAGTGCCGTCATGCCTGTTAGGTCGAACATATTTCCTCCCGACTATTTGCTGCCAAAATGCTGGCTGCTGTACCGTTGCATTGCCTGGGCAGCCAGCAAAGCGCCGGCAAACCCGCTATTCTTCTCGTTGGCCGGAATGCCCGAACTGAGGATCAGCATCCCGAGAAACATCTCGTCCGATTCGCTGAGTTCGTCCGTTTCCGTGCCGAACACCGATCCGCCCACCATCTTTTCCAGAATAGGCCACAACCGGTTCTGATCCGCCCCGGCAACCGTGCGGTCAAATCGCGCCAGATCCGCCTCGCTCAACGGTGCATGCGCACGCAAGGCCCGCTCCAGCGTCCTGCCGATCTGGTAGAACACCGCATAAAGCACCGCATCCGATGACCAGTTGTGCTGATCGGCGCAGGCACCCGCGCGTGCCGAATAAACCTCGAGCAAGGCTTCCGGCGGGTCGCGCCCATCAAGCCCGTCCAGATCGAAATCCCGGACGAAATCGTCGATCGCCATGACTTGCGCTGCATCATAGGCCTCAACGCAATTCATATCCGTGGCGGCGACCGCCTGCCCCGCCCCGAGGAACGACAAGACGGCCATGCCCATGGCTGTGGCAAGGCGCCGCCCTGCGATCATGCCAGTTCCTTTGCCAGCGCTTCGATATCGGCCATGGTGATCACACTGGCGACAGTGACCTCATCGACCGTGCGCCCGATCATCGGACCCACAACCTTGCCGCCCAGTTCGACGAAATGTTCGGCACCGGCCGCTTTCATCGCAATCACACTTTCACGCCAGCGCACGCGGCCGCACACCTGTTCGACCAGCAGGCGCTGTTCTTCCGCAGGATCGCTGACCAAGGCTGCGGTCACATTCGCGAAGACCGGCAGGCGCAAGGCCTGCACCGGCACTTTGGCCAGCGCTTCGGCCATGGCATCGGCGGCTGGCTGCATCAGCGGGCAATGGAACGGCGCGGAAACGGGCAGGAGCACGCCCCGCTTGATCCCGTGTTCCTTGACCAGGGCCACGGCGCGCTCAATCGCCTCGCGGTGGCCGGAAAGCACCACTTGCGTCGGATCGTTGTCATTCGCCACCGTGCAGACCTGCCCTTCGGCAGCGGCATCGGCCAGCGCCTGCGCCTTGTCCACATCGGCCCCCAGCAGTGCGCACATCGCGCCTACACCGACCGGTACCGCCGCCTGCATCGATTGCCCGCGCAGTTTCAGCAAGCGGGCGGTATCCGCCAGCGAAAATCCGCCCACGGCGCAGAGCGCGGTATATTCGCCAAGGCTGTGCCCGGCGACGAAATCGCCCTTGTCCGCGATCGAAAGGCCGCCTTCCTTTTCCAGAACGCGCAGCGTGGCGATGGCATTGGCCATGATCGCGGGCTGGGCATTTTCCGTCAGCGTCAGCTGATCGTCAGGGCCATCGAACATCAGGGTGGAGAGTTTCTGCGACAGCGCATCGTCCACTTCCTGGAACACTTCGCGGGCCACCGCGCTCGCGTCCGCGAGTTCCTTGCCCATGCCGACTTTCTGGCTGCCCTGCCCCGGAAATACAAACGCTCGCATATCTCACTCCTTCTGCCGCGCGCGGTTATTGCGGCGCAGCGTCCCTCGCAACCCCGAAAGGCACAATCTTGTTGGCAGGATCATGCCCGATATCCGCCAGACCCAGAAACGGGATATTGCGCCGCGCGCACCAATCGCGCGCGATATAGTCCGCGTCCGCCCCGAACGGGCGGTCATTCTCCGGAATGTCGCTGACCCGGCCCAGCCGCAGCCCGGCGATATCGCCCAGATGCGCCGTCGCGTGGAAAAACAGCCGGTCCACAGCATAGAGGTATTCCGAAACCTCCTCTACGCATACCACATGGCCGGAAAGGTCGGGCATCAGATCGGTCCCGCAGAGCATGGCCAGCGTCATCAGATTGAACGCCACGGTCGGGCGGCCATCCAGCGATGGCTCCAGCCCATCCCGGTCACCCGCAAGGAACGCCAGCGCCCGCAACACGGCGGCTTCGCCCCCGTCGCGCCGGATATCGCCCACCATCGGCCCGTGCGCCGGGTGCCCTATCCCCGCACGGTACAGGGCGCCAAGCAAGTACCCGCCATCGGAATACCCGAGATAGGTCTTGTGTCGTGCCGCGTCGTCCAGCCGTTCCACAACCCCTGCCGCAATGCGGTTCGCCCCATAACCGCCGCGCGCGAACCATACCGCATCGAAAGCCGGATCGTTCGCGCATTCCACAAACGCTTCCCGGCGCATGATGTCCGGTCCGGCAAAATGCCCGTCCACCGCAAAACACTGTTCATGAAAGGCGAGATGCACGTCAGGCCGCGCAGCGGCGGCCAGATCCAGCACGCGATCAGCGTCGTCCCGCGTAAGCGGCGTTGAAGGTGCGCAGACAGCTATCCGGGTCATACCGTTTCCTAGCCAGCTTGTGTTGTCTCGCACAACTGCATACCGGTAGGCTATGAACGACAATCTGGCCGATCTCACTTCGCATCCCTGGTTCTTTTGCGGCATCGGCGGTTCCGGCATGTTGCCGCTGGCGATGATCCTGCACGGACAGGGCGCGCAGATCGCCGGATCGGACCGCAGCCGCGATCAGGGCCGCACCCCCGAAAAGTTCGCCTGGCTGGAACAGCAGGGCATCGCGCTGTTCCCCCAGGACGGGAGCGGGATCACCAGCGCCACGCAGACTCTGATCGCATCGGCGGCGGTCGAGGATACCGTGCCCGAAATGGTGCGTGCCCGCGAACTGGGCAGCCCGCGCATGAGCCGGGCCGATCTGCTCTCCACCCTGTTCAACCGCGCGGCCTGTTCTATCGCGATTGGCGGAACCAGCGGCAAGTCCACGGTGACAGGGATGCTCGGCTGGATTCTCTACAGTGTCGGCCGCGATCCCACGATCATGAACGGCGCGGTGATGAAGAACTTCGTGTCTGCCGACACCCCCTTCGCCAGCGCCCGCGTCGGCAAAGGGGCGGTTTTCGTGTCCGAAGTCGATGAAAGCGATGGGTCTATCGCGCTCTACCGGCCCACTGTGGCCGTGCTGCTCAACGTCAGTCTCGATCACAAGAGCATGGAAGAACTGCGTGAACTGTTCGGCAATTTTCTTGCCGCCGCTGGCACATCGGCGATCAACTGGGACGATCCCGAAAGCCGCGCGCTGGCCGGGCATGCGCAGAATGCCGTGACTTATGGCATCGACCATCCCGACGCGACCATCGGGGTGGAAGCGGGCAGCATCGCGGACACCCCCACCGGCATTTCCGCCCGCCTGATCGACCGGCGTGACGGCAGCAGGCACGCACTGACCCTGCAGGTGCCGGGCCGCCACAACCTGTCGAACGCGCTGGCCGCGATTGCGGGCGCCCATGCCGCCGGCATTCCGGTTGCCGATGCCGTGGCAGCCATCGCCGGATTTTCCGGCCTTGCCCGGCGGTTCGATATCGTGGGCACCAGTGCATCCGGGATCACCGTGATCGACGATTTCGGTCACAACCCCGAAAAGTGCCGCGCCACGCTGCGTACACTGAAAAGCCATCCCGGCCGGGTGATCGCGTTCTTCCAGCCGCACGGCTATGGGCCGCTGCGCCAGATGGGGCACGAACTGGCGCAAACGTTCGCGGAAGAACTGGGGTCGGACGATATTACGATCCTGTGCGATCCGGTCTATTTCGGCGGCACGGTGGATCGCAGCGAAGGCAGCGAACGGATCACGCGCCTGATCGCGGAATTCGGCGGAAAGGCGGAATATGTCCCCGACCGCGAAGCCTGCGGCGCGATGATCACCGCGATTGCCAAGCCGGGGGATCGTATTGTCATCATGGGGGCCCGCGATGACACCCTGTCGACCTTCGCCCGCGAGATACTGGCGCATTTGGCCTGAACGGGATCAGAAGTTGGCGGTCAGTTCCACATAACCGAAGGCGGGATCGCCGAAGCCATTGGCATTGGGGGCATCGTCCAGGAACCGGCCATTGATCAGCACCGCCCCGCCCATATCCACGCGCAACATATCGGGCACCAGCCAGTAACGCGCCCGCGCCTCTATCTGATGCCCGGCAAAATGCCCCGATTGCCCGGCCGGATCGCGAACGCCGGTTGTGGCGAAACTGTCGCTCGCGCTGTCCAGCCAATTGGCGCTGTAATGCAGGAACCCGTCCCAGCGTTTGTCAGGCGCAACTTCCAGCCGCGCGCCCAGTGAACTGATATTGGTCCGCCCCAGCGCCCCGAACGTGCTGGTCGGCCCGAAATCGGAGCGGCGCGAACCATAGAGATTGTCGAACCGGCCATAACGCCCGCCCCGCCGATCACCCGAGGCGCGATCGTATTCCAGCGCGATGCGCGGCGACCAGTCGGATGCGAACTGGTATCCCAGTTCCGCGTGCAGCGTATAGGCCGATACGCCCCGCTTTTCCGCCGTTTCCGTGACCCCATCCCGCACCTTGCCGAACTGGTAGGCACCTTCCAGTTCATAGTCCCACCGCCCGGCCACTGGCTGCGAGAACAGGCGCACACCCGGCGTATAGAGGTGGCGATTGCGTGTGAGCCGCCCGGGGGAATCGCGTTCTTCCAGCCCATAGAAATAGGCTTCCAGCGTCGTCCTTGCCCCCAGTGGCTGGCTGGTGAAGCCGCCCCAGAACGTGAGATCGAAACTTTCGCGATCCCATTCCACATCATTGTGCAGGATCGCCTCCTTGTCCGTCGGCTCGCGCATCAACGGCAGGGTATAGAACGCGGTGACCGTACCCTTGTTCGCACCGCGATAGTGCACGCGCGCACCGGCAAAGGCGTTGACCGTGTTACGGAAATTGTTGCGCGATACCAGCCGGCGCGAACCCAGATCCATCGTGAAGCGCCCGATGTCCAGCGATGTGGCGCTGCCTTTGCCCAGCGCATCGTCGAGATCGAACCCGACATAGGCCTGCACCAGTTCCATGGCATTGACCTCACCCGTTCCGGCAGAACCGTTGCGGTCGGTGGAATAGGCGCGGGCATCGAACAGTTCGCCCACCAGGCGCACTGGCCCGGCCTTGTACTGGGCGGCCAGAATCGCGCGGATCACCAGAATGTCGCTGTTCTCATCCAGTCCGGGCCGGAACTGGTTGGCCAGCGTTTCGTAGCGCATGCGCAGCGTTCCGGTTATGGTCAGGTCATCGGGATCGCCAATGGCCTGTTGCAGAACGCCGACTTTCTTTTCTGGCGCCTTCTTGTCTGACGCCTTGTCCTGCGCCCATGCCGGCGCACCTGCCAGCAGGCAGAACCCGGCTGCAAGACCTGTAAGAACGCGTGTCATATTTCCCCCCTGCTCAGGGTAGGGACAAAATACAAGCCGTAAGCCGCGCAACTTCCGCCGAAGCGTGGCTGACATAAAGCACGGGGAGTTCCAGTTCATCCCTTATGCGTTCCACCACCCGCAGGATTTCCTCCGCTCGTGCCGGGTCGAGCGAGGTCAAAGGTTCATCCATCAACAGGAAGCGCGGGCCTGCCAGCAGCGCCCGGCCAATGGCCACGCGCCGCGCTTCGCCGCCAGACAGGTTCGCGGGCCAGCGATCCAGAAGGTGCGCAATGCCGAGAAAGGCGATAACCTCTCGCTGCGTGATCCAGCGTGCATCGGGCGGCGCCAGCTTTTCGCCATAGCGGAGGTTCGCCCCCACCCGCAGATGCGGAAACAGGCGGTTATCCTGAAACACATAGCCCGCCCTACGCGCATCGGGCGGGCAATTCACCCCGGTCGCGCTATCAAACAGCACGCGGCCGCCCACGGCAATTCGCCCATGATCGGGCCTGACCAGCCCTGCGATCATGTTGAGCACCGTGGTCTTGCCTGCGCCGGAAGGCCCGACCAGCGCCATCAGCGGAACGGCGGTCTGTGCATCGAATGTGATCTGTGTACCCCCGATCCGGTGGCGCAGGTTCAGCTCAAAGGACATGCGCACGCCCCCCGCCCGAACGCCGTACCAGCCATTCCGACAACATCAGCGCCGCCAGCGACAGAATCACCGAAATCACGGCCAGTCGCGCCACCTCCATGTCCATGCCCGGAATCTGCAACCCGCTGTAGATCGCCAGCGGCAGCGTGCGGGTCTGCCCGGGGATATTGGACACGAAAGTGATCGTTGCCCCGAATTCCCCTATCGACCGGGCGAAGCCGAGCACCGCGCCTGCCAGAATGCCCGGCAAGGTCAGCGGCAGCGTGATTGTGGCGAAGGCCCGTATGGGGCCCGCCCCCAATGTCCGCGCCGCCTGCTCCAACCGGCGGTCCACCGCCTCGATCGACAGGCGGATAGCGCGCACCATCAGCGGCAAGGCCATGACGGCTGCCGCCAGTGCCGCCCCGGTCCACCGGAACATCAGCGTCACCCCGAACCAGTCTTCCAGCCAGCTTCCGACAGGGCCATTGCGCCCGAACAGGATCAGCAGCAGCCACCCTGTCACCACCGGTGGCAGGACCAGTGGAAGATGCACCGCCGCATCCAGCAGCATCCGACCGGGAAAGCGCTTGCGGGCCAGCAGCCAGGCCAGCGCATAGGCAATCGGCAGGGAGGCAAGCATCGCCACCATGCTGACTTTGAGAGACAGCACGACCACGTCCCATTCGGCGGCGCTGAGCAGGGCCATTACGGCGCGGTAAAGCCGTACTTCCGGAAAATGCCCTGACTTTCCGGGGAAGCGAGGAAATCCCGGAACGCCTGCGCATCGGCACTGGTCGCATTCTTCAGGACAGCCACGGGATAGAGAATCGGCGGATGGCTGTCCTGCGGGAACACGGCCACAACCCGCACTTTGGCCGAAGCGGCGGCATCGGTCGCATAGACAATGCCCAACGGAGCTTCCCCCCGTTCAACCAGCGCCAGCGCAGCGCGCACATTTTCCGCCCGGGCCACGCGCTTTTCCACCACAGGCCAGATGCCCAGCGTTTTCAAGGCGGCCATCCCGTATTTCCCGGCGGGCACGGCGGCCGGATCGGCCATGGAGAGGCGCCCGTCACCCAGTGCTGCGCCGAAGCCTCGAGGATCATCGAGACGCGCGTTGACCAGACTGGTCTTCGGCGCAATCAGCACGATGCTGTTGCCCAGCACAGTCGCCCGCGTCCCGGGGCGCAACAGGCCCTTGCCGTTCAGTTCGTCCATCCATTGCTCGTCCGCGGAGAAAAAGATGTCGGCGGGTGCGCCATTTTCCACCTGCCGCGCCAATGCCGACGATGCCGCGAATGACAGGACCGGTTTGGGATGCCCTTTCGCCGCCCACTGCAGGGCCGCTGCCTCCAGCGATTCCTGCAAACTCGCCGCTGCCAGAACAACAGGCGGGGTTTCCTTGCTCGCCCCCGTCTCCGCAGCGGGCGAACATCCGGCCAAAACCGTGGCAAGGCAGGCTGCGAGAAAAGCCACCAAGACAGAAGAACGCGCTCTGATCATGGAGGAGCTATATACATGAAAACATAAATGCGTAGAGTCTGCTTGCAGGGGCGATGTCTGCACGGCGCGCAACACAGTGCCGCATCGTGCCCTGCGATTCTCTTGCCTTGCAATCACGCCAGAAACCGTTATGGGCCGCGCTTCCCTGTTGTCAGGCAAAGCTTTGCCAGCCGCCGGGAAACGAAGAAAGCCGGAGGGGCTCCCGCGATGGGCGCGGATCAGCCAGCGATCGGTGTAGATTGAAAGGATTGCGCACATGCCGCTTTATGAGCATGTTCTTCTTGCGCGCCAGGATCTGAGCCAGGCTCAGGTCGATGCATTGGCAGCCGCAGCCACCGAGATTGTCGAACAGGGCGAAGGCAAGGTCACCAAGACCGAAACCTGGGGCCTCAAGAACCTCGCCTACAAGATCGACCGTAACCGCAAGGCGCACTTCGTCCTGCTGAACATCGAAGCTTCGGGCGCCGTGATCGAGGAACTGGAACGCCAGAACCGCATCAACGAAGACATCATCCGTTACATGACCGTCCGCGTTGACGAACATGAAAACGGCCCGTCCGTCATGATGCGCAAGAACGATCGCGAACGTCGCCGCAGCCGCGACCGGGATGGAGAAAACTGATGGCCCGCCCCTTCTTCCGCCGCCGCAAGAGCTGCCCGTTCTCCGCGAAGAACGCGCCGAAGATCGATTACAAGGACGTTCGTCTGCTGCAGGGCTTCATGTCCGAACGTGGCAAGATCGTTCCGAGCCGCATCACCGCCGTTTCTGCCAAGAAGCAGCGTGAACTTTCGAAGGCTATCAAGCGTGCGCGCACGATCGGCCTGCTTCCCTACATCGTGAAGTAAGGAGCGAGCGACCATGGATATCATCCTGCTCGAACGCATCGAGAAGCTGGGCACGATCGGTGACGTTGTCACCGTAAAGGACGGTTACGCCCGTAACTTCCTTCTGCCCCTCAAGAAGGCGCTCCGCGCCAACGAAGCCAACAAGAAGGTCTTCGAAGCGAACCGCGACCGCCTGGAAAAGGAAAACGCGGAACGTCGCGTCGATGCCGAGAAGAGCGGCGAAAAGGTGGCCGGCGCCGAAGTGGTGCTGATCCGCGCCTCGTCGAACTCGGGCCAGCTTTACGGTTCGGTCAGCGTGCGCGACATCGTCGATGCGCTGGTCGCCCAGGGCCACGACGTGAACAAGTCGCAGGTCATTCTGGAACGCCCGATCAAGACCATCGGCATGTTCGACGTGCGCGTTGCGCTTCACCCGGAAGTTTCCGTGATCGTGAAGGCAAACGTTGCCCGTTCGGATGACGAAGCGGCACTGCAGAGCCAGGGCGTCGACGTCATGGCCCAGATGTTCGAAGACGATCGCGCCGAATCGGAAGGCTTCACCGAAGCCGTCGATCCGAACGCGGAACCCGGCGAAATTCCGGAAGATCTTCTGACTTCGGAAGACGGCGAAGCCTGAGGCTGACGCTTTCCCGACCCATCGGGTCCGGTATTCAAAAACCCCCTTTCCCCAGCGGAAAGGGGGTTTTTTCTTGGCCTGCCGGGGCCGAAAACGATCAGCCCAAAGACAATCAGGCAGTCAGGAATTCCGCTATCGTTCGCCCCAGCGCGGGATCGGTCACAGAACTCATATGCGTGCCCGAAATTTCCACGAACCGAGCATCGGGCAAGACCTCTGCCAGAGCCTCGGGATCACCGTTATCGCGGTCCTTGTCGCCCGCCACCACCAGCGTCGGCACGGTGATCCGCGCCAGATCGCCCTGTGCCACATCACCCACCGATTGCAGCAACAGGCGCGCAGCCACGCGGTCGACCTTGGTCGATTTCATGAATTGTACGGCGAACCAGGCATCATCCCCGCGTTTGACCGAATCGAACCGGTCGATCGCATCGATGAAGAACGCCGCGCGCCGATGCCAGCCGGACAGGCCCTGCAGCCCCATACCCGCCAGAACCAGCCGCCGCGGGGCGACCCCGGCGATCACCGCCGCAGCTGCAGTCCGCGCGCCCAGAGAGAACCCGGCCAGATCGAAATCGGCCAGCGCACAGTGGGCAATCACATCTTCCACATCGCGCACCAGCACATCGCGCGGATAGGCTGCCGCGCCGTGCGGCGCCCCGCTTTGTCCATGCGCGCGCAAATCGGGCATGATCACGTCGAACCCGGCATCGGCCAGAACCCGCGCATGGCCGAACCGTATCCAGTTGGTATCGGCATTGGAAAACAGCCCGTGCAGCAACACCAGCGGCCGCCCCGCCCCGATGCGATGCAGGGCAAGCTGCGTACCGTCACGCGCCACGGCATAGTCCTGGGTCAATTCGCTCATGCGTGCCTTTCTGCGCAATCGATTGCGGCCATTCTCTGCCGGATGGCCCCCGATAAACCGCGCTGACACCGAAAGCAAAAAAGTGCGGACGACCGCTCGATTTCATGCAGTTCCGATTGCATAATAAGCACACTTATTATATCCGCCCTCACCATGAGATCAGTAGGCTACCTTCTTTCGGATTGCGCGCGCCATATCCGCCGCAGATTTGACGAACGGATGCGCGAAGTGGGCGTGACCGGCGCACAGGCACGCCTGTTGATGATTCTCGCTGCGGACGAAGGCCGGCAACAGACCCATTATGCGAGCGTTCTCGAAGTCGAACCGATCACCCTGTGCCGGATGGTGGACCGCATGGTCGAAGCGGACCTGATCGAACGCAGCCCCGATCCCAACGATCGCCGCGCCCGGCTCCTGTCGCGTTCGGACAAGGCCCGCGCGCTCGAGCCTGTGTTGCAGGAAAAGATCGACCAACTCGTGGACGACATTCAATCCCCCTTTACCTCTGACGAATTGCAGATCTTGCATCGGCTGCTTTCCCGCATGGGCGAACAACTGGTCAGTCCGTCAGAAAAAATAACGGAAAACAAGGAAGTTACCGCGCATGGCTGAGGCCGATCTGAATATGCGGACCGAACACGAAGCATCCGAACAACCGATCCCCGAAACCAGAACCGGGGGGGCACGGCGTTTGCGCCTGCTGGCCATGATCAGCGTCCCGCTGCTGATCGTCGCGGGCGGTGTCACTTACTGGACCATGCAACAGGGCAAGGTCTCGACCGACAACGCCTATCTCCATCAGGACAAGGTATCCGTCAGCGCGGAAGTGGCCGGGCCGATCACGGATGTATTCGTGAAGGAAAACCAGCATGTCGAAGCCGGGCAGTTACTGTTCCGTATCGATCCGCAACCGTTTCAGCTGAAAATTCAGCAGGCCGATGCCGCGCTCGCCAGCGCGCAGGCCAATGTCACCGCCCTGTCGCATGATACCGCACTATCCGGGGCCGATATCGCTGCCGCGCGCGAAGACATTTCCTTCGCTGAAGCCACGTTCGCCCGACAGAGCGCGCTGTGGGATCGCGGTTTCACCACCAAGGCCGATTACGATGCCGCCCGTCACAAGGTGGAACAGGCCCGCGCCTCGCTGCGCACGGCACAGGCCGGGCAGACCGAAGCCCAGGCGAAACTCGCTTCCGGCGCCGCCGTGCCGGGCGTCAATCCGCAAATCGCCGTGGCCAAGGCGCAACGCGCCACGGCCGAACTCGATCTCAGGCGCACCGAAGTGCGTGCCCCGGCGTCGGGCGTTATCGCCGAAGCCGATCGCCTTCAGAAAGGGCAGTTGGCGGTAACCGGGCTTCCGCTCGTCACTCTGGTCAAGAGCGATGCCAGCTATGTCGAAGCCAATTTCAAGGAAACCGATCTCAAGGACATGCGCGTGGGCCAGCGTGCGGAGATTCGCCTTGATGCCTACCCCGACGCGCCCTTGCGCGGCCATGTCGCCTCGATCGGTGCAGGTACGGGTTCGGAATTTTCCGTGCTGCCTGCGCAAAATGCCACCGGCAACTGGGTCAAGGTGACGCAGCGCGTGCCCGTGCGTGTCGCCATTGACAGCAAGAGCCCGCGCAAGCTGATCGCAGGCCTTTCGGCGCATATCACCGTGTTCACCAACAACAAGGGCCACTGACGCCATGGCAGGCGCCGCAGTTCCGGCGCAGGACGGCTCGGCAGCGGAACCGCTACGCGACGTTCCGCGTTTCGCGGTGGGCAACCATCGGCTGCTGGTGTTCGGCACGATGCTGGCCGCACTGATGCAGGTGCTCGATTCCACGATCGCCAATGTCGCGCTGCCACACATGCAATCGGTGCTGGGCGCACAGCCCGACACGATCACATGGGTGCTGACAAGCTACATCATCGCCAGCGCCGTTGCCCTGCCCACGACCGGGTGGCTTTCCGGACGGATTGGCGCGCGACGGCTGTTCCTGCTGTCCACCGCCGGGTTCGTCGTCGCCTCGATGCTGTGTGGCATGGCGTGGAATCTGGAAGTCATGGTGCTGTTCCGCTGCCTGCAGGGGGTTTCCGGGGCATTCATCCTGCCGCTCAGTCAAAGCTCGATGCTCGACGCCACCAAGCCCAGCAAACAGGCCACGATCATGGCCGTGTGGAGCTTCGGGGTGATTATCGGGCCGATCATCGGGCCGGTCCTCGGCGGATACCTGACCGAGTATTCCAACTGGCGCTGGATCTTCTACGTCAACGTGCCTCTGGGCGCGCTTGCCTTCGCGATTCTTTATGCGCAGTTGCCCACCGCACCCAAAGTGAAGCGCCCGTTCGACTGGACCGGGTTCCTGCTCGTCGCCGTGGCGCTCACCGCGCTGCAGATGCTGCTCGACCGGGGGCACCAGATCGACTGGTTTCACGCGACCGAAAGCTGGATTTACGTCGCGATTATCGCCTCCTGCGTGTGGATGGCGGTGATCCATTTCTGCACCGCCCTGCATCCGCTGTTCGACCGGTTGCTGTTCGCCGATCTCAATTACAATATCGCGCTGGTCTTCATGGTGGTGACCGGGATCGTGATGTACGCCAACATGGCGCTGCTGCCCCCGATGATGCAGACCCTGCTGGGTTACAACGTGATCGATACCGGGATGCTGCTGGTTCCGCGCAGCGTCGGCTCGCTGGTGTCGATGCAGCTTGCCGGGTGGCTGGTGCGGCGCGGGGTCGATGCGCGCATCCTGGTCAGCCTGGGAACCCTTCTGCTGGCCTATTCGCTCTATATGATGGCGGGCTGGTCGCTGGATATCGGGCAGCATGAGATAATCGTTTCAGGGGTGATCATGGGCCTTGGGGTCGGCTTCGTGTTCCTGCCGATCAATGTCGCGGCCTTCACCACCCTGAAACCGCAGTTGCGCGCCGAAGGGTCGAGCCTGTTGAACCTGTTCCGTTCGGTCGGCTCTTCCATCGGCATTTCGATCATGACCGCGCTGTTCGCCCGCAATGTGCAGGTCAGCCATAGCGATCTGGCGCAGCACGTGTCGGGCAACGTTGGCGGCATGATCGACCTGTCGACCGTCGATCGGTACCAGTCGATTGCCGATGCCGGGCTGTACATGATCGATGGGGAGATCAACCGGCAGGCGGCGATGATCGCCTATATCGACGATTTCTATCTGATGATGTGGTTTGCGCTGGCCACCCTGCCGCTGATCCTGTTCATGAAGATCAAGGCCGGGCCGCGTTACGTGCCGGAAGACACCGGGCACTGACCCGCCCTTAGCCCATGCCCTGAACGGAAACGGCCCGCCCTGATCGCTCAGGACGGGCCGTTTTCATGACAGCATGCTGCCCAGGCCGAAGATCAGCCCTTCTTGAGGTGGCGACGGCCAAGCAGTTCCGCGATCTGCACCGCGTTGAGCGCAGCACCCTTGCGCAGGTTGTCCGACACGCACCACAGCGCCAGACCGTAATCAACCGTCGGGTCTTCGCGAACGCGGCTGATATAGGTTGCACTATCGCCAGCGGCTTCGACCGGGGTCACGTAACCGCCGTCTTCGCGCTTGTCGACGAGCATGATGCCCGGTGCTTCGCGCAGGATGTCCTGCGCCTGCTGCGCCGAGATTTCATTTTCAAACTCGATGTTCAGCGATTCAGAGTGCCCCACGAACACCGGCACGCGCACGCACGTGGCAGTCAGCTTGATCTTCGGATCGAGGATCTTCTTCGTTTCAGCCACCATCTTCCATTCTTCCTTGGTCGAACCATCGTCCAGGAACACGTCGATGTGCGGAATCACGTTAAACGCGATCTGCTTGGTGAACTTCTTCACAGTGACCGGATCGCCCACGAAGATGCCACGGCTCTGTTCGAACAGTTCGTCCATGCCTTCCTTGCCCGCGCCGGAAACCGACTGGTAGGTCGACACAACCACGCGCTTGATCGTGGCGGCATCATGCAGCGGCTTGAGCGCCACAACCATCTGCGCGGTCGAGCAGTTGGGGTTCGCGATGATGTTCTTCTTGGTATAGCCGTCGATGGCGTCCGGGTTCACTTCGGGCACGATCAGCGGCACGTCCGGGTCCATGCGATAGAGCGAGCTGTTGTCGATCACAACGCAGCCCTGGCTGGCGGCCTTGGGCGCATAAATCTGCGTCGGCCCAGAACCGGCAGCGAACAGGGCAATATCCCATCCGGTGAAATCGAAGTGTTCGATGTTCTTCACCTTGAGCATTTTGCCGGTATCGCCGAATTCGATTTCGCTGCCCGTCGAGCGCGGGCTGGCCACGGCTGCGATTTCGTCGATCGGGAATTCACGCTCGGCCAGAATGGCGAGCATTTCACGCCCGACATTACCCGTCGCGCCGACAACTGCTACACGATAACCCACGTCCTTGCTCCTTACTCTAGCCGGCCGTTTCGCTGGCTGTGTTCAATAGGATTGCGCCCACCGCATGCACGGGGGCATGAAAATTCAGACCCGCCAGCGGAACCGGCCAATCATCCGGCCCGCAACGGAAAGGTCTTCTTCCCGTGTGCCGCGGCCGATATTGTGAATGACCAGAGGAACGCCATTGGGCGAAACCCGGTCGGAAACAATGCCCGTGTGGGGCAACCGCCCGCCCACGAGCGAGGAAAACAGATCGCCGGGCATCCACCCCTTCACGCTGTCCGGCATGGCCAGACGGCTGCCCTTGCGCTGCCAGAAGCGTTCCAGATTGGGCACGCGGCGATGATCGATATTACGATCAGCCCCGCGCAATCCCCAATTGCGCGGATAGGCGGCAAAATTCCCGGCCATATCTTCATGCACCGCACGCTGCAGATCGATGCCGAACGCATCCCGGTAAGCCCGGATCACCACATCCGTACACACCCCGCGTTCGCGCGGCACATCGCCATTGGGATAGGCCAGACGGGTATAGGCCGGATCATAGGCCAGCGTGACCCCAATCTGCGCCCGCGCCGCCGCGATCAGGGCCAGCGCTTCGGCCGGAGCCTTGCGCACGCCTGAAGCCTGATCCGCACCGGCCTGCGCATTCGATGCGCGCGAACATCCGGCAATCCCGGCCGCCAATCCACCGGCCAGCACGGCGCGGCGGGAGAACGCAATATGCATGGCCACTTCCTTTCTCGACGTGCTGAACGAATGGGACAAAAACAAAATCCAAAAGAAAAAGGGCGCCCTGGCTGGTTTGCCAGGTACGCCCTTTTACGGATTTCCGTTGTGCGGCGTGGGGCCTTAGCCCTCCTGGCCGGCGCTCTGGTAATCGCGCCGTTCTGCAATGCGCGCACGTTTACCTGTGCGGCCACGCAGATAGTAAAGTTTCGCCCGACGCACGATACCGCGGCGGACGACGGTAATGCTGTCAATGTTCGGCGAATAGAGCGGGAACACGCGCTCAACGCCTTCACCGAAGCTGATCTTGCGAACGGTGAAGTTGGAGCCCATGCCACGGTTCGAACGTGCAATGCACACGCCTTCGTAGTTCTGGACGCGGGTACGCGTGCCTTCGACGACCTTCACGCCGACGCGCACGGTGTCACCCGGACGGAATTCTGGAATATCTTTGCCGGCCTTGGCGATTTCCTCGGCCTCGATCTGCTGAATCAGGTTCATTGAGCCTGGTCCTTATCTTCATGCCGCGCGCCAGAGGCAGACTGGTCCCGAACGCCCCTGTGGCGTTCCCAAAGGTCCGGTCTGCGTAACCGTGTATCGTCCTCCGCCTTTTGTTTCCGCCAGGCGGCGATCTTCGCATGATCCCCCGATCGCAGCACTTCAGGGATCGTGCGCCCTTCCCATTCAACAGGTCGGGTAAATTGCGGATATTCGAGAAGCTCCTGTTCGAAGCTCTCTTCATGCCCGCTTTCGGTCGCGCCCATTACGCCGGGCAGCAGCCGAATGCAAGCATCGAGAATCATCAATGCGGCAGGTTCCCCGCCGGACAGCACGATATCGCCTACGGCGACTTCTTCCACCGCGCGCCCGGCAAAGATTCGTTCGTCGAATCCTTCGAACCGACCGCACAGGATCGTCACCCCCGGCCCGGCCGCAAGCGCGCGAATCCGCGCCTGCGTGATCGGTTTACCACGCGGGGTCATGGCCAGAACCGGGCAATCGGGGCTGCGTTCGCGCGCATGATCGATCGCCCGCGCCAGAACATCCGCTTTCAGCACCATGCCCACACCGCCGCCAGCCGGCGTATCATCCACTGTGCGATGCTTGTCCTGCGCGAAATCGCGAATCTGCACCGTATCGCAGTGCCACTTGCCTTCCGCCAGCGCACGACCGGCCAGGCTGACCCCCAGCGAACCGGGGAACATCTCCGGATAGAGCGTCAGAATCGTGGCGCTGAAGGTCATGCCTCGGCAAAGTCCGGCGTCACCACCAACCGTTCCGCATTCCATTCGGCCACGGCTTCTTCCCGCATCGGAATCATGAAACGTTTGCCATCGGGCCGCTCGATCTCGAGCACGTCACCCGCGCCGAAATTATCGACCGCGATCACCCTGCCCAGCGGTTCACCGGCGGTGGAAATGGCCGAAAGGCCGATCAGATCGGCGTGGTAGTATTCGCCCTCATCCAGTTCCGGCAGCGCGGAACGCGGAATGGTGAGCACCGTGCCGCGCAGGCTTTCCGCACGGTTGCGGTCGGTCACTTCGGCGAAACGGGCGATGGCGCCGCCCTTGTTATCGTCGCGCAGCTTTTTCAGCGTGAGCGCGCCGTCGTTGAAACTGCTGTAACGGGAGAGCGCGGTAACGCCCTCCCCGAACAGTTTCAGGCGGACTTCACCCGTCACGCCATGCGCACCGATGATGGCCGCGAGAGTGACGGGTTTGTCCTGTGCCAAGGCTGATCAGCCTTCTGCCTGTTCCTCGGAAGCCCCTTCAGCGGGTGCTTCTTCGGCTGCAGCTTCAGCGGCCGGTGCTTCTTCAGCGGCGGGCGCTTCTTCAGCAGGCGCTGCGGCAGCAGCCTTGGCCGCTTCTTCCGCTTCAGCCAGCTTGGCAGCCTTTTCTTCTGCGCGTTCCTTGGCCTTTTCGCCCGGTTCACCCTTCTTCAGGTTCACCTTGGCAGTACGTTCCTTGAGGCCAGCGGCGTCGAGGAAACGGGCAACGCGATCGGTCGGCTGTGCGCCAACGCCGAGCCAGTAACGCACGCGATCGTCGTTCAGCTTCACGCGGTTTTCGTCACCCTTGGGGAGAACCGGGTTGTAGGTGCCGACCTGTTCCAGATACTTGCCGTCGCGGGGCGAACGGACGTCAGCAACCACGATGCGGTAATAAGGGCGCTTCTTCGCACCACCGCGCGACAGACGCAGGGAAATTGCCATTGGTGTAACCTTTCTATCTTAAATTACTGAAATTAATTCTTTTTATTCAACAAATTCTGCAGCTCGGGCGGGATATTGGCACCACCGCCAAGACCACCCAGCCCGCCGCCGGGGCCACCGGCGCCAAGGCCCGGCATAGCGGCATCAAGGCCGCCCTTGCCGAACAGCGCGCCCAGCCCCTTGAGCCCGCCCATCTTCTTGATCTGCTTCATCGCGCGACCCATTTCCTGATGCATTTTCAGGAGCTTGTTGACGTCCTGCACTTCCATGCCGGCGCCTGCCGCAATGCGTTTTTTACGCTTGGCGTTAAGCAGTTCGGGGCGCTGGCGCTCTTTCGGGGTCATGGAGCCGATAATCGCATCCATATGCACCAGCACTTTGTCGTTCATGCCGCTGGCCGCCATCGCGGCCTTGGCTTTCTTCATGCCCGGCATCATCCCGGCGAGCATGCCCAGACCGCCCATGTTCTGCATCTGGCGCAACTGGCTGCGAAGGTCGTTCATATCGAACTGCCCCTTCATCATCCGTTCCGCGAGGCGTTCCGCTTCTTCCTTCTCGACGACCGCAGCGGCCTTTTCGACGAGCGAAACGACATCGCCCATGCCGAGAATGCGGCTGGCAACGCGGCCGGGATGGAACGGCTCGATCGCATCGAGCTTTTCACCGGTACCGGCAAACTTGATCGGCTTGCCCGTGACCGCACGCATCGACAGCGCCGCACCGCCGCGCGCATCGCCATCCATCCGGGTCAGTACCACACCGGTCAGATCGACACCGGCGGTAAAGCTCTGCGCGACGTTGACCGCATCCTGACCCGTCAGCGAATCGACCACCAGCAGCACTTCCTGCGGCGTGGAAATCGCGGCGACAGCCTTCATTTCGGCCATCAGGGCATCGTCAACGTGGAGACGGCCCGCCGTGTCGAGCATCAGAACATCGACCGCCTGCAACTTTGCCGATTGCAGCGCGCGCGTGGCGATATCGACCGGGGCTTGTCCCTTGATAATCGGCAGGGTGGCGACACCGGTCTGCTCCCCCAAAACGGCGAGCTGTTCCTGCGCTGCGGGGCGATTGACGTCGAGCGACGCCATCATCACCTTCTTGCCCTGCTTTTCTTTCAGCAGCTTGGCCAGCTTGGCCGTGCTGGTGGTCTTGCCCGAGCCTTGCAGGCCGACCATCATCACCACAACCGGCGGACGCGCCTCGAGATTGAGGCCGACAACCTCTTCCCCGCCCAGCATCGCGACCAGTTCGTCATTGACGATCTTGACGACCTGCTGGCCCGGCGTGACCGATTTCAGAACCTGATGGCCAACGGCCTTTTCGGTGACGGCATCGATGAAGCGGCGGGCAACCGGCAGCGCGACATCGGCTTCCAGGAGGGCGACGCGCACTTCGCGCATCGCATCGCGCACATCCTGTTCGTTCAGCGCACCGCGCCCGCGCAGGCGATCGAATACGCCGCCCAGACGATCGGAAAGGCTGTCGAACATGCGCTTCGTCACTCCTTACACCGCAGAACGGTGTTAAACGCGAAAAACGCCGGCGGACGAAAACTCGTCGGCCAGCGTACGGTTCACAGGAACCGTTTTATGTCCTGAATGGTGGAGCCGAGGGGGATCGAACCCCTGACCTCTACAATGCCATTGTAGCGCTCTCCCAGCTGAGCTACGGCCCCGTTCCATTCAATTCCGATATCCCTGGGAGGTTCATCGGCCCTGCCTCATTGGCTGGGAGCCGCCCTCTAGAAGCAGGCTCCAACCTTGGCAAGAGGGGATTTCATTTTTTTCGGCAATCCCCTGCTGCACTTTGCAAAACCGCCGGGGCGGTCCTGCATCGGGAGCCGAAAAACCGGCCCCCGACAGGTATCAGTTGTCTTCGTCTTCGTCGTCCGACGCACCCGGCACGCCGAGATCGTCATCGCCGCCCAGATCGACATCGTTATCCGGTGAATCGCCGTCATCATCGATATCGTCCAGATCGTCATCAGCCAGATCAGCATCCTGATCCTCGACCTTCTGCTCTTTCTCTTCCTCAAAAGGAATCGGCTGCTTCGACTTCAGCACAGGCTCGGGAAACCACTGGGCGCCGCAATCGATGCAGGTCGCCGGTTCATCCTTGCCCAGGTCATAGAAGCGGGTGGCGCATTTCGGGCAGGTACGCTTGGTGCCCCATTCAGCCTTAACCATGGATAATCCTCAAATAGGCCGCCGTTACCGGCAGCATAAACATGCGCAATTCATACGATATCGTAAAGCTCCCTGAAGGAGCGCGGCGCGCGCCTTGCCATAGGAGGCAGGCGCTGTCAAAAGCCGCCGCGCCCAAAGCCCCTCTCCAACGAGAAAGTCAAGTTTCATGCCTGCCGCCGAATCGCTCCTTCACGACCCTGCCATGCGCCCGCGCCGTTTTGTCGCAGGCGGTCCGCTGCGGGGGACGATCAAGGTGCCCGGCGACAAGTCGATCAGCCACCGCGCGGTGATGTTCGGTGCGCTAGCCGTGGGGGAAACCCGCGTGACCGGCCTGCTCGAAGGCGAGGATGTCATGGCCACCGCCGATGCGATGCGCGCGATGGGCGCGACGATCCGCCGCGACGACAATGGCACCTGGTATATCAATGGCGTGGGCGTCGGCGGCTTGCTGCAGCCCGATCGCGCACTGGAAATGGGCAATAGCGGCACATCCACCCGCCTGCTCATGGGGCTGATTGCCAGCCACGGCATCACCGCCACGTTCACCGGCGATGCCAGCCTTTCCAAACGCCCGATGGGCCGCGTGATCGACCCGCTGGCGCAGATGGGCACCGCCTTCACCGCGACGCCGGGACCGAACGGCAGCCAGACCCTGCCGCTGATGATTCGCGGCGCGGCGCCTGCTGTGCCCATCACCTATCGCCTGCCGGTTGCTTCCGCACAGGTCAAAAGCGCGATCCTGCTGGCGGGCCTCAACACCCCGGGCGTGACCACGGTGATTGAGCCCATCCCCACGCGCGATCATTCGGAACGCATGCTGACCGGTTTTGGCGCGGATCTGACAGTCGAGGAACAAGACGGGGAACGCGTGATCCGCATTCGCGGCGAAGCGGAACTGAAACCCCAGACAATCGAAGTGCCGGGTGACCCATCCTCGGCTGCGTTTTTCATCGTGGCCGCACTGATCGTGCCCGGCAGCGATCTGGTGATCGAAAATGTCGGCCTTAACCCGACCCGTGCCGGGCTGGTGGAAGTCCTGCGCGCCATGGGTGGCCGGATCGAAGAGATCAACCCGCGCATCGTGGGGGGTGAACCGGTGGCCGATCTGCGCGTTTGCCATTCCCCGCTGCACGGCATCACGGTGGACCCCGCCGTCGCGCCCAGCATGATCGACGAATTCCCCGTGCTGTTCGTGGCCGCCGCTCTGGCGGAAGGCCGCACGGTGACAGCGGGGCTCGACGAATTGCGCGTGAAGGAATCGGATCGTCTCGCGGTCATGGCCACGGCGCTTTCCTCTATCGGGGTCGCGGTCGAAGAACGTGAGGATGGCCTCGTCATTCACGGCAGCGGCGGCGCGCGCCTGCCCGGCGGAACCGGCACAGCGGTGGCGACCCACCTCGATCACCGCATCGCGATGAGCATGGCGGTGGCTGGTCTCGCCAGCGATGCCGGGGTGGAAGTGGACGACACCCGCCCCATCGCAACCAGCTTTCCCAATTTCGAAGCCCTGCTCGACGGGTTGGCGCAATGAGCCCTGCCACCGCGAACCTGTTCGGCTTCGCAGGGATGGCCTGCATCATCTTTGCCTATGCGTACATCACCTGGCGGGCGAACCCGAACCCGTTCATCCAGCACGGGGTGAACCTGCTGGGCGCGGCGCTGTTGACCGTTTCGTTGCTGGTGAACATGAACCCCGCCTCGCTGGTGCTGGAATTCTTCTGGGCCTCCATCGCGATCTGGGGGCTGGTGAAGGCTCTGCGGGAACGCAGCGCATGATCATTGCCGTCGATGGCCCCACGGCATCGGGCAAAGGCACGATCGCCAAAGCGCTCGCCGCGCATTTTGGCCTGCCCCATCTCGACACCGGGCTGCTCTATCGCGCGGTCGGGCGGCAGGTCGTGCTGAACGGCGGCGATCCCGACGAGGCCGCAGATGCACTGGCAGCCTGCACGTTTTCGGAGGATCTGCTGGCCGACCCCATGCTCCGCAGCGAGGAAACCGGCGGGCTTGCCAGCCGCGTCTCCGTCCACCCCGGCGTGCGTGCGGCCCTGCTTGAACGGCAGCGCGCCTTTGCCGCACAGCAGGGCGGCGCGGTTCTCGATGGCCGCGACATCGGCACGGTGATCGCCCCGGACGCCACGATAAAACTGTTCGTGACCGCATCGGTCGATGCCCGCGCGCAGCGGCGCTATCTTGAAATGTGCAAACGCGGCGACCCTGTCACCCGCGATGCGATTGCCGCCGATCTGGCCGCCCGCGATGCGCGCGACCGCACCCGTGCGCAATCCCCGCTTGTCCCGGCGCCCGACGCCGTGCTGTTCGACACATCGGAACTGGACCGTGACGCGGCCATCGCCGCCGCCATCGCGCTGGTCGAAAAGCGGATCGGCCAAAGCTGATTACGCACAACGGGTTACCCCATCATGCCAACCCGGTCAGGCGCATCGCGGCATAGGCCAGTGTGCCCAGCAGCAGCAGCGATGCGGTGACCACGAACACGCTGCGCGGCCCTGCGGCCCAGATACTGCGCACGTCGACGCCCAGCCCCAGCCCGGCCATGGCGATCACTGTCAGCCCCCCGCTGGCCGTGTGGGCCACGTGTGCAGCCTGTTCGGGCATGAGCCCAAGTGAACGCACGCTCGCCAATGCGAGGAAGGCGACAATGAACGGGGGGACAAGCCTGACCAGCGATCCGCGCGCAAGGTCGCGCGCATGGCTTTCCGCGTTCTTGCGGCCGATCATCAGCAGCGACAACCCCGCCACAATCGGCCCCAGCATCAGCACCCGCACCAGTTTGACTAATGTCCCGACCTGCACCGCCATACCGCCCATCGGGCCTGCGGCAGCCAGCACCTGCGGCACGGCGTAAACGGTCAATCCGGCAAGGATACCGCCTGCCACCGGCCCCAGATCGAGCAGCCCGGCGACCAGCGGCAAAGCCAGCACCACGACGATTCCTAACACCGCCGTAAAGGCGATGGAGGCGGCCACATCCTCGCTTTCCGCACGGATCACCGGGGCAATGGCGGCAATGGCGGAATTACCGCAAATGGCATTGCCGCACGCCACCAGCATCGCCATGCGCGATGACAGACCCATCGCACGGCCCAGCACATAGCTGCCCGCAATCGCACCGCTGACCGTTACCACAATGGCCAGCAACAGCGGCAGCCCGGCATCGGCAATCGCGCCGAAACTGATCGATGCGCCCAACAGGGCAATCGCCAGTTCGAGCACCCCCTTGGCCGCGCACCGGATACCCGGCGCCCATGTATCCGGCAGGGCCCACAGCGTACGCAGCAACGAACCGAGCAAGATCGCAATCACCAGCGCTTCCAGCCACGACTGGCCCAGCACAAGCTGCCCCAGCACTTGCAGCATCGCGGCAAGCAGCGCGACTGCCACGCACAGCGCAAGACCCGGAAAAACGGTGCGGAAGGCTGAAACCCAGTTCATACCTTCGGACTGGCCCTTGCCTTATCATAAATCCAATCGATTGATTTTGTATTTTTAATAGATCATATCTATTTCATGACTCTCGATCAGTTGCAGATCTTCGTCACCGTGGCGGACATGCTCAGCATGACGCGCGCGGCCGAGCGGCTGCACAGGACACAGCCATCGATCAGCGCCGCCATTGCCGCGCTGGAAGAACGCCACGCCACCCGCCTGTTCGATCGCGTTGGCAGGCGGCTGGAACTGAGCGAGGCCGGGCGCGTGTTCCTGCCCGAAGCCCGTGCCGTGCTGGCCCGTGCGGAAGCCGCCCGTCAGGTGCTGGCCGATCTTTCCGGGCTGACCCGGGGCACCGTGCGCATCGCCGCCAGCCAGACGGTGGCAACATATTGGCTGCCACGGCGCATGGCCCGGTTTGCCGCACGCTATCCGCATATCGCGCTGACGCTGCGGGTGGGCAACACCATGCAAGCGGCGGCACAGATCATGGCGGGCGATGCCGATATCGGTTTTGTCGAAGGCAGAATCGTGGAAGATCTGCTGGCGCAGGAGGCCGTGGGCGGCGACCGTATCAGCCTCTATGGCGCGCCCGGCCATGCGCTTGCCAGGGGGCGCATCACGCATGGCGATCTGGGAAAAGCCCGCTGGGTCCTGCGCGAACCGGGTTCCGGCACCCGCGATCACACCATGGCCGGGCTGGCCCAAACCGGCGTGAATCCCGAAAGCCTTCAGGTCGTGCTGGAACTGCCTTCCAATGGCGCGGTTCTCGAGGCGGTGGAAGCTGGCGATCTGATCACCGCCGTTTCTGATCTGGCCGCGGCGCCGCGCGTGGCGGCAGGCACTGTCGCCCGGCTGGCGTGGCCCCTGCCCGATCGCACTTTCACCATGCTCACCCATCGCGCCCGGCATCCGGGCAAGGCGATGCAGGCCTTCATCGCAGAACTGTGATGGCCAGTTGCGATCATCCGGCCCCGCAACACGGGGTCGCGTATTTTCCAAATCGGCGTAAACTGGTGAAACAAAGCAATAATCGTTGAGGAAAGGTGATCATGGAAACGGACCGGACAGATAACCCCGCCTTGCATGCAGCGCGTTCCGCATGGGGATGGATTCTCGCTTATGGCCTGATTGTCATCGCGATTGGCGTGCTGGCCCTGCTCAACCCCGTAGCGACTGGTTTCGCAGCCGGCTTCCTCTTGGCGATCATGCTCATCGTTTACGGCATATCCGCGATCGTTTCGGGCTTTTCCGCTTTCGCACACAGAGGGCGCTGGGTCGAAATTTTGCTTGGCCTGCTGGCGCTCGCAGCCGGTATCGCGCTGCTGTTCATCCCGCTGGCCGGTGCAGCCTCGATCGTGTGGATGCTGGGGTTCTGGCTCTTCGCGGCGGGCATCGTGGAAATCGTCAGCGCCATACAGGGTACGCATGACAAGGGCTGGCGCCTGTTTCTGGGTATCCTCGACGTCATTCTCGGCGCGATCCTGTTTCTCTCCAGCCCGGAAACGAGCCTGCTCTATCTCGCCTTCATCATCGCGGCGAGCTTCCTGTTCCGCGGGGTATTTCTGATCACGCTGGCACTGGCCACACGCCAGGCCACACGCGCGCTCTGATCGCCCGCGGTTCCGCCAGCGCGAACCTTGCCCCGGATGCAAGGGTTCGCGCTGGCCCCATGCGGCCCCGGGCTGGCTCATCCCGGCCCCGAAAAGCCGCATTTTTCTTGCTATTCATGGCCCCATCCCATATGCGCGCCCCGTCCTCACCCCTCAGCGGGTTGGGGATGCTGCGGCGGGCATTCGGCCACCGTGGCAGTTCGGCCCTTTGGCCCGCCACGGCAATGGTGCCACGGCGGAGAAAAGACCGGCGGAAACAACCGCCTGGCCGGAAATCGTAAGTCAGGAACATGTACATGGCCTCAACGGCAAACCCCACTCGCGACGATTTCGCGAAACTCCTTGATGAACAGCTCGGCGGCGCCGACGACGGCGGCTTCGAAGGCCGCGTTGTCAAGGGCACCATCACTGCCATCGAAAACGGCAACGTCATCATCGACGTAGGCCTGAAGAGCGAAGGCCGCGTTGCCTTGCGCGAATTTTCCCATGGCGATCAGCCCCACGGCCTCAGCGTTGGCGACGAAGTGGAAGTCTTCGTTGACCGCGTCGAAAACGCCGATGGCGAAGCCATGCTCAGCCGCGACCGCGCCCGCCGCGAAGCCGCCTGGGACAAGCTTGAATCCGAATTCGGCGAAGGCAAGCGCGTCGAAGGCCGCATCTTCGGCCGCGTCAAGGGCGGCTTCACTGTCGACCTCGATGGCGCCGTGGCCTTCCTGCCCGGTTCGCAGGTCGATATCCGCCCCGTGCGCGATGTAGGCCCGCTGATGGACATGCCGCAGCCGTTCCAGATCCTCAAGATGGATCGCCGCCGTGGCAATATCGTCGTTTCGCGCCGTGCGGTTCTCGAAGAAACCCGCGCAGAACAGCGCAGCGAACTGATCGACAAGCTGTCCGAAGGCCAGGTGATCGACGGCGTCGTGAAGAACATCACCGATTACGGTGCGTTCGTTGATCTCGGCGGCATCGACGGCCTGCTCCATGTCACCGACATGAGCTACAAGCGCGTCAACCACCCGAGCGAAGTCGTCAACATCGGCGACAGCGTTTCGGTCCAGATCATCCGCATCAACCAGGATACGCAGCGCATCAGCCTCGGCATGAAGCAGCTCGAAAGCGATCCGTGGGATGGCGTCGCCGCCAAGTACCCGGTTGGCGCGAAGCTGTCGGGCACGGTCACGAACATCACCGAATACGGTGCCTTCGTGGAACTGGAAGCTGGCATCGAAGGCCTGGTCCACGTTTCGGAAATGTCCTGGACCAAGAAGAACGTCCACCCCGGCAAGATCGTTTCGACCAGCCAGGAAGTCGACGTCATGGTTCTCGAAGTCGATTCGGACAAGCGCCGCATCAGCCTCGGCCTCAAGCAGGCCCAGCAGAACCCCTGGGAAGCCTTTGCAGAAAAGCACCCGGTTGGTTCGACTGTCGCCGGCGAAGTCAAGAACGCGACCGAATTCGGCCTGTTCATCGGCCTCGATGGCGATGTGGACGGCATGGTCCACATGTCCGACATCGCATGGGGCATCTCGGGCGAAGACGCACTGGCTCTGCACCGCAAGGGTGAAGAAGTTCAGGCCGTCGTCCTCGACGTGGACGTCGAAAAGGAACGCATCAGCCTCGGTATGAAGCAGCTCGAAAAGGGCGCTCCGGCAGCCGGCGGCACTTCGTCGAGCGGTTCGCTCCGTCGCGGCGAAGTCGTCACAGTCACCATTCTCGAAGTCCGCGATGGCGGCCTCGAAGTGCAGGCTGGCGACGATGGCGCAACCGGCTTCATCAAGCGTTCGGATCTCGGCCGTGACCGTGACGAACAGCGTCCCGACCGTTTCCAGGCCGGCCAGAAGGTCGACGCCATGGTTACCGGTTTCGACCGTTCGAAGAAGCCGAACTTCTCGATCAAGGCCCGCCAGTTGGCCGAAGAAAAGGAAGCCGTCGAACAGTACGGTTCGTCCGATTCGGGTGCATCGCTCGGCGACATCCTCGGCGAGGCTCTGAAGCAGAAGCAGTAAGCTTCGGCCACAGGCCTTACCGGCACCAGTCAGAGGCCCGTCCGCTCTTCGGAGCGGGCGGGCTTTTGCTATGGGGGCCACGCCCGGCCGCAAACCGCACGCCACGCAGCCTGTCGTCGATCCGCGGCGGCGCGCTATAGTCGGGCGCATGATTCGCCCTGATATCCTTGTCGCCGCCCCCATGCCCCTCGCCGTGATGGCGGCGCTGGACGCGCGCTTTACCGCACACCGGCTATGGGAACTGGGTGGGGCCGACGCCCTGCCCCCGACAACGCGCGATGCGATTGTCGGCATTGCCGCCAACACGCTCGCCGGACAGATCGACAGCCGCCTGTTCGACCGCCTGCCGCATCTGCAGATCGTCGCCAATTTCGGGGTCGGTTATGACAATGTCGACGCGCGCGCGGCGGCCGAGCGCGGGGTTATCGTCACCAATACCCCCGGCGTGCTGGATGCCGAAGTCGCGGACCTGACCGTGGGTCTGCTGCTTGCCACGATCCGCCGGATTCCGCAGGCCGACCGCTATGTTCGCGAAGGCCGCTGGGCCACCCAGCCCTTCCCGCTTTCAGCAACGCTACAGGGCCGCCAGATCGGCATTCTCGGGCTGGGCGCAATCGGCAAGGCCATTGCCCGCAGGCTTGCCGCGTTCGATCTCGCTATCGCCTATTGCGGACGCCATCGGCAGCCCGACGTCCCCTATGCCTACTTCCCGGACGCCCGTAGCCTCGCGCAAGCCTGCGACGTCCTGATCGTGATTGTGCCCGGCGGAGATGCGACCACGCATCTGGTCGATCGCCCGGTGCTCACCGCCCTCGGGCCGCAAGGCGTGCTGATCAATGTCTCCCGCGGGAGCGTGGTGGATGAAGAGGCCCTGATTGCGGCCCTGCAGGATGGCACGATCGCGGCCGCCGGGCTGGACGTCTATGTCAACGAGCCCCATGTCCCCGCCGCATTGATCGCGATGGCGAACGTGGTGCTGCTGCCCCATGTCGGTTCCGGCTCCGTCGCCACCCGCGCGGCGATGGGACAACTCGTCGTCGATAATCTGATTGCCTGGTTCACTCAGGGGAAGCCGCTCACCCCGGTGGCGGAATCGCGGCATTTGCCGGGCGCGGTCTGACCACCCCACCCACACTCGGCGAAGGGCCCATACGCAGATCGAGGACATGCCAACATCAGGGCGACCGCGCATACAAAAAACCCCCGCTTTCGCGGAGGGCTCTTGTCTTGCCGAACTGGCTGACGATCAGATCGTGGCGATCGCTTCGTCGACCAGCTTCTTGTCGGCGCTGGCATCATGCTTTTCAGCGATGAGCCCGCGTGCCGCAGCGCTTGCCACACTGGCGGCCTTGGCGCGCAGTTCATCCACCGCACCGCGTTCCGCAGCGGCGATCTTGTCTTCCGCCATCTTCTGACGGCGGGCGATCATCGCTTCGGTGTCCGCTTCGGCCTTCGCGACAATGCCGCTGGCTTCGTGCTGCGCATGCTCGATCATGGCCGCCGCGTCCTTTTCGGCATTGGCGATCTTGTTCGCATATTCCTGACGGAGCGCTTCGGCTTCGGCACGCAACTGCTTCGCTTCGTCAAGCTGATGCTTGATTTCGGCGATCTTGGTATCCAGCCCGCCGGTGATGACCGCCGGAACCTTCTTCCAGATCAGCAGAACGATGAACACCAGCATGGCCATGCCGACCCAGCCCGACGCACCCAGGCTGAGCGCTTCAGGACCGTGATGGGCGCCTTCGCCACCAGCGGGATGTTCGACCGTCGCGGTTGTGTGTGCGCTGTGATCCACAGCATCCACGGCGTGTTCAGCGGCAGGATTAGCCATTGCTCAGCACTTTCTTGACGGCGGAGGAGGCCGATGTCGCGGGAACGCTCACCCCGGCCAGCTTTTCAACGATAGTCTGGGCTGCTTCGCTGGCAACGCTTTCGAGTTCGGCGAGAGCGGACGTGCGGGCTTCGGCGATTTTCGCCTCGGCTGCACTGAGCTTCTCGTCGATCCGCCCCTGGGCGGCGGCAAGCTTGCCTTCCGAAGCGATGGCCGCATCGGCTTTCGCCTTGGCAACAAGAGCCTGGGCTTGCGCGCGATTTTCATTCTCGCGCTGGCGCCATGCTTCTTCTTCGGCATTGGCCTGATTGCGGGCGGCTTCTGCCCCGGCGAGGTCATCGTTGATCTGCTTATCCCGCAGTTCAACGGTTCCCATCACTCTGGGAACCATGCCCTTGCCAATAACGAAAAAGACGAACCCGAAAATCACCAGCAACCAGAAAATCTGGCTGGAATAGGTTTCGGCGAGCTGGGCTATCTGAGGCATCGGTTGGTCCCGAGGTCTGGCGCAACAAAAATGGATCCCCGGCCGGAACGCGAGGCCCGGCCGGAGCGGTCTTCAGATTTCGTCAGGCGACGAAGATCAGGATCATCGCAACGACGAACGACAGAAGGCCCAGAAGTTCGGCGGCGGCGAAGCCGATGAACAGGCGGCCCTGCTGACCGTCAGCGGCGCCCGGGTTACGCAGAGCGCTTTCGAGGAACGAGCCGAACACGTTACCCACACCGATGGCGGCCATACCGGCGCCGATTGCTGCGAGGCCTGCACCGATCAGCTTGGCTGCTTCTTGGTCCATTTGAATAACTCCTTTTCTTTACATCCGTGTGGAACGCAGTTCCGTGATGATGGATTAAACTCAGTGAAGATGTTCAGCGTCGTTGATGTACAGCGAGCTGAGCAGAGCGAAAACGTAGGCCTGGATACCGGCGACGAGCACTTCGAGTGCGCAGATCGCAAGCATCAGGATAAAGCTGAGGATCGAAACGACCGGGCCAATGCCGAAGCCGGCGTTGATACCGTCGATGACGAAGCTGGAGAGCACTTCAAGCAGAACGTGCCCAGCCATCATGGCCACGAAAAGACGCAGGCCGAGGCTGAAGGGACGAACGAGGAAGCTGACCAGTTCGATGCAGAAAATCAGCGGGATCATCACCAGCGGCGTACCGTGCGGGATGAACAGCGAGAAGAAGTGCAGCTTGTGCTTCCAGAAGCCGACCAGCAGCACGATCAGGAACGAGATGATCGCGAGAACGCCGGTGACCGTGAAGTGGCTGGTTGCCGTGAACGGGTGCACGCCGACAATCGCCAGCGGCAGCGGGATCAGGCCCAGCAGGTTCGAGAACAGGATGAACATGAACAGCGAGAAGATATACGGAACGTACTTCTTCCCTTCCTTGCCCACATTGGCTTTCAGAAGATCGTCGATGAAACCGGTGAAGCTTTCCACCGCCATCTGCCACCGGCCGGGAACCAGCTGGCGCTTCATGCCGCCGGCAATGAAGATCCACAGCGCAACCGCCGAGATCGCCATCCACAGGGCGGAGTTGGTGAAAGCGATGTTGTAACCGGCAATTTCCCAGTGCGCAGAGCCGAACATCGGCTGAATCGCAAACTGGTGCATCGGGTCGACTTTGGCCTGCTCGGCTGCCACTTGCGTAAATCCCTGAGCCACTTGAACAGACAGCGCCCCTCAAACCCCCGCAATGGGATCAATCGGAGCGCCGGTTCGAAATCCGGATGATATTCCTGAAGGCAACGATGATCCCAAGAAACATCATCACCAACAGGCCCCACGGTGAAGTGCCCGCAAACCGGTCGATTACCCAACCGATCAGCGCGCCACCACCGATACCCCCCAGCAATTCCGCCAGTACGCGGTTGCCGAGGCGATAATTCGCATCAGCCCCCTGCACCTGCGGACGATTACGCACATCCTCCCGCTCGCGGGCGGCCCTGAGCCGCTCCTCAAGCGCGTCGATCCGCGCATCTTCGCCAATGGGTTCCCGGCCAGTTTCATCTTCGCTCATGCCTTGTTCCTTTATCAGGTAGCAACGCACGGGCAAAGACCTGCTCGCCGAGGGCGCGGACCCCTTAGGCGGGGCGATTTGCCGAGTCAACCGGGCGGGGGCCGGATTGTCGGCTCCACGTAAAGAAAAGCCGCCCCGGCAGAATTCTGCGGGGCGGCAAAACAGGCCAAATGAACGCGTTCAGGCGTTACGGACAGCGGGAATCGCGGTTGGGCGCCCCGGCGCCGCGGGTCTGCCACGAGCCATCGGGGGCCTGATACTTTTCCCCCGCTTGTGTGCGGGCGATATTCCGGCACCCGGCCACGAACGCCACCTGATCGACCGTGGCCGACTGGGTGCGCGCTTCGCTGGTATAGGCGGCCCGGCGCTTGATATTGAGGTCATCGACAATCGATGACACCGCGCCACCGCCGCCCAGTGCCGCGAGATAACCATCGGTCTTCTCACCAACCTGGCCAGCCGCGCGCGCGGCGGCATAGGCCGGATCGCGCTGCGCCATGGCCGAACCCGGGACGAGCACCATGGCAGCCAGTACAGCCGCTCCGAAAGCACGCGTAAAACCTTGGGCAGACATCAGAAAATCTCCGAATTCTGTTCAATCATGTCCTGGACACCCTTGTCCAGCTTATAAACGACTTCCTGTTTGATGTTGATATTCAGTTCGATGACAATCGGCTTGTCCGGTGCGGAAACCGAAACGCAGCCGGCACTTGCCAATGCCCCGCCTATCAACATCGCCATGGCACCCACGGCGCCACTGTATGACCTTCGCATTGCCTGCTGCCTTCTCTGTGTGGTGCACCCTGTCGCAGCCGGTTCGCATTCGGTCAATCTTGGCTGTTTCATCGCATGGTCTCACTGACTGGTCGCTGAACGACGTTCATTGGCGGTACTGCCCGACACGGGCGGTTTCTTCGCACCGATCAGGCCCAGCTTGGCCGGGTCGGGTACAAGCGTCGGATCGTAAAGCGACTTGAACGAACCAAAGAGGCTGAAAAACGGCGCCTTGATATTGACGTTGAAATGGATCGGCAACTTGGCGACCTGCTTGGTGATGAAATTCTTCGACGCCCCCTGCCCCTGGCTCAGCCCGTCGAAACTGACACGGGTGAGGATTTCGCCAGCCAGCGAACCGTTCATATCCACCTGCATTTCCCCGTAATCGATCGAACGCAGGGCATCGAACGCAAAATTCCCCATTGCAGACAAGTCTTTATAGGTCAGTTCTCCGAGATAGGAGACATTCCCGCCCGGCGCACGCGATGCCAGCCTGCCGCCTTCGATACGCCCCCCGTCCTGATCGAACACCAAGGGAAGGGTCCCGTCGAACTTGCCCGTGGCCATGATATTGCCCAGTTCCATCCGCTGGACAAAGACCGCCGCGTCCAGCCCGTCGACAGTCAGCGTGTAACGGCGGGTTTCTGCTTCGCCCAGCCGCATACGCGTCGGCTCCAGCGTCAGCGTCCCATCCATGAACGGCCAGCGCGCGCCATGGATATCCAGCACGAAATTGGGCTTCATGTCATATGTCAGCACCCCGTCGCGCACTTCGATGCCGGGGTTGATTCCCGCGATTTTCAGCTGCTGGTTCGGCGCGGTGACCATGCCGAGCAGGTCGGTGAACACGATTGTGCCCGAAGCCCCCTGCACCGGGCCGAACGCCGCCGCCAGATCGAGCGACTGGGTGGAGAAGCGGCCGGTGCTGGTTACACCCGCCGGGGTCCAGTCGATCCGGCCAGTCCCGGTAACAGTGCCCTTGGCATTGGCGACAACACCCAGCGCCAGCCCGGTCAGCATGTCGGGCTGCAACTGGTCATCAAACACGAGATTGCCGACATTGAGATCGGCATGACCGGTGGCGCTGCCCAGATCATGCGTGATGGCCACGCGCATAACATCCCGTCCACTCTTGGGATTCTGCATCAAGGCATTGGCAAGAATGACATTATTGTCCAGCGTCAGATCCGCACCTTGCGCGGTGAGCGGTTCGAACCGGCCCGGCTTCTGACGGTCTTCCACCTGCAATTGCGCATTGGCGAGCAGCAGCCGGCCATTGTCATAGCGCCAGTCCCCCGCGCGCCGAACAGGTCGAGCGGCACAGCCGCCAGTTTCACGTCGGCATTGGTGAACTGGCCCGCGATATTCTTGCCGATTCGCGCGTCGAGTCGCGACAGCAGGAAGCGGGATTCGGTATCGGGCGGCCCCAGCCGGACATCGAGATCGCGCGCCGCCAGCATGCCGGGCACGGCAAAGCCGAGCGCGCCGCTGCGCACGCGCACCGGGCTTTCCCCCAGATGCCCCGCCAGATCGAGGCCCGTGGTGCCCGCGGCAATCCGCGTGCCGGCCCGATCGCTGCGGACAATCGCGCTGCTCCGCTGCGGACAAAGGGTGATCCCGCGTTTTTCGAAGCGCGCTCCGCCCAGTTCCAGCCGGTCAAACCGGATGTCCGCGCATTCCCGCCACAGCGCCAGCCCGAAAGCCTGCGACCAGTTGCCCGAAACGGGCAGCACCAGCCCTTGCGTTTGCCCGCCGGGCAAAGGCCCATTTGCACGGACCGATCCGGAAAAGCCCAGCATGCCCTGCGCGTTCTGCACCAGCACCAGTTCGGGGACCGCCAGGCTGCTGGTGCCCGCGCGATATTCGGGCATGGTCATCCGCAAGACGGCCTTGCCGCCGTCTTGCTGTTCCATCCGCCCGGTCATCTGCGGCAATCCACGCCCACCCGTGCTGAAACTGCCCAGCAAACGCCCCGGCGCCGTGCCTTGCCGGGAATACTGGATACGCGACAGGGCCAGCAGCGTCGCCCCGCCCCCGCCGCGCAACGTGGCCTGCGGCATGACGAGATTGAGGCTGTCGGGCGTCTTGCGCAGCACGGTCTCCGCCACCAGACGGCTGCCGCGCCCTTCGCGCTGCAGCGCCGCGCGCATCTGATCCACAATCGGCGCCAGCAAAGTGCCTTCGCCCGATCCGGCGAGGCTGGCCAGGGTATCGTCGATCTGCCGCCCCAGCCGCACGCCATTGCCTTCCCAGTCGCCGTTCCATTCAAAGCGACCAGCGCCCGGTTCCCCGCGCAGATGGCCCTTGCCGGTCAGCACCGGCGAGGCGGCATAGGGCGAATGCATCCCCCGCATGACCACGTTGTAGCGCGTGTTCACAGTACCTTTTGTCAGCGAAAAATCGCCGCTGCCATTCACCCCGGTCAGCGTCACACCGCCGAAGCGCCCTGCCCCACTGCGCAGGTCGAATGTGCTGTCGATATCGGCAAACGTCTCATCCGCACGGGCCGCGATGCCCAGCGCAGCATTGCGCAGCGCGATCCCCTGTTCTTCGCAAAGCAGCGATTCGAGCCGCGCAGGCCCTTCAATCTTCGGG
Source organism: Caenibius tardaugens NBRC 16725 (assembly GCF_003860345.1). GTDB lineage: Bacteria > Pseudomonadota > Alphaproteobacteria > Sphingomonadales > Sphingomonadaceae > Caenibius > Caenibius tardaugens. The sequence goes on from NZ_CP034179.1 coordinate 283,120, forward strand.
CGCGCGCGCGCGATGCTGATCTTGCCGAAAAAGGTCGTGCGGTTCGCCGTGCAGCCCTGCCCGGCAAGGCTGGGGGCCGTGGCCGCGAGAATCCCGGCAAAGCCGTTGCGCAAACCGCCCTTGCCTTCGGCTTTCAGCCCAACCGGGCCGAAATCGGTTTCAAGCAGGCCGCGACCGTCTTCCAGCACCAGATCGAAGGCCGGCAGTTTGAACGGTTCCTTGCTGGTGTTGTCGAACAGCAGGGGATCGAGTTTGCCGAAACTCAGCGTGCCGTTGCGGACCGTTCCGAACAGCCGCGGGCGGACGACTTTCACGCGCTGAATCCGGGGCCAGCCAAAACGTTGCAGAATGCTGATTTCCGCGCGCGCAACCGTGAGATCGGGGCGTTGCGGATCGCCAATCACGATATCGGTCAGCACCTGTTGCGACGGACCGATCTGCTCGATCTTGTAAGTCGCTGGAACACCGTAGCTTTCCAGCTGACTGGCAATCAGGTTGTCCGCGATCCGTTCGCGTGAGAACCAGGCGATAGCCAGAAGCACGACCAGCCCGCCGACCAGACCCAGCAGAAAGCGCGGCCAACGCCTGCGCCGGGCGGAGGATGCCGCGTCAGGCAACTGGTCCATATCGTCATGCTGATTGCCCATTGTTACCCACACTTGCGCATATGGCCCCGGAAAGGCAATGCATTGCAGCGATTGCCCCTTCATGAATGAACAAGAGCGGAGGATGTTTCCCTTGGGCGGAGAAAAGGCGAAACCGCACGATTCCGCCGGTCATCGCGCCCGTTTGCGCCAGCGCCTGCTGGATGGCGGGGCGGAGGCGCTGGCCGATTACGAAGTCCTTGAATATCTTCTGTTTGCAGCCAACAGCCGGGGCGACACCAAGCCGGTAGCCAAAGCGCTGATCCAACGGTTCGGTTCGCTGGCAGGTGCGATCAATGCCGATCCCGCCGCATTGGCCGAAGTGCCGGGCATGGGGGCGGTCAGTGCCGCCGCGTTGAAAATCGTGGGCGTGGCGGCGCGGCGCATGGCCCGCAACGAAGTGCAGCAGCAGCCGGTACTGGCCAGTTGGCAGGCCCTGATCGACTATCTCCATATCGACATGGCGCATCTGACAGTGGAGCGCGTGCGCGTGCTCTATCTCAACACACAGAACCATCTGATCCTCGATCACCATGTCGGTGATGGTTCGGTGGATGAAGCCGCGATCCACCCGCGTGAAGTGATTCGCAAGGCGCTGGATATAGGCGCCACCGCGCTGATCATCGTGCACAACCATCCTTCCGGTTTGCCCGAACCGAGCAAGGCCGACATCCAGATCACCGGTCGCATTGCCGAAGCCGGGCGGCTGCTGGGCGTCACCGTACACGATCATGTCATCATCGGGCGGCAGGGGCATGTGTCCTTGCGCGCCAAGGGGCTCGTCTGATGTGCATTGCCGCGATGGCCTGGGATGCGCACCCCGACTGGTTGATGGTGGTTGCGGCCAACCGCGATGAATACCACGTCCGCCCCTCGGCCCCGCTGGCGCGGTGGGACGATGGCAGCGGCATTCTGGCCGGGCGCGATCTGCAGGCAGGCGGGACATGGCTGGGCGTGGCCGAAGCCGGGCGAATGGTGCTGATCACCAATTACCGCGCCCCCGGCTACCCGCAACCCGACCGCGCCTCTCGCGGGCAACTGGTGGTCGGGCTGTTGGCCGGGCAAACGCCTGGAGAACTAGAAATATACAATCCATTCAACGTATTGATTGCCAATCCTCGTAATTCTTCCATTTTGACGAACTACCCGGACACGACGCGCGAACCGCTGCCGTCGGGGGTTCACGGGCTATCCAACGGCGCTTTCGCCTGCCCCTGGCCCAAGACCCGCCAGCTTAACACCGCACTGGCCCAATGGCTGGCGCAGGAATCGCCGGGCGATGGGCCGCAGGCCACAGCCACGCTGTTCGATGCCTTGCGCGACGATTCGCCGCCGCCTGCCGATCCCTTGGAGAGCGATGGCCCAGAACCACCTTATGCCCCCGTGTTCATTCGCAATCCGGTTTACGGCACGCGTTGCAGCACGGTCATCACCGTAACCCGCGACGGGCATGGGCTGATTGCGGAACGCCGGTTCGATGCGGAGGGAAACCCAACCGGGGAAACCGTGCTGCCGTTCCGCTGGCCGACCGGCTGACCCGCGAAAGCCCCCGCTCCGCCGCGCCATCGCACAGGGCATTTTCCTACTCCCCCGAACCTGACATAGCGGGGCCATGCCTGTCTTCGCCCATCCACAGCGCGCCCTGCGGGTGCAAGCACGGGGGCTGCACCCCGGGGGTGACACAATGCCCCTGAACTGTGTCACCTGTGTCACCCCCCTGCGATTTCTGCGGCTTTCCGGACGGGCGCAACACCCCGCCGCACGACATGCGCCGCAACAGCGGGCCAGCAAACGGCTTGCCATTGCCGCCCCCTGCCCCTAGCGGCCCGGGCACTATCGAAGATTGAAACCCCAACACCGGAGTCGACCATGGTCCCCCGTTATGCCCGCCCCGCAATGACTGCGATCTGGGAACCCGAAGCGCGCTACCGCATCTGGTTCGAAATCGAGGCGCATGCCACCCAGAAGCTGGGCGAACTGGGCGTCGTGCCGGAAAGCGGACCGAAAGCGCTGTGGGACTGGTGGCAGACCAACCCGTCGATCGACGTGGCGGCGATCGATGCCAAGGAAGCCGTGCTCAAGCACGACGTGATCGCCTTCCTCGACTGGGTTGCCGAACAGGTCGGCCCCGAAGCGCGCTTCATGCATCAGGGCATGACCAGTTCCGATGTGCTCGACACCACGCTGGCGGTGCAGCTCGCCCGCGCGTCCGACATCCTGCTGGATGATATCGACGCGCTGCTGGCCGCGATCAAGCGCCGCGCGGAAGAACACAAGTACACCCCGACAATCGGCCGCAGCCACGGCATCCACGCCGAACCGACCACCTTCGGCAAGAAACTGGCCGAAGCCTATGCGGAATTTGCCCGCTGCCGTACGCGTCTGGTCAATGCCCGCGCGGAAGTGGCCACTTGCGCCATTTCGGGCGCGGTCGGCACCTTTGCCAATATCGATCCCGCCGTGGAAGAGTATGTCGCCGAACAGCTCGGCCTCGCGGTGGAGCCGGTATCGACGCAGGTGATCCCGCGCGATCGCCACGCGATGTTCTTCGCCACGCTGGGCGTTATCGCCAGCTCGATCGAACGCCTTGCCACCGAAGTGCGCCACTTGCAGCGCACCGAAGTGCTGGAAGCGGAAGAATATTTCTCGCCCGGCCAGAAGGGGTCGAGCGCGATGCCGCACAAGCGCAATCCGGTGCTGACTGAAAACCTCACCGGGCTGGCCCGTGTGGTGCGTTCCGCCGTCACCCCCGCGCTGGAAAACGTGGCGCTGTGGCACGAACGCGATATCTCGCACTCCTCCGTCGAACGTTTCATCGGCCCGGATGCGACGATCACGCTCGACTTCGCACTGGCGCGGTTGACCAGCGTGATCGACAAGCTGGTGATCTATCCCGAACGCATGCAGAAGAACCTCGATCGCATGGGCGGTCTGGTGCATTCGCAGCGCGTGCTGCTGGCGCTGACGCAGGCCGGGGTAACGCGCGACGAAGCCTATCGTCTGGTGCAGCGCAACGCGATGAAAGTGTGGGAATCGGATGGTCAGCTGTCGCTGCTGGAACTGCTGAAAGCCGATCCGGAAGTGACCGCCGCCCTTTCGCCTGCGGAACTCGAGGACAAGTTCAACCTCGATTACCACTTCAAGCAGGTCGATCGCATTTTCGATCGCGTGTTCGGCTGAAAAGCACGCTCTTCCCTTCGGCACGCAATCGCCCTAGCATTCAGGCTTCGGGGATTGCTCGAAGGGAGGCATCACGGCCATGCAAATCATACGCACCATCGTCTGGGTACTGATTCTCGTCGCCCTGCTCATCTTCACGATTACCAACTGGACGCCGGTTTCCGTGAAGATCTGGGAAGGTCTGATACTCGAAACCAAGATACCGGCGCTGGTTATTCTCGCCTTCCTGGCGGGACTGGTACCGATGTGGCTGTTCCATCGCGGGGCCGTGTGGCGCCTCGAACGGCGGATCAATACGCTGGAAAACGCGATGCACAACGCCAGTGCAACGCTGGCCGCGCCGGTTGAAAAACCGGTACCGGCACCTGCTCCGGCACCGGCAGCAACACCGACGCCAGTGGTTACCGAACCTGCCAAAACCCCGCCTGCCAATGAGGGCCAATGACCAATCCCGTTTACCTTGCCGTTGATGTGCCCCAGCTCGATGCCGCCCAGGCCTTGGCAAACAGGGTGAAGGCCCATGTCGGCGGGCTGAAGCTGGGGCTCGAATTCTTCTGCGCGCACGGGCATCACGGCGTGCGGGAAATGGCGCAGATTGGCCTGCCGATCTTTCTCGATCTCAAGCTGCACGACATCCCCAACACGGTGGCTTCGGCCATGCAGGCGATTCACACGCTGGAACCGGCCATCGTCACCGTGCATGCCGCCGGTGGCCGCGCCATGATGGAAGATGCCAAGGCCGCTGCCGGGGAACGGTGCAAGGTTGTCGCTGTCACCGTGCTGACCAGCCTCGATGACAGCGATCTCGATGCCATCGGCGTAGGCGGATCGTCCCACGATCAGGCGCTGCGTCTGGCCGATCTGGCCCATTCGGCCGGGCTCGACGGCATCGTCTGTTCCGGCCACGAAGTCGGCGCGGTCCACCGGCAGTGGAAAGACGGATACTTCGTGGTGCCCGGCCTGCGCCCGGCGGACAGCGCCACGGCCGACCAGAAGCGGATCGTCACCCCGCGTCAGGCGCGGGACAATGGCGCCGGTGTGCTGGTGATCGGCCGCCCGATCAGCCGCGCCGACGATCCCGTCGCCGCCGCCCGCGCGATTGAGGCCACGCTCTAGGTTCAGCCTGCGGAAAGCCGGTGCGGCCCAGTTGATTGCCATCTCGACAGGGAGAGACCGATGAAATCGCATATGCTTGCTTCTCTCGCACTGGCTTCCATGGCACTACCGGCCATGGCTTCCGCTCACGATGGATCGACCCCGATCATTGCCCCCGGCAACACGGCCCTTACCGTTTCGGCGGAAGGCAAATCCACGCGCAAGCCCGATCTGGCGCTGTTTACTGCTGGTGTCACCAGCCAGGGCAGCACGGCAGGCGAAGCGATGAGCACCAATTCGGCGGACATGAGCCGGGTCATCGCCGCGCTGAAAAAGGCGGGTATTGCGGATCGCGATATCCAGACCAGCAATCTCAATCTCAATCCCGTCTACGCCCCGCAACGCCAGTTGCCCGATGGCACGATCGAACCGGCCCAGCCCCGGATCGTCGGCTATCAGGTCAATAACACCGTCAGCGTGAAGCAGCGTAATCTCAATGACTTCGGCAAGGTGATCGACACACTGGTCACGGCGGGCGCCAATCAGGTCAACGGGCCGAGCTTCGCGATGGACAATCCCGATGCCGCGCTGGACGAAGCCCGCGTCGAAGCCATGCAGAAGGCGCGCGCCCGTGCGGACCTTTATGCGAAAGCGGCCGGGATGAAAGTCGCCCGGATCGTATCGATCAACGAAAGCGGCGGATATGCGCCACCGATGCCGGTGATGTATGCCCGCGCACAATCGGCGGGTATGGCCGCGCCTGCGCCGCCGATTGCGGCGGGCGAAGTGGAACTGAACGCCTCGGTGACTGTGGTGTTCGAACTCGCCCCTTAATCAGGGACGATTCCGTCATAAGACAGGGTGCCGGACCCGACAGGCAGGCCCGGCACCAATCCTGACAGAACCGCGTTATTCTCCGGCAAAATCACCGCTGCCACTGGCGAAATCACTGCTGTCCACATCGGCGTTGAAGGCATCGGACTTGGCCTGGGCCTGCATATCCCGTTCCATCTTGGCCATATCGGCCGACATCTGCAGCGCTTCCTTCTGGGCCGTGGCGAGGCTTCCATCGACACCATCACCCGGCCAGCGTGAGGCGGTCGAGCCAATTTTGTCGCTATCGAACGGGCGGCCCGTCAGCGTGGCATCAATCCGTTCAATCACGCCGTTGCGATGCATGTTGTGCACCATGCCCGCCGCCGCGCCATCCCCGGCACCCCCGCCGCTGCAGGTAACCGTCACATGGGTCTTGGCCGCATTGTCCGGCAGAGCCGCCAGATCGATGGCGCATTCATAGCGCGCCATATCGCCCTGTTGCAGCCAGACCACCTTGTCCTTGCCGTTCCCGGTGGCCTTCTTGACCGTGTTCAGCGCGACCTGGCCTTCGCTCATCGGCCCGAAATCGACATTCGTCAGCTTGAGATAGGCATCCTTCACCGGCATATCGAACACATCGGCGGGCTGCCGATCCACAAATACGTAAAGCAGTGCCGCAGCACCCACCAGCAATCCGCCACCAACCAGCAATTTCATCAAGGCCCCCACGTGGCTGACCGCCACAATCATCATTCCCCGGGGGCATACCCACACATTTGTTTCTTTTCGGTTAGGATACGAGCAGCACCGCCCCCTTGCCTGCACAGGGCATTGGCCTATTGGGAGGCGATGAACGCGCCCCGTATCAAGATTTGCGGCATCACCACCCCACAGGCACTCGATGCCTGCATTGTCGCGCGGGCAGACTATGTCGGCTTCGTCTTCTTCCCGCCTTCCCCGCGCAATCTCACGCCCAGCGATGCGGCGGAATTGGCCGCGCGGGCGGGAACACGCGTGCAGAAAGTCGGCCTTTTCGTGGATGCGGACGATCTCGCCATTGCCGAAGGGGTGCGTGCGGGCAGGCTCGATGCACTGCAATTGCACGGTTCGGAAAGCCCGGAACGCACCGCGCAAGTGCGCGCGCGGTTTGGGCTTCCGGTGTGGAAGGCCCTGCCCGTCGCCTCGGCTTACGATGTGGAACGGGCGCTCCTCTATCGCGCGGCGGCAGACCTGATCCTGTTCGATGCCAAGACCCCGAAGGGCGCCCTGCCCGGCGGGATGGGGCTGGTGTTCGACTGGTCCCTGCTCAGCGGATATCGCCATGCCGCGAACTGGGGCCTGGCCGGTGGCCTCAATCCCGACAATGTGGCCGAAGCTGTCCGCATCACCGGGGCGCCACTGGTCGATACCTCGTCCGGTGTGGAAAGCGCGCCCGGCATCAAGGATGTGGATCGCATCGCCGCGTTCTGCGCCACGGTGCGCGGTTCCTGACAATGCAAAAAGGGCGGCCCGTGCGGACCGCCCTTCCCTATACCTGTATCCGTGTTGGATCGGTCAGAAGCGGACGCCCAGACCGGCAACCGCAACATCGGTATCGGTCCAGCCGTTGCCGACGAAGTTGTGGCGATATTCCACCTTACCGTAGAAATTCTTGCCAAAATTATGCTGGTAACCGGCACCGAGATTGAACGATTCCTCGCCGTACTTGAAGGGCTTGGTGGCATAACCGCCCACTGCGTAGAGCTTGCCGGATTCACCGGTCTTCACACCCGCACGGGCCGAGGCACCAAATGCAAAACGTGTGTGATCGGTGAGGATCTTGTCTGCCGACACTTCGACACCAACGAAGGTTTTCTGGCCGACGTCCGCATCGTAGCCCGCGGCAACACCGGCGATTGCTTCGCTGTCGCTGCCGTTCCAGATCACACCGCCGCGTGCCTCGACGCGGGCTTCGTTGGCCAGTGCCGGGGTTGCTGCAAGCGTTGCACCGGCGGCGGCAAGCGAGAGAAGAACGAGACGCATATTTAAACTCCTGAAATGGACGACCTTTGTTTCTGATCGGGTCGAGAACCGGAGTAGGTCTCTGCACCTTGCACCCCCATGAATATGGCGTTCATGCAACATATCACTAAAAACATGTGATATTTTTACAACTATCATGCCATCGCAGCGCGCCCCACCCTCCCCGGCAGAGCGACGAAAAACCGTCTGAACGCTGGACTTCCCCGGCCCGCTCTGCCAATCGCGCTTCGACATGTCTGCAACCGCACCCACCCCCAACTCGCTCCGCAACCTGCCTGACGAACGCGGGCATTTCGGAGCCTTCGGCGGCCGCTATGTGGCCGAAACCCTGATGCCGCTCATTCTCGATCTGGAGAAAGAGTATCGCGCGGCCAAGGCCGACCCGGCATTTCAGGCGCAGTTCGACGATCTGCTCGAACATTATGTCGGCCGCCCCAGCCCGCTGTATTATGCGGAACGGCTGACCGATCATTTTCGCGACCTCGCGCCTGCGGGCAAGGGCCCGAAAATCTACTTCAAGCGCGAAGAACTGAACCACACCGGCGCGCACAAGATCAACAATTGCATCGGCCAGATCCTTCTGGCGATCCGCATGGGCAAGACCCGGATCATCGCGGAAACCGGTGCGGGCCAGCATGGCGTGGCGACTGCCACGGTTTGCGCGCGCTTCGGCCTGCCCTGCGTGATCTACATGGGGTCCACCGACGTTGCCCGCCAGCAACCCAACGTGTTCCGCATGAAGCTGCTGGGCGCGGAAGTGATTCCGGTGGAAAGCGGCGCGAAGACGCTGAAAGACGCGATGAACGAGGCCCTGCGCGACTGGGTCGCCAATGTGCATGACACATTCTACATCATCGGCACGGCCGCTGGCCCGCACCCCTATCCGGAACTGGTCCGCGATTTCCAGTCGGTGATCGGCGTCGAAGCACGCGCGCAAATCCAGAAAGCCGAAGGGCGCCTGCCCGACATGCTGGTCGCCGCGGTTGGCGGCGGATCGAACGCCATCGGCCTGTTCCACCCGTTTCTGGATGATGCCGCCGTGCAGATGATCGGTGTCGAAGCCGGGGGCCACGGTGTGGACAGCGGGCAACACGCCGCCAGCCTGACTGGCGGCCTGCCCGGCATTCTTCATGGCAACCGCACTTACCTGCTGCAGGACGAAGACGGCCAGATCACCGAAGCGCACTCCATCAGCGCGGGGCTCGATTATCCGGGCATCGGCCCGGAACACAGCTGGCTGCATGAAAGCGGCCGGGTCAAATACGTACCGATCAACGATGATCAGGCGCTGGAGGCGTTCCAGCTGTGCTGCAAGCTCGAAGGGATCATCCCCGCGCTGGAAAGCTCGCACGCGCTGGCGGCCCTGCCCGATCTGACCGCGCAGATGGATGCCGACAAGATCGTGATCGTCAACGTATCCGGCCGTGGCGACAAGGACATCTTCACTGTTGCCGATGCTCTGGGGGTAAAGCTGTGAGCCGCCTGACTGCCGCCTTCGCCAAAGGCCACCCTGCGCTCGTCTGTTTCATCACCGCCGGCGACGGCGATACCGCCGCCAATCTCGATGCCCTGGTTGCGGGCGGCGCGGATGTGATCGAACTGGGCATGCCCTTCACCGATCCGATGGCGGATGGCCCGGCCATTCAGGCCGCCAATCTCCGCGCGCTCGGCAAAGGTACGACCACGGCGGACATTTTCGCCATCGCCACCGCTTTTCGCCAGCGCCATCCCCAGATTCCGCTGGTGCTGATGGGTTACGCCAACCCGATGGTACGGCGCGGGCCGGAATGGTTCGCCGCCGAATGCCACAAGGCGGGCGTGGACGGGGTGATCTGCGTGGACATCCCGCCCGAAGAAGATGCCGATCTGGGCCCCGCCCTGCGTCAGGCAGGCGTATCCTTCATCCGGCTTGCCACACCCACAACGGACACCGCGCGGCTGCCCGCCGTGCTCGAGGGGTCGTCAGGCTTCGTCTATTACGTTTCCGTTGCGGGGATTACCGGCAAGCAACAGGCCGCGCTCGGCTCTATCGAGGAGGCGGTCGCCCGCCTCAAATCCGCGACCGATCTGCCCGTGGCCGTCGGCTTCGGCGTCCGCACCCCTGATCAGGCCAGCGCGATCGCCCGTGTTGCCGATGGCGTGGTGGTCGGCTCTGCCCTCGTCGATCTGATAGCCCAACATGGCACGGCAGCAGGCACCCCTGTGCGGGAATTGACCGCAGCCCTTGCCGAAGCAGTGCATAATGCGCGAAAGGTTCCTGCATGAGCAGCTGGCTGACCCGAATCCGCAAATCCATCCCGTTTGGCCGCAAACGGGAAACCGCTGACAATCTGTGGGTCAAATGCCCCAATTGCAGCGAAATGCTGTTCGCCAAGGATTACGAGGAAAACCTCTTCGTCTGCCCGCGTTGCGAACATCATGGCCGGATCGGCGCGGATACCCGTCTCGATCAAATTCTCGACCCCGGTTTCCAGCTTCTGATCGAGCCGCAGGTGGTGGAAGACCCCCTGAAGTTTCGCGACAGCAAGAAGTACGCCGACCGGATCAAGGCCGCCCGCGCCAAGAGCCCGCATGACGATGCGTTTCAGGTCGCCGTGGGCGCGATCGAAGGGCACAAGGCCGTTGTCGGCGTGCAGGACTTCACCTTCATGGGCGGATCGATGGGCATGGCCGTTGGTCAGGCTTTCGTAAACGGGGCGCAGCGCGCGCTTGACGAAGGGTGTGCCTATATCGTGTTCACCGCAGCCGGTGGCGCGCGTATGCAGGAAGGCATTCTCAGCCTGATGCAGATGCCCAAGGCCACTGTCATGACCCGCCGCCTGAAAGAGGCAGGCCTGCCCTATATCGTGGTGCTGACCGATCCGACCACCGGCGGTGTCACCGCCAGCTACGCCATGCTGGGCGATATCCATATCGCCGAACCGGGCGCATTGATCGGTTTCGCCGGGCAGCGTGTGATTCAGGATACGATCCGCGAAAGCCTGCCCGACGGGTTCCAGCGCGCGGAATACCTTCAGAAGCACGGCATGGTCGATATGGTGGTGGACCGCCACACGCTGCGCGCCACGCTGGCCCGTCTGCTCGACTATCTTCAGCCGGCCAAAGCGGCCTGACTGCCGAGAGTCGCCATGAGGGATTTCGCCACGTCCGATGATCCCGCCGTACAGGCGCAACTGGATCGTCTGGCGCGCCTGTCCCTCCCGCAGGGGCGATACGGGCTGGAAACGATCAAGGCGATGCTGGCCCGGCTCGGCAATCCGCAGGAATTGCTGCCGCCCACATTCCATGTCGCGGGCACCAACGGCAAGGGTTCGACCTGCACGTTCCTGCGCTTCATGATGGAAGAGCAGGGGCTGGTCGTCCATTCGGCGACCAAGCCGCATCTGGTGCGCTACAACGAACGCATTCGGGTGGCGGGCAAGCTGATCGACGATGGCTTGCTGGCCGATCTGTTGGGTGAAGTGCTCGACAAATGTGAGGATCTCGCCCCCAGCTTTTTCGAGGTGACGACCGCCGCCACCTTCCTCGCCTTCGCGCATATCGAAGCCGATGCCTGCGTGATCGAAGTGGGGCTTGGCGGGCGTTTCGATGCCACCAATGTGCTGGTCCACCCTTCGGCCTGCGGCATCGCTTCGCTGGGCATCGATCACGAAGCCTTCCTGCTGCGCGAAGACCCGGGTGCGCCTGATCACCCACTGGCGCGGATTGCCTTCGAAAAAGCCGCCATCGCCCGCAAGGGCGTGCCGCTGGTGACGCAAGCCTACCCCCCGAAGCCACCGCGCAGGTGGTGCGGATCGCAAAGCAGGCCGGGGCCTCAGTCGCGATGCGCGGACAGGAATGGGTCGCACAGGCAACCGACAAGGTGATCGCCTATCGCGATGCGGCGGGATCGCTCACCCTGCCACTGCCGCGCCTGCCCGGCTTGCATCAGACAGACAACGCCGCACTGGCCGTGGCCATGCTCCGCCACCAGAGGGATATCGCTGTGGCCAGCGATGCCATGGCGCGCGGCCTGATTGCCGCGCATTGGCCCGCCCGTTTGCAGGAACTGGGCCCCGGACCGCTGACCGCGATCATCCCCGGTACCGAATGCATTCTCGATGGCGGGCACAATCCCGATGCCGCCCGGGTCATCGCCGCAGAGCTGGCCAATCGCCCGGTGCTCAATGTCGTGGTCGGCATGCTCGCCAATCGCGGGATCGAGGATTTCCTCGCCCCGCTCGCGCCGCATATCGACCGGTTGTGGGCGATTCCCATTCCCGGGCATGATCACCATGCACCCGAAACGATCTGTCAGGCCGCCCGCGCGCTGGGTATCGGCACGGTGATCCCTGCCGATGATGTGCGCAAGGCGCTCGAATCGGTTTCCGCCACGCTCGCCCGCGACAGCGATGATCGCCCGCAGACCGTGCTCATCACCGGTTCGCTCTATCTCGCGGGCAAGGTTCTCGCGCTCAACGGCGAAATACCGGAATAGGCCGCAAGTAGCCGCGAAGGCCGCTCAGGCATTGGCGAGCGCCGCCGCATCCAGCCCGGCATTCTTGCCCAGCCGCCTGATGCGCCACCATTCCAGCAGGCACAGGATCACCGCGATAAAGCCGATCGCCGTGGTCAGCATGAAGACATCGTAATACCCGCGCGTCTCGATCATCTTGCCCAATGCCCCACGCCCGAGCGTGCCGACCAGAAACGTCAGCGACGACAGCAGGGCATATTGGACCGCGCTGTATTTCTTGGAGGTGATGGACGAAAGGTAGGCGACCAGCGCCGCACCGGCGATCCCGCCCGCCACGTTTTCGCCCGCAATCGCGAACATCAGCTTGGCCAGCCGTTCATCGCCGCCCAGATGTTCCACCAGCCAGGTAAAACCGATCACTTTCGAACCGGCAGCCATAACCGCCCCGCCCACAGACAAATCGGCGTAAAGCAGATTGGTCAGGGCCGCAGTCAGTGCACCAAGGGTCATCACCGCCATGCGCCCGACATAAGTGAACAGCACCCCGCCCAGGGCGATCCCCAGCATCAGTGCGCCCACGCCGAAGAACTTGGAAGCGATGGCCACTTCTTCCTTCGAATAGGCCAGTTCGCCCAGATAGAACGGATAGGCAAAGGTGCCCCAGATCGTATCCGTAATGCGATAGGACAGCACCAGACCGAGAACGAGAATGGTGGCCCAACCCAACCGCCCGACAATATCCGTCAAAGGCAGGATCAGGGCGCGGTATCCATGATCGAGCACCGTATCGCGCCGCCGCAGCGAAGGCGCCGCCGTGTGCAGCACATGATTGCCCCGCGCTTTCTGCCGCACCAGCCATGCCGCGATAATCGCCGGGACCACCACGGTGGCAATGACGATCAACGGCCCCTGCTGGGCCACGAAGGCCACCGAATCCGGGCGGGCTTCCGGGTCACTGCCGAGCGAGCGCACCATGAAGACGCCCACTGTGATCAGCGCCCACAGCCACAAGGCACCCACAACCGCCAAGGCAATCGCACGCACGCGCGGTTCGAGTTCGCCGGGCGCGCGCAATTCGGCCAGCCCGGCTGCATCTGCAGCAACCGTGGCGGCGCTTTGCTGGCCTTCGGGCGCGAACAGGCTGGCGATGCCGACCAGCAGCATCAGCCCACCCATGATCCCGTACACGGTTGGCCAGCCCAGCCCTTCCGCCAGAAACAGCGCCAGTGCACCGCCCACCAGCACGGCCGAGCGGTACCCCAACTGGTACACGGTGGAGAGCATGTCGATCGTGGCGACTTCATCGGCCACGTCCACGCGCCAGGCATCGACGACCACATCCTGCGTGGCAGAGGCAAAGGCACCGATCCCGGCGAGCAACGAAAACCACCCGATCGCGCCCACCGGATCGAGCGTGGAGAGCACGATCAGGATGCCGCCGAGCAGGAACTGCGCGGTCACGATCCACTGCTTGCGATGGCCCAGTCGCCGCATAACCGGCAGATTGATCCGGTCGAGCAAGGGCGACCACAGGAACTTGAACGAATAGGCCAGCCCGATCAGCGAGAACACGCCCATCGTTTCCAGATCGACCTTCGCATCCGAAAGCCACGCATAGAGCGTGCCCAGCAACAGCGCATAAGGCAGCGCGCTGGCGAAACCGAACAGGGCCATGAACCCGGTCTTTCGGTTACCCAGCGAGGCCAGAACCCTGCGCCAACCCGGTTTGCCGGTGATTTCGGCTGCTTCGCCCATCCCTCACTCCAATTGATCACGCGAATGGATGCGAACCTAGCGTCGAATTCTCACTTGGAAAGGCGGCAGAAACATCCTGTCCCCGCTTTCCCACCGCAGAGCGGAACGCTAAGGGCGGTTTATGGCCGACAAACACTCCAGAGGCGCACCGCGCCCGTCCCGCAAGGGCAGCCCACGCGCCGCACCGCGCCCCACCCCCGCAGCGGGCGACACGGCCCCGCGCGAGGGGGAACGGATTGCCAAATTGCTCGCCCGCGCTGGGATCGCGAGCCGGCGTGAAGTGGAACGCATGATCGGCGAAGGGCGCATCGCACTGGATGGCAAGGTGCTGGAGACTCCGGCCACAATCCTGCCCAATCTCAAGGGCGTGACCGTGGATGGCAATCCTGTCGCACGGGCCGAAGCCGCACGGCTGTTCTGTTTTCACAAGCCCGCAGGCCTGCTCACCGCCGAACGCGATCCCCGTGGCCGCCCGACGATCTACAACGCCCTGCGCAATGCCCTGCCCCCCGGCACGCCGCGCGTGATGCCGATCGGGCGGCTCGACTTCAACACCGAAGGCCTGCTGCTGCTGACCAACGACGGCGAACTCAAGCGCGCGATGGAACTGCCCTCCAGCGGCATTCCGCGCACCTACCGCGCCCGCGCCCATGGCGATATCAGCCAGCCACAGCTTGAAGACCTGATCGACGGGATCACGATCGAAGGCATCCACTATGGCCCGATCGATGCCCATCTCGAACGGCGCACCGGGCGCAACCAGTGGATCGAAATGACGCTGACCGAAGGCAAGAACCGCGAGGTTCGCAGGGTTCTCGAACATCTCGGGCTCGAAGTGTCACGCCTGCTGCGCCTTGCCTATGGCCCCTTCGCACTAGGCGATCTGCCACGCGGCGCGGCGGCAGAAATCAAACAGGTCGAAGTCGAACGCTTCCGCAAACAGCTCGCCCGCGAGAGCAAGGCATGAGGATCATTGCCGGAGAATGGCGCGGACGGAACCTCAAGGCGCCCGAGGGTGACACAACCCGCCCCACCGCCGACCGTACCCGCGAAACCCTGTTTTCCATGCTGACCAGCCGTATCGGCAGTTTCGAAGGACTGCTGGTCGCGGATCTGTTCGCCGGGTCCGGCGCACTGGGGCTGGAAGCCCTTTCGCGTGGTGCGGCCGAAGCGATCTTCGTGGAGCAGGACGCCGCCGCCTTGCGCGCTCTACGTGCCAATATCGCCAATCTGCGCGCGCAGGATCGCTGCGATGTGCGGGCGACATCGGTTCTCGCGCTTGGCCCGGCCAAACGCGCACCCGATCTGCTGTTGCTCGATCCACCTTATAACAGCGGCGCGGGCGCCGTGGCGCTGGACAAGCTCCGCCGCCATGGGTGGATCGCGCCCGGCGCATGGATCAGCGTGGAAACCGCACGCGGCGAAGTGGTCGACGTGAAAGGCTTTACTGTCGATGCCACGCGGGATTCGGGCAAGGCCCGGCTGCATCTGCTGCGGCCGGAATAATCACCCCGGGAATACCCGCGCCAATCAGGGAATCAGCGGTTCCGCCTGCACCGGCACGATATCGCGGGTCGGGCGCGCCAGCATCAGCCCGGCGAATGTCAGCAACCCGGCAATGGTCAGGAACAGGCCGATCATGGCCACCCCGCCGGTCATGGCGATCCGCTGCGCCTCGACCGCGACCACGGCCCCACCGATAATCCCGCCCGCATTGAAGGCCACCGATACGCCGGTGTAGCGCACGAAAGGCGGAAACAGAGTCGGCAACCACGCACCAAGCGGCCCATAGACCAGCCCCATGATGAACAGGCTGAGCGCCAGAGTCGCGAAGACCATGGCCAGCGATCCTTCGCCCAGCACCGGCCCGAACACCAGCCCCAGCAACGCGGTCGCCACGGCCCCGGTGCAGAGCACGAGGCGCGGACTGGTCTTGTCCGCCCAGATGGCTGCCACGACAATGCCGATGGCAAGGAAGGTGTTGGCGGCCAGTTGCACGCCCAGCACGATCTCGCGTTCCATGCCCCGTACGGTGGTGAGGTGGCCCAGCGCGAAAGCGGTCGAAAGATAGAAAATCGCGAAACAGGCGATCACACCCGCGCTGCCCGCCACGACCGGGCCCCAATGGTTGCGCAGCAGGCGCCCCAGCGGCACCATGGGCGGCGCTTCCTTTTCCAGCGCTTCGCTGAACGCCGGGGTTTCCGTGATCTTCAGCCGCACCCACAGGCCAAGGCTGACCAGCACCGCGCTGAGCAGGAAGGGAATGCGCCAGCCCCAGCTGTTGAACGCCTCTTCCGGCAACCACAGGCCGAGCAGCAGGAACAGGCCATTGGCCGCGAGAAAGCCGACCGGTGCGCCCAGCTGCGGCGCGCTGCCGAAACGGGCTTCCCAGCCTTTCGGCGCATTTTCCACCGCCAGCAGGGCCGCCCCGCCCCATTCGCCGCCAAGACCGAACCCCTGGCCGAAACGCAGAACGCACAGCAGCGCCGGTGCGATCCAGCCGACCATCTGGTAGGTCGGCAGGAAGGCGATGAGCAAAGTGGAAATGCCCATCAGCAGCAGCGACGCCACCAGTGTCGATTTCCGGCCGATCCGATCACCAAAATGGCCGAAAGCAATGGCCCCGATCGGGCGCGCGATAAACGCCAGACCGAAACTCATCAGGCTGAGCAGCAATTGCGCGGATGCGCTTTCGGCCGGGAAGAACAAGGGTCCGAAGACCAGCGCCGCCGCCGTGGCGTAGACGTAGAAGTCATAGAATTCCACGGCAGTGCCGGAAAGAGCGGCAGCCAGGACGCGGCGATGTTGTACAATCGGGTTCATCGCGCGCTTGCTTGGACACAACGCGCGCCGCGTCAAGCAAGAACGAAAAGGACGCCGCCATGGCAGCGCCCTTTTTTCGTCATCGCGGCGATAATCGCCCCGTAATTACTTGCCGCCGCGGTTGCGGCAACTGTCCTGCACCTTCTTTGTACAAACCGGATAGTCCTTGCTCATGGCTTCGGCCGGTGGCGGGGTCAACGCGCCCTTGTAAGGACCTGCGTGGTAACCCGGATCGGCGGGCATGGCCGGTGGCACCGGGTCCTGGGCAGTGGCCGGATCGGGCACGCCCTCCGTCGGCGCACCGGTTCCTTGCGGATTGGCCTGTTCCTGCACGACCTCAGGCGGTGCGGGTGGCGGCGGCATGGGCTCTTCCATCGGCGGGGGCGCGGACATGTCCTGGGCATACAAGGCGGGGGTCAGCGCGCTGGCACCGAGCAAGGCTATCGCACCTATTGCCAACGTCTTCATGAGGTATCTCCTCGATATTCGTCCCGTCAGAAGGAACGGCTTTTCCGTCCAGCAGTTCCCCCCAAGCGCCTTTCCGTGCTTGAACAGCGACCAGATGTTCCCTAGTTGTTCGCTGGTGGATACCCCTGAAAACGCCTTGAATATGCCCTCCCCGCCCGAGGGAGATGCGCCCTACCTCAACGGATTAAACGCGCCGCAGCGCGAAGCCGTGCTGACAACGGAAGGGCCGGTGCTGATGCTGGCCGGGGCGGGTACCGGCAAAACCGCGGCACTGACCACGCGGCTCGCCCATCTGGTGGCGACCCGGCGCGCCTGGCCGAGTGAAATCCTCTGCGTGACCTTCACCAACCGCGCCGCGCGCGAAATGCGCGAACGGGTGGGCCATCTCATCGGCCCCGCCGTGGAAGGCATGCCATGGTTGGGCACGTTCCATGCGATCTGCGCCAAGATGCTGCGTCGCCATGCAGAACTGGCCGGGCTGGAAAGCAATTACACGATTATCGACACCGACGATCAGTTACGCCTGCTCAAACAACTGATCAACGAACACGGGCTGGATGAAAAACGCTGGCCTGCCCGCCAGCTGGCCAACCTGATCGACCGGTGGAAGAATCGCGGGCTCAACCCGGGCGATCTCGATACGCTGGAAAACGAAGCCTATGCCGATGGCCGGGGGCAGCAGTTCTACACCCTCTATCAGGCACGGATGAAAGCGCTGAACGCCTGCGATTTCGGCGATCTGCTGCTGCATGTGCTGAACATCTTCCGCCAGCATCGCGATGTGCTGGAACTGTATCAGCAGCGCTTCAAATATATCATGGTGGACGAATATCAGGACACCAATGCCGTGCAGTATCTCTGGCTGCGCCTGCTGGCGCAGACCCGCAAGAATATCTGCGTGGTGGGCGATGATGACCAGTCGATCTATTCCTGGCGCGGTGCGGAAGTCGCCAATATCCTGCGCTTCGAAAAGGATTTCCCCGGCGCGAAAGTGATCCGGCTGGAACAGAATTATCGTTCCACGCCGGATATTCTCGGCGCGGCGTCCGGCCTCATCGGGGAAAACAGCCAGCGCCTCGGCAAGACGCTGTGGACCGAAACGTCGGGTGGCGACAAAGTGCGTGTCGTCGGCGTATGGGATGCCCCGGAAGAGGCGCGCCGCATCGGCGACGATATCGAACGGCTGGAACGCGAAGGGGCACCGCTGGACCGCGTGGCGATCCTTGTCCGCGCGCAATACCAGACCCGCGAATTCGAAGACCGGTTTATCCAGATCGGTCTGCCCTACAAGATCATCGGCGGGTTCCGTTTTTACGAACGCGCCGAAATCCGCGATGCGCTGGCCTATCTGCGGGTCATTGCCCAGCCGCAGGACGATCTCGCACTCGAACGGATCTACAACCAGCCCAAGCGGGGGCTTGGCGCCAAGGCGCTCGAAACCATGCACCGCAAGGCCCGCGAACGGGATGTACCGCTATTCGCCGGTATGGCCGCGCTGGCCGAAGGGGGCGAGCTCCCCGCACGCGCGCGCAACACGCTGGCGGCACTGGTGGGCGATTTCGCACGCTGGCGCGAACAGGCCGAAACGCTCAGCCCGGCCGAACTGCTGCGCACTGTCCTGGAGGAAGCGGGCTATAACGCCATGCTGCAGGCCGAACGCACGCCCGAAAGCGCGGGCCGCCTGGAAAACCTCTCGGAACTTGCGCGGGCCATGGAAGACTATCCCACGCTGGGCGATTTTCTCGAGCACGTCAGTCTGGTGATGGACAACGACGCCGCCAACGATGGCGAGAAGATCACGATCATGACCATTCATGCGGCGAAGGGTCTGGAATTCGACCACGTGTTTCTGCCGGGATGGGAAGACGGGGTTTTCCCATCGCAGCGCGCACTCGACGAAGGCGGCCTTGCCAGTCTGGAGGAAGAACGCCGGCTCGCCTATGTGGCCATCACCCGGGCGCGGCGGCGCTGCACGATCTTCCATGCAGCCAACCGGCGGATTTACGGCCAATGGACCAGTTCCATTCCCAGCCGCTTCATCGCCGAACTGCCCGATGCCCACACCGATCAGGAGACCACGCTCAGCGGGGGGGCCTCGCTATGGCGCGCGAACTGGTCGGAACGGGACGATCCTTTCGCCCATGTCGCGCGCGAACACCCGGATCGCGCGCAGAATCGTGGCCCCGGCTGGCAGCGCGCGGCAAAGGCGCCGTTCGATCCCGCACCGAAACGGGTGAAGGAATCGACCCGCAGCGCCGCCAGCTTCGCCGCCAAACCCCGCAACGATCTCGCGCTGGGTGACCGCGTGTTTCACGACAAGTTCGGGTATGGCGAAGTGGTCGGACAGGAAGGCAACAAACTGGAAGTCGAATTCGAGAACGCCGGACGCAAACGCGTGCTCGACAATTTCGTCACGCGTTCAGAGTAGCGATTGCCGATATCGCGAAGTCGGATCAATGGCGGCCCGTTTCATGGCGAAGGGTGATCTTCGCCACGACATCACCCGCCCCTCAGCCCAGTGAAACGCTGAGAAACTCGGGAATCGGGCCGTTCCAGCCCACATCGGGTTCGCTATCGTAGTGATGATCGCGACGGCGGCTGGGTTTACGCTCGTGTTCGTGATCGCGGGCGATCCGATTGCGGGCATCGCGTTCATCCTGCGCCTTCCGACCGGCACGTTCGCCACGCGGCGCCGCGGCCTCACGCGGGGCACGCTCCTCACGCTGGCTACGGTCTTCACGCGGCGCACGGTCTTCGCGCTGGCTCCGTTCTTCACGCGGGGCCCGCGCTTCGCGGCGGGGTTTTTCCTCGCGCGGCGCCTCTTCGGCAAGCGTCACCGCATGGACCGGAATTTCCATCCCGGTCAGCTTTTCGACATTGGCGATGGCTTCCGCGTCTTCTTTGGTGACGAAAGTGAAAGCCCGACCGGTCGCCCCGGCGCGACCCGTGCGGCCGATGCGGTGGACATAATCGTCCGGATGCCACGGCGTGTCGAAATTGAACACGTGGCTGACACCCTTGATGTCCAGTCCGCGCGCGGCGACATCGGATGCAACGAGAATGTTGATCTGCCCGCCCTTGAACAGGTCCAGTTCGGCCAGACGGGCCGGCTGATCCATGTCGCCGTGAATTTCACCGGCGGCAAAACCATGGCGCTTCAGGCTTTTGGCCAGTTCGCGCACGGTGGTTTTGCGATTGGCGAAGATGATCGCTGTATTGACGTTATCGGTACGCAGCAATTCGCGCAGCACTTCCCGCTTGCGCCGGGTCTGCACGAACACTTTGTGCTGGGCGATATTGGTGTTGGCCGATGCGGGCCGCGCCACCTCGATATATTTCGGGTTGGTCAGGAACTTGTCCGCCAGCTTCTTGATCGGTGGCGGCATGGTCGCGGAAAACAGCAGGGTCTGGCGGTTGACCGGCAACTTGGAACAGATCGTTTCGATATCGGGAATAAACCCCATGTCGAGCATGCGATCCGCTTCGTCGATCACCAGAAGATCGCACCCGGTCAGCAGGATCTTGCCCCGCTCGAACAGGTCCATCAGGCGGCCCGGGGTGGCAATCAGCACATCCACGCCATCGTTCAGCGCCTTGACCTGGTCGCCCATCTGCACGCCGCCGATCAGCAACGCCATCTTGAGGTCGTGGTTCTTGCCGTATTTCTCGAAATTCTCGGCCACCTGAACCGCGAGTTCACGCGTCGGCTCCAGAATGAGGGAACGCGGCATCAGCGCGCGGCGTCGGCCGTGCGCGAGCACATCGATCATCGGGAGAACGAAGCTGGCCGTCTTGCCGGTCCCCGTCTGCGCAATGGCGATCAGATCCTTCATCATATGGATCTGCGGGATGGCCTGCGCCTGGATGGGGGTCGGCTCGCTATAGCCAGCAGCTTCCACTGCGTGCAGCAATTCGTCAGACAAGCCGAGATCGGCAAATTTCATACGCGTCCTGATTTTCCGGATTTGCGGGCGGCCAATATGAACGCCCAGTAACATCACGAGGCCAGTAGCATCACGTGGAATGCGATTACGCCCCCGCGCAAATCGTCGCGCCAATTGCGGATATGGGGCCAAAAGTCAAGAAAAGAGCAGCATTTGCGGAACGGATTATCGCGCCTAGCGACGCTCTGCGACCAGTTGGCGCATTTTGCCCAGATCGCAATTGGCGCCCGATCGCGAATGGAGCTTGTCGCGGCCGCTGCAAACCAGCCCGTCTTCGTTCGCCTCCACATAGAAGCCCGAATAGAAGTCACGGGCACGGCAGGATTTTTCCAGCTTGACCGTGATCATCCGGCGATCGCGCAGGAACAGCAGGAGCCGATTGTCCGGTTGCGCCTGCACACCGGCAATCGCTTTCGCGGGAACACATTTCCCAAACTTGCGTTCCTCAAATTGCGGCGGCAGTTCCCCTTGCGGCAAGGCGCTGAGCATATCGGGGGCCATCTTGTTGCGACGCGGATTTATCCGGATGATGACCCGCCGCTCTATCCGAACCTGGTCCTGTTCCATCGGCTGGAACGATGTGACCAGATCGGTCCAAACCGGCGCAAGCCGGGACGGCGTGGCGATAGCGCCATTTGCGTCCTGTTCGGGCGCCAAGGCGGGCGTGTCCGCCTCGTGCGGCGCGTCTGCGGGCACGGCAAGCAAGGCAGCAGGCAAAAACAAGACGGCCAGACTGTTCATGGCAACGTGAAGTCAGCTCCCTGAAACGATGCGCACACCCGCATCGGGACATTTCCGTAATGCATACGCTATGGATTTGAATGGCGGCTTAACCTGTCACACGGAACTTGCAAATGGTGGCAATCGCCCCTCGCCGCGTGTAGGCGGACCGGACATGGATACGAAGGACAACAACACGCCTGACTATGCTGCCTTTCTTGTTGCAGCACGGCAATTACTTGGCCCCCGCGGGTTAACGCAGGATGCCGAACTGATCGAACCGTGGCTGACCGACTGGCGCGGGGTTTACACGGGCGCAGCGCTGGCCATGGCCTCTCCCGGCACAGTCGAAGAGGTCGCGGCGCTTGTCCGGCTGTGCGCGGCACATGGCGTGTCGCTTGTCCCGCAGGGCGGCAACAGCGGCATGTCCGGCGGGGCCACCCCCGATACCAGCGGGCACCAGATCATTCTCTCGCTGCGCCGTATGCATGCGATCCGCACCATCGATGCCGAAGCCCGTCAGGTGACCTGCGAAGCGGGCGTGATCCTGCAAAATCTGCACGAAGCCGTTGCCGAACAGGGCCTGCGCTTCCCCCTGACACTGGGGGGCAAGGGTTCGGCCACGATCGGCGGGCTGATTTCGACCAATGCTGGAGGGACCCAGGTTCTGCGGCATGGCACGATGCGCGCGCAAGTTCTCGGCCTGGAAGCCATTCTTGCGGACGGAAGCCGATTCGATGCTCTTGTCCCCCTGAAAAAGGACAACCGCGGTTTCGACCTCAAGCAAGTGCTGATCGGTTCCGAAGGGACGCTTGGCATCATCACCGCAGCGACCTTGCAACTCGCCCCCGCCCCTGCCGGGCGCCGCGTGCTATGGGTGGGCGTGGCATCGCTGCAAATGGCCCGCGCATTCCTGCTCCATTGCGATGCGATGGCGGGGATGGCGCTGGAAGGGTTCGAAATCATCCCGGCCTACAGCCTCGCCGCCGTGCTCCATCACTTGCCGGGCAGCCGCGCCCCGCTCGATACCGATCACACCTGGCATGTGCTCGTGGAACTGGTCGCCGGGACGGAAACCATGGCCGGCTTGCAGGACCTGGCCGAACAGGTTCTGGCCACCGCATTCGAAGCAGGTTTGATCGAAAACGCGACGATTGCCGCCAGCGAGAGCCAGGCGGAGGCATTCTGGCTGCTGCGCGAATCGATTTCGGCGGCAGAACGGGCGCGCGGCCCGGCGGTGCAGCACGACGTCTCGGTCGCGGTGGAACAGATGCCCGCCTTTATCGACACGGTCGCACCCCGCGTGGAATCCGCGTTCCCCGGAACCAAAGTGATCGCCTATGGCCATCTCGGTGATGGCAACGTGCATCTCCACGTCCTGTCACCGGCCGGATCGGTTCAGGGGGAATGGCAAAAAACCACCGGGAAAAAGATCAGTGCGCTGATTTACGATTGCGTTGCCGAATGGGGTGGATCGATCAGCGCCGAACACGGCATCGGCCAGGCCAAGCTTGCCGAACTGGCGCGCCTGACCGATCCGGTACGATTGGGGATGATGCGCGCGGTCAAACATGCGCTGGACCCGGGCAATATCCTTAATCCGGGCAAACTCGTCCCGCTTGCACCCGATCAAGCGAAGCCTTAAAGCCCGGCCTTCCGCAAAACGGGCGCAGAGCCCGGAATGACACCGTTAATTTCGGAGAGTGCCTCATGGCCAGTGCGCCGCAAGCTTCCCTGCCCCTGTTTTACAATGACTTGATGCCGCTCAACAGCCGCGACCATGGCACATGGAACGCGCGCGCCGCCGACAAGGCAACCTGGTTGTCCGGGCAACATGCCATTCCGCTGACTGTCGAAGAATTCCCGATGACGCAGCGCCATTTCCCGATCGTGTTCAGCGGCGGTGCCAACCCCGTCCCGCTGGCGCTGATGGGCCTGAACGAAGGCGTCAACACCTTCGTCAGCGAAGACGGCACAGTGGAAGACAACCTCTACCTGCCCGCCTATGCGCGCCGTTATCCGTTCCTTCTTGCCAAGCTGAGCCAGGACAACGACGATCTGTCGCTGTGCTTCGATCCGTCGAGCGGCCTCGTGGGTGATTTCAAGGAAGGCAACGCCCTGTTCACCGACGGCCAGCCGAGTGAGATCACGCAGGAAATGCTCCAGTTCTGCCAGCGCTTCGAAGAAGCCGGGCTGCGCACCGGCGCTTTCATCAAGGAACTGCAGGACAACGACCTGCTGATGGAAGGCGAAGTCGCGATCAAGCAGGAAGGTGCTGAAGACAAGCCGTTTGTCTATCGTGGCTTCCAGATGGTGAACGAAGAAAAACTGCGCGAAGTGCGTGGTGACAAGCTGCGCACCTGGAATCGCAACGGCTTCCTCGCGCTGGTCTACGCCCACCTGTTCTCGCTCGACCTGATCCGGGTGGTCTTCACGCGTCAGGTTGCGCAAGGCAAAGGGCCGAAATTGCCCAACGCGAACTGACGCGGCTCAGCTGCCGTTTACCGCAATTCCCGCGAAGGACTTGCAAGGTTGACGTAAAAACCTTAGTTTAGGGTCGTTCGGCAAGTTTTCCCTCATGGCTTGCTGGACAGGTGCATGCGAATGCACCTCCTCCCTGAACCTTGGCCACCCCGTGTCCGCACGGGGTGGTTTTTTATTATAAAACTGAATCGGATAGGGTTTGCCCGCTATTCTGCGGCGATATCCCAGCGCCTTGCCCTGCCTTGCTGGATCACATCCTGCGCCAGCCGGCGGACCAGCCGCGCAAGGCAGCGCCCCAGTTCGGGCAGGCGATCAGATGGCTCCACCTGCTGCGAGTCGAGATAGAGCGATCGGCAAAACTCGATCTGCATGGCATGGATGCCCTGCCCCGGATTTCCATGGCGATCGAGCACATAGCCCCCCGCGTAGGGCCGGTTATGCGCCACGACCAGACCATCTTCCGACAACGCGGCATGGGCGGCAACAGCCAGCCCGCCATCGCAGCTCGTGCCGAACCGGTCGCCCAGCACACAGAGGGGCGCAGGGTTCCCCGATACGCGCGCGGGCAATTGCGGCATCGAATGGATATCCAGCAACAGGGCCGCACCCCAGCGATCGCGCAGCCGGGCCAGTACCTCGCCCAGCGCGCGATGATAGGGCGTATGAACATCCGCTATGCGGGCCGCGACATCGGCCTGTTCCAGCGGCGCATTCCACAGTTCGCCAAAACCCGGCAGGCGGCGCGGGATAAGCCCCAGTCCATTGCGCGTGCGCCAGCCGGGCGACACCCCACCCACGGAAAAATCGCCACCATCGCGGATCATATCCCTGTCGATATCATCGGGCGCACGATTAAGATCGATCATCGCCCGCGGGGCATGCGCCACCAGCAGCGCGGCGCCGGTTTCCTGTGCAGCCAGCCGGGCAACCCGATCGACATAGCGATCTTCGAGGCGCAGCCCCGATTGCCCCGGATTGCGCATATGTTCGCGCAGCGAAATAGGGTAGTTTCTCCCCGCGTGGGGAACCGCCAGAACAAGGGGCAACACCGATGTGTCGAAATCATAAAGGGAAAAGGCTGCGGCCCCTTCCCCACCGGGAATCTGTCCGCCCGTGACAGGCTCCGAATCGCTCCACTTCGATGTCTCTGGGTCCATGTTCACAGGCTGGCGCTTCGCGCAGCCTGTGTCAAAGCTGGCCACCCCGGAATAGCGGGAAGAAATCCGACATGATTCGCGATACAGGCTCCGATCAGACCAATGAAAGGCGACCAATGATCCGTATCCTTCTGGCCGAAGATGACGATGCGATGCGCAGTTATCTCGCACAGGCGCTCGAAAATGCCGGCTATGAAGTAATTGCGGTGGATCGGGGCACGCACGCCGTCCCCTATCTCGAAAGCATGACGTTCGATCTGTTGCTGTCCGATATCGTCATGCCGGAGATGGACGGGATCGAACTGGCGCAACGCTGTGCGGAAATCGCACCGCGCACCAAAGTGATGTTCATCACCGGATTTGCCGCCGTGGCAATGCAGACCAGCCGGGACTTCCCGCAGAGCCGGGTGCTTTCCAAGCCCTTCCACTTGCGCGATCTGGTGTTGGAAGTGGAACGCGTATTCGCCCCGCAGATGAGCATACAGGTCTGATTTAAATCGCATTTCGCGGAATACGAAAAAACCGGATAAATCCGTCTTGCAAGGGGGCGGGCCTGTCGCTACATGCCCCCCAGCCGACGCCCACGGGCCCGGCAGACCGAATGGTGCGGGCGTATAGCTCAGTGGTAGAGCACTATGTTGACATCGTAGGGGTCGCAAGTTCAATCCTTGCTACGCCCACCATCCGGTAGAACAAGGAAGCCCGCCGCCAGGCGGGTTTTTCTTTGCCCGATACATGCTGATCCGGAACAGGACGGTCCCGGAACAGCCCCCCTCAAGGCAAGGCCCGCGAGGCCCGGTTTTGCCGCTCCCGCGCGGTGCCTCCGCCATCCTGCGCACAACAATCGCCACTTGTCTGCCGAATCGCCCGATGCGCGCCTTGCACCAGCGTCTTGAGATGCTAAGAGGCGCGCGCACCCTTCCCCAGAAGCGACAGGACGAAAATGGCAAAGATCAAGGTGGCGAACCCGGTCGTCGAACTCGACGGCGACGAAATGACCCGGATTATCTGGCAGTGGATCCGCGAACAGCTGATCCTGCCCTATCTGGATATCGACCTTAAGTACTACGACCTCTCGGTCGAGAAGCGCGACGAAACGGAAGACCAGATCACGGTCGACGCTGCGAACGCGATCAAGCAGTACGGCGTTGGCGTGAAGTGCGCCACGATCACTCCCGACGAAGCCCGTGTCGAGGAATTCGGCCTGAAGAAGATGTGGAAGTCGCCCAACGGCACGATCCGCAACATTCTGGGCGGCGTGGTTTTCCGCGAACCGATCGTGATCCAGAACGTGCCCCGGCTCGTTCCCGGCTGGACCGACCCGATTGTCGTCGGCCGCCATGCTTTCGGTGACCAGTATCGCGCAACCGATACGCTGATCCCGGGTGCCGGCACCCTGCGTCTCGTGTTCGAAGGCGAAGATGGCCAGAACATCGATCTCGAAGTCTTCAAGTTCCCGTCCAGCGGCGTCGCCATGGCGATGTACAACCTTGACGATTCGATTCGCGACTTCGCCCGTGCGAGCTTCAACTACGGGCTCAACCTCGGCTGGCCGGTCTATCTGTCCACCAAGAACACGATTCTCAAGGCTTACGACGGCCGCTTCAAGGATCTGTTCCAGGAAGTGTTCGACACCGAAGGCTTCAAGGAAAAGTTCGCCGAAAAGGGCATCGTCTACGAACACCGCCTGATCGACGACATGGTCGCTTCGGCGCTCAAGTGGAACGGCAAGTTCGTCTGGGCTTGTAAGAACTACGACGGCGACGTGCAGTCCGACACGGTTGCACAGGGCTTCGGCTCGCTGGGCCTGATGACCTCGGTCCTCATGACCCCGGATGGCAAGACCGTGGAAGCAGAAGCCGCGCACGGCACTGTGACCCGCCACTATCGCCAGCACCAGCAGGGCAAGGCGACTTCGACCAACCCGATCGCATCGATCTTCGCGTGGACGCGCGGCCTGATCTATCGCGGCAAGTTCGACAATACCCCCGATGTGGTGCGGTTTGCCGAAACGCTGGAACGCGTCTGCATCGAAACGGTCGAAAAGGGTCAGATGACCAAGGATCTGGCGCTGCTGATCGGCCCCGATCAGGCATGGATGACGACCGAACAGTTCTTCGCGGCGATCGTGGAGAATCTCGAGGTGGAAATGAAGAACTGGGCCTGATCCGGTTGTTCCCTGTTGCGGTGGGCGTGGCTGACCATGCCCACCCCGCGAATTGAGGGGCTTGCCCGGCAGGCCCCCTTCTCGCTAACCCCTTCCGGCGACGGGAGGGGTTTTTTGGTATCAGCAACAGAGAGCAACGCATGACCGAACCTCGCGCAAAGGCCCGCCTCGAAGTCCGCCAGGCGATCCCCGCCGATGCCAAGGCGATTTCCGCGCTGGTCAGGCGGGCTTACGAAGAACTGCCCGCCTACACGATGAGCGAAATTCGCGGGCAGCTGAACAATTACCCCGAAGGCTGCTTTGTCGCCAAACTGGACGGCAAGCTGGTCGGATACTGCGCATCGATGCGGCTCGATGCCGCCGTGGCGCTGAAACCGCACACCTGGGACGAGATCACTGGCAACGGCTATGGCAGCCGCCACGATCCCACGGGCGACTGGCTCTATGGCTATGAAATGTGCGTCGATCCCAAGACGCGCGGCACGCGGATCGGCCGCCGTCTGTATGAGGAACGCCGCGCCCTGGCCGAACGGCTGGAACTGTCGGGCATCGCCTTCGGGGGGCGCATGCCCAACCTGTCGCGCGTGTGGCGCAAAGTCGATGGGCCGCAGGATTATCTCGATCGGGTGGTCGAGGGGAAATTGCACGATCCCGTGCTGCGCTTCCAGATCGCCAACGGCTTCGAACCGATCGGGATTCTCGAGAAGTATCTGCCAGAAGACAAGAAATCGCGGGCCTTTGCCGTGCACATGGTGTGGCGCAATCCCTTCGTCGATCGGGATCAGCCCAAGAAGTTCCGCCTGCCACGCGGCGTGGAAAGCGTGCGTATCGCCACCTGCCAGTTGCAGGCGCGCGCCGTGAAGGATTTCAAGGAATTCATTGGGCAGATCGAATATTTCGTCGATGTTGCAGCCGATTACGAGGCGGACTTCATCGTCTTTCCGGAATTGTTCACCCTGATGCTGCTGTCCTTCGAAGAGAAGGAACTGACCCCGCTGGAAGCGATCGAGGCGCTGTCGCGCTACACCCCGCGCATCCGCGAGGCGCTGTCCGAAATGGCGTTGAACTACAACATCAACATCATTGGCGGTTCGCACCCCACCCGGATGGACGATGGCGACATTCACAATGTGGCCTATGTCTGCCTGCGCGATGGATCGATCCACGAACAGGAGAAAATCCACCCCACCCCGAACGAAGCCTATTGGTGGAACATCAAGGGCGGCGACTCGATCGACGCGATCCCCACCGATTGCGGCCCGATCGGCGTGTTGATCTGTTATGACGCCGAATTCCCCGAACTGGCCCGCAGGCTGGTGGACGAAGGGGCGCGGATCATTTTCGTCCCGTTCTGCACCGACAGCCGCCAGGGTTACATGCGGGTCCGCTATTGCGCGCAGGCCCGTGCGATTGAAAACCAGTGCTTCGTGGTGCTTTCGGGCAATGTCGGCAATCTGCCCAATGTCGGCAACATGGACATCCAATACGCCCAGAGCTGCATCCTGACCCCATGCGATTTCCCCTTCGCACGCGACGGGATCGCGGCGGAAGCCACGGAAAACGTCGAAACGCTGACAATCAGCGATGTCAATCTGGCGGACCTTTCGTGGGCGCGCGCGGAAGGCACCGTGCAGAACCTCAACGACCGGCGATTCGATCTTTATCGCATCGAGTGGAGCCATCCGACCGCACGGCATCAGGATGATCCACACGCCCATCCGGCAATCGGCCCGCACACCGCCGGCGGGGGATGATCCCCCGGCTGCCGCCCCAGACACCCGCCAAAGAATCCCAAGAGCAGTCGTGACAAGCGCCTTTGGGGCAGTTACGTCGGGCTATGGCCGCAGAACTGTCCGCAACACCGATGCTTTCCGATGCATTGGTCATATTGGGCGCGGCCGGGCTGGTTATTCCGATTTTCGCCCGTTTCCGGATCACCCCGATCATCGGGTTCCTGATGGTGGGGTTGGCGGTCGGCCCTTACGGGCTGGGCCGGATGGTCTACGAATATCCGTGGCTGGCCCATTTTACGATCACCGATCCCGAAGGGCTGGAACCCTTCGCCGAATTCGGGATCATCCTGCTGCTGTTCACGATCGGGCTGGAACTCTCGTTCAACCGTCTGTGGTCCATGCGCAGGCTCGTCTTCGGGCTTGGCGCGCTGGAACTGCTGGTCATATCCGGCCTGCTGGCCATGGTCCTGACGATGGTCGGGCAATACTGGACAGGCGCCCTTGCGCTTGGCCTCGCGCTGGCCCTCTCGTCCACCGCGCTGGTCCTGCCCATATCGGGAACCACCACGCCCGTGGGGCGGGCCGCGCTGTCCATGCTGCTGTTCGAAGATATCGCCATCGTGCCGATCATCTTCCTGATGGGCGCCATGGCCCCTTACGCGAACAGCGACGGCGTGGACGACATGATGCAGACGATCTGGCTCGGCGGGCTGGTGATCATTGCCATGCTGGTTATCGGGCGCTTCGCGCTGCCCCGCCTGTTTGCGCAGGCCGCCCGCACCAAAAGTCCGGAACTGTTCCTCTCCGCCAGCCTGCTGGTGGTGATCGGTGCCAGCCTCGCCACATCGGCGGTCGGCCTTTCGCCCATCGTCGGCGCGCTGGTGGCCGGGCTGCTGATTGCGGAAACCGAATACAACGCCGAAGTTGAAGCCATTACCGAGCCTTTCAAGGGGCTCGCTCTCGGTGTGTTCCTGATCACCGTCGGGATGGGGCTGGACCTTGCCACGATCTGGGACAACCTGTGGAGCATTCTGGCAGCCGTTGTGGGCGTGCTCGTGCTCAAGGCGCTGGTGACGGGGCTGTTGCTGCGCATGATGGGCGCACGGCGCAGCACGGCGACCGAAACCGGCATTCTCATGGCCAGCCCTTCGGAAACCACGCTGATCGTGCTGACCGCGGCGACACAGGCGCTGCTGATCCAGCCCGGCACCGCGCTGTTCTGGCAGATCGTCACCGCGATCGGGCTGACAGTCACGCCGCTGCTGGCGACCTTCGGACGGCTCGTCGCCCGCAAGGTCGACCCCCTGCCCTCGCAAGGCGGAGAGGGCACCAGCGACGAGCCGCGCGTGATCATTATCGGGTTCGGGCGTGTGGGCCGGCTGGTGGCGGATATGCTGACCGTCCATGGCAAGCCCTATATCGGGATCGATTCGGATGCCGACCTGATCATGGCCGCCCGCCGCGACGGATATAATGCGCGCTTCGGCAATGCCGCCCGCCGCGATGCGCTCGACCGGCTCGGGCTGGAACGCGCACCCGCCGTGGTTATGACCATGGACGAACCCATTCTCGCGCAGAACCTGACGCGCAAGTTGCGCGCCTTGCGCCCCGATCTGCCGATTATCGCCCGCGCCCGCGATACGCATCATGCCGCCCTGCTCTATCGCAGCGGCGCCACCCATGCGGTGCCCGAAACGGTCGAAAGCTCGCTCCAGCTATCGGAATCGGTGCTGGTTGACTTGGGGGTTGCGGTCGGCCCGGTGATTGCCTCAATCCACCAGAAACGCGACGAATTGCGTGGGCTGATCATGGAAGAAGGGGCGCTAGATCATAAGCCCCAGTTGCGCACCCGCACGCTCAGGCCAGAAGGTTAGGCGCCGGTTTGCACGGGCCGCGCGGGATCGGCTGTCCACTCGCTCCACGATCCGGGATAGAGCCCTGCCCCGCGCAGCCCCGCGATTTCCATAGCCAGCGCATTGCTGCAGGCCGTGACGCCCGAACCGCACTGCATCACCGCCTTTTCCGGCGGCGCGCCATCCAAAACCGCGCGAAACGCCGCAGCCAGTCGATCCGGGCTGAGGAATTTTCCATCGGCATCGAAATTGTCCCGCAGGAAACGATTGCGCGCGCCCGGAATGTGGCCCGATACCGTGTCCAGCGGGTGTGGTTCACCGCGAAAACGCGCGGGATCGCGCGCATCGATCACCACAAATTCACCGCTGGCGATATTGGCGAGAACCTGGTCCGCACTCACCACCGCGCCCACCAGCGGGGCGCCCGGCGTGAAATCGCCCGCGTCCGGCGCGGGGGTTGATCCCGGCTCCAGCGTAAAACCGGCCGCCTGCCACACCGCAGTGCCGCCATCCAGCACCGCCACGGCATCATGGCCCAGCCAGCGCAGCATCCACCACAGGCGCGCGGCGAAATGCCCGCCATTCCCGTCATAGGCGATGACCTGCTGGCCGCTGTTCAGACCCAATCTGCGCATATGCTGCGCAAAGGCCGCGCGATCGGGCAAGGGATGCCGCCCGTTGGCCCCGTCCGGCTGGCCGGACAGATCCTCCTCCAGATCCACGTAAGACGCGCCGGGAATGTGGCCCTGCGCATAGACCGCCCGGCCCTTTGCCGGATCGGTCAGGTCAAATGTACAGTCCAATACGAGCAGCGGGGCATGCGCCACGATCAGATCATGCAAGGCATCGGCCGAGATGATCGTGGTGAAAGCCATCCGCGATCAGCCCGCGAGCGCCGCCTTGACCGCGGCCACCGCATCCGCGGCCTTGCCCCCGTCGGGGCCACCGCCCTGCGCCATATCAGGCCGGCCACCGCCGCCCTTGCCGCCCAGCGTTTCCACGCCTTTACGAACAAGGTCCACCGCGCTGAAACGGTCGGTCAGATCGTCAGTCACGGCCACGGCGAACGCCGCGCGCCCTTCGTTGACTGCGACCACGGCCGCCACGCCCGAACCGATGCGCTTCTTCGCCTCGTCCAGCAGGCCGCGCAGTTCCTTGGCATCCAGCCCGTCGATCACCTGCCCGGTGAACGTGACCCCGTTGATGGTTTCATCCGCAGGCGCAGCCGCCGCACCCGCATTGCCGCCACCGGACAGCGCCAGTTGCTTCTTCGCATCGGCCAGTTCGCGTTCCAGCCGCTTGCGTTCGTCCAGCAGCGCCAGGACACGCCCGGTCACTTCCTCGGGCGTGGACTTGATCGCCGCCGCCGCGGATTTCAGCATGTCTTCGCGGCCGACCAGCCATTGCCGCGCGTTTTCGCCGGTCAGCGCCTCGATACGGCGCACGCCGGACGACACCGCGCTTTCCGAAACGATACGGAACACGCCGATATCGCCGGTGGCGGCGACGTGCGTGCCGCCGCACAGTTCGACCGAATAGTTATAGCCGCTATCGTTCCAGTTGGAGCGCCCCATCGACAGCACGCGGACTTCTTCCCCGTACTTTTCACCGAACAGCGCCATGGCCCCGGCGGCAATGGCATCGTCGGGGCTCATCAACCGGGTGGTAACCGGATCGTTGTGGCGGATTTCGGCGTTCACTTCTGCCTCGATCGCCACGATGTCTTCCGGGGTCAGCGGCTTGGGATGCGAGAAGTCGAACCGCAGGCGGTCTTCCGCAACCAGCGAACCTTTCTGTGTGACATGATCGCCCAGTCGATTGCGCAGTGCCGCATGCAGCAGGTGCGTGGCCGAATGGTTGGCCCGGATCGCATCGCGCCGCGCCGCGTCAACCACCATGTGCACGGTATCGCCCACAGCAATGCGGCCACTGCGGATATGCCCCTGATGCGCATGCAACCGGCCCAGCGGCTTCGACGTGTCGGAGACCACGATATCCAGCGCGTTGCCGCCGCTGATCAGACCGGCATCGCCCGTCTGGCCGCCACTTTCGCCGTAAAACGGCGTCTGGTTGGTCAGCACGATGACATCTGTCCCGGCCACGGCGTGATCGGTTTCCTTGCCATCGACAATCAGCGAAACCACCCGCCCTTCGCCGGTAGTGGCGGTATAGCCGGTGAATTCGGTCGCGCCTTCGCGTTCGGCAATGTCGAACCACAGTTCGCCATCCGCCGCCGCGCCGCTGCCCTTCCATGCCGCGCGGGCCGCAGCCTTCTGCTGCGCCATGGCGGCGTCGAACCCTTCGCGATCCACGCCGATGCCCCGCGCCCGCAGCGCGTCTTCGGTCAGATCGTAGGGGAAGCCATATGTATCGTAGAGGCGGAACGCGGTTTCACCGGGCAGGCTGGCGCCTTCGCCCATATCCAGTGTCGCCTCGTCCAGCAGGCGCAGCCCCTTGTCCAGTGTCTGGCGGAAACGCGTTTCCTCGCGTTCCAGCACTTCGGTAACCAGCGCCTGCGCGCGGCCGAGTTCGGGATAGGCCTGCCCCATTTCCGCGACCAACGAAGGGACCAGACGATACATCAACGGTTCGGCTGCGCCCAGCAGATGCGCATGGCGCATGGCGCGGCGCATGATCCGGCGCAGCACATAACCGCGCCCTTCGTTCGACGGCAGCACGCCATCGGCGATCAGGAAACTGGTCGACCGCAAGTGATCGGCAATCACCCGGTGGCTGGCGGTGCGATCGCCTTCCGCCTTGACCCCGGTGAGGCTTTCCGATGCGGCGATCAGCGCCTTGAACGTATCGGTATCGTAATTGTCATGCACACCCTGCATGACCGCCGCGATCCGTTCCAGACCCATGCCGGTATCGATGCTGGGCTTGGGCAGTTCGCCGGTAATCTCGCCCGCAGTCTGTTCGTACTGCATGAACACGAGATTCCAGATCTCGATAAAACGGTCCCCATCTTCGTCCGCCGATCCCGGGGGGCCGCCCCAGATGTGATCGCCGTGATCGTAGAAGATTTCCGAGCACGGGCCGCACGGGCCATCATCGCCCATCGCCCAGAAATTGTCCTTGGTCGGGATGCGGATGATCCGGTCTTCCGGCAGGCCCGCGATCTTCTTCCACAGATCGAAAGCCTCATCATCGGTGTGATAGACCGTGGCCAACAGCTTTTCAGCCGGAAGCCCCCATTCCTTTGTCAGGAGAGTCCAGGCATTGAGAATCGCCTGTTCCTTGAAATAGTCACCGAAGGAGAAATTCCCCAGCATTTCAAAGAACGTATGATGCCGCGCGGTGTAACCGACATTGTCCAGATCGTTATGCTTGCCCCCGGCGCGGACGCATTTCTGCGAGCTGGTGGCGCGCGGGGCCGGCGGCGTTTCCAGACCGGTAAAGACATTCTTGAACGGGACCATGCCTGCGTTCACGAACATCAGTGTCGGATCGTTATAGGGAACGAGCGGCGCCGAAGGCACGATGGCATGGCCAGCATCCCCGAAATAGTCGAGGAAAGAACGGCGGATATCATTGGTCGAGCTCATTTGCAGGCAGTTAGGCGACGGCTGCGCCGGGGACAAGCGGGTAAAGAGCGTCAGAGTGAACGAAACAGGCGATCAATCGTTCCAGCGCGCCGAAACAATCCACGCCTGTGCCGGAAAAGAAACGACATCTCCGCTCCGAAAACGCGCAATCCACTGCCTTAAACGCTGTATCAACGCCTCTTTTTCTCCCGCGTCCGCAATATCGCGCAAGGCTTCGGCGGTCGGGCCGATATGCGTGAAGAAATGCAGCGCCTGATCCACACTGTCGCTGCCAACACCGCCAACCATCGCGAAGTCGACCGGGTCCATCGTGACCTGCCGCCATCCGGCGCGCGCGAGAATCGCCCGCACGTGTTCTTCCTCGGCAAAGGCGAACGGGCCAGCGGCGTAAGGATCGGCCGGGCGAGGAATATCGAGAATACGCGCCGATTCGGTAGCCCAGGGATTGCCTTCGGGCGAACGGAAGCACGAGAAAACCAGATGCGCCGCTTTCGCCGCGACGCCCCCGATGTGGCGAAAGGCGGCTTCGGGATCGTCAAAGAACATAACCCCATGGCGGGAAACGAGCAGATCGGGGCGGAAAGCGGGCGCCGGGGTCCATCGCGCGGCATCGCCCACGGCAAATTGCACGTGCGGATTATCGCCTGCACGGGCGCGGGCGGCAGCAATCATATCGGGTGAAATGTCGATCCCCAGAACGGTCGCATGGGGCCGGGCACTGGCAAGAGCGAGCGACAGTTCCCCTGCCCCGCAGCCGATATCGCAGATCGTGTCGCCCGGAATCCTTGCGAGTCGTTCCAGCAGCACTTGCGTCAGCCCGCCGAAAACCCTGTCGGTGGCAACGTAGTGATCCGCCCAGATCTGGCCAATGCGGTCACGCCATTCGTTCGCACTGTGCATGTCCGCAGTTTACGCCTGTTACATGCGATCGCCTAGTGGCCCGAATCTGAAGTTCGCAGCATTGTGAGGCAGGCGCTGAGCGAACTTCAGATTCATAAGGGTCACTAGAATTTATCGATTCTAGTGTGGTGGAACCGGCGCCCCAGCGATCCCCTGCCCGACCGAATGGAAGGACCGGCCCATACAAACGAAAAGACCGGCGGGAACCCTTACAGTTCACCCCGCCGGTCCGGTTTCGCAAGCGCGGAACACACCGCACTTCTTGAGGATCAGTTATCGTCGTCCGCGTCCGGACCCGACATCATTTCCTCGGCGACCTGATCGGTGCGGCCACGAATCGCGGCTTCCAACTTGTCGCAAAGCTCTGGATTATCCTTGAGAAACTGTTTCGCGTTCTCACGCCCCTGGCCGATGCGGACCGAGTCATAGCTGAACCATGCCCCCGACTTTTCCACCAGCCCGGCCTTGACCCCAAGATCGATCATCTCGCCAATCTTGGACACGCCTTCGCCATACATGATATCGAATTCGACCTGCTTGAACGGCGGGGCGACCTTGTTCTTGACCACTTTGACCCGGGTCGCGTTGCCGACGATTTCATCCCGATCCTTGATCTGGCCAGTGCGGCGGATATCGAGACGAACCGAGGCGTAGAACTTCAGCGCATTGCCGCCCGTGGTGGTTTCGGGATTGCCGTACATCACCCCGATTTTCATGCGGACCTGGTTGATGAAAATCACCAGACAGCGCGAACGGTTGATCGAACCGGTCAGCTTGCGGAGCGCCTGGCTCATCAGGCGGGCCTGCAGGCCGACATGGCTGTCGCCCATTTCCCCTTCGATTTCGGCCCGGGGCACGAGCGCGGCGACCGAGTCGATCACCAGCACGTCGATCGCATTGGAACGAACCAGCGTATCGACGATTTCCAGCGCCTGTTCGCCGGTATCCGGCTGCGACACGATCAGTTCATCGATATCGACGCCCAGTTTCTTGGCATAGACAGGGTCCAGCGCATGTTCGGCATCCACGAAAGCGGCGGTGCCGCCACCCTTCTGGGCTTCCGCAATCGCGTGCAGCGCCAGCGTGGTCTTGCCAGAGCTTTCCGGCCCGTAAATTTCGACGATGCGGCCGCGCGGCAGCCCGCCAATACCCAGTGCGATATCGAGACCGAGCGAACCGGTGGAGATCGCCTCGATCTGCATCGCTTCCCGGCTGCCGAGTTTCATGGCGGAACCCTTGCCGAACGCGCGGTCGATCTGGGCCAGTGCGGCATCGAGGGCCTTCTGACGATCCACGTTATTTTCCTTTTCAACGAGCTTCAGACTTGCCGACACGAGATGGCCTCCTTCGCGGTCCAGAGCAAGCGGCGGGAACGGGTATCACACAGCTTTGCTCGCACTGTTCGAAGAAGGATGTATCCCATTTGTTCCACAAGAACAAGAGTGGAACAAAATTTTTCACGAACGCGGGGAAATGACCCAATTCAGCGCCCGGACGTAAGGATTTCCGCCACTTTATCACCGATCTGCTGCACAGAGAACGGCTTCGGAATGAAGTACATGTTCTCCAGATCGATCTGATCGCGCAGTTGCGCCTCGGCGTAACCCGACATGAACAACACCGGCAAACCGGACGCCACCTTGCGAATTTCCCGCGCCATGGCCGGGCCATCCATCGTCGGCATGACCACATCCGACACGACGAGATCGAAGACCCCGCCCTTGCGCACGTGTTCCAGACCTTCTTCCCCATCGGTGGCCGTTGTCACATCATAGCCTTGCCGGGCCAGCGCGCGTTCCGCCACCGCCCTGACGGTGTCTTCGTCTTCCACCAGCAGGATGCGCCCGCCGCCAGACCATTCCTGGGCCGGTTCCACTTTGTCCTGCTCCGCCCTTACCGGCGGCCTGATCCCGTCCGCAGTGCGGTGAACCGGCAGATAGATGATGAACCGTGCGCCCAGCGTGCCGCCGTTCTGGCCTGGCACGTTTTCCGCGAAGATGAACCCACCCGATTGCTTGACGATGCCATAAACGGTGGAGAGGCCAAGGCCGGTGCCACGCCCCTTTTCCTTGGTGGTGAAGAACGGTTCGAAAATCTTGCCGAGATGTTCGGGCGGAATGCCGCCCCCCGTATCCTCCACAATCAGCGCCGTATAATCGCCGATCGGTATCACATTGCCCTTCATCCGCCGCACATCGGTCGCCGCGATGCGGCGGGTCACCATGGTCAGCGTGCCGGTGCCGTCGCCGCCTGCGCGTTCGGCCCGCGCCTGCATGGCATCGCGGGCATTCACCGCGAGATTGATAATGACCTGTTCGAGCTGCTGCGGATCGGCCCGCACGGCACCCAGTTCCCGATCGTGATTGACCTTGAACTGGATTTTTTCGCCCAGCAGACGCTTCAGCAGTTGCGAAACTTCGGCCACCACATCGGGCATTTGCAGCACTTCGGGGCGCAGGGTCTGCTGGCGGGAGAATGCCAGCAACTGCCGCGTCAACGAAGCCGCGCGGTTGGAGTTGGCGCGAATTTGCTGGATATCGTCATAATCGCTGTCACCCGGCGTGTGGCGCAGCAGCATGAGATCGCAATAGCCGATGATCGCGGTCAGCACGTTGTTGAAATCGTGCGCCACACCGCCGGCAAGCTGGCCGACAGCCTGCATTTTGGTCGCCTGCGCAACCTGCCGCTTCAGCCGGGCTTCTTCCGTCGTATCGGCAAGGCTCAGCAGGACAGCGGCGTCGCCCATCCCACGCACGCCTGCAAGGCCAAGCGAGACCGGTTCATCGGCCATGCGCTGCAGACGCACCGCGAGATCGCCCGAACTGGCAGGCCCTTGCGCGTAACGGCGCACGGCATCGACCAGCGGCCCCTTGTCATCCTTGACCACGAGATCCGAGGGATAAGGCGGCAGCACGCGCCCGTCCACACCCGCTGCCCGCAGGAAAGCGGCATTGGCGAAGAGGAAACGCCCGTCGCGATCGGTCATCGCAAGGCCCAGCGGCAATTGCGACAGCAGGGCTTCAAGCTGGGGTGCCCCGCCCACACCTTCCGCCACGACACCGCCCCCGACGCCCACGCCCGCATCGAGCAGCAGCATCAGCGACAGCGCGGTGGCATGCACGCCCGGACCATCCTTGGCGGCATCGCCCAGCGGAACGTGTACCAGCGTCTGCGGTGTGCCCTTGCGCCCTTCCCGCGCGAAGAAAATGCGATCGCGTTCATCGCTGCGCAGCAGCGTGACGAAATCCTGCCCGGCCATCGTCGCGTTTTCGTCGCCCGCAGCCCGATAGGCAAAGCCGGAACTGGCGGCGCGGATCGCGCCTTCCGGCCCGACCAGTACCGATTCTATCCCCGCGCGCGACAAGGTCGCGCCGAACACGCCCGCGATGCGATCGCCCAGATCGGCAAGCGGATCGGCCACCGACAATGCGGTGAAGCGCCAGACGAGATAATCTTCGCCACGCCCGGCACGCACCACTTCGGCGTGCCAGCTACGGTGGGCCTGCCCATCCGCACCGCGCAGGAGATCGGCTGCGGCCACACCATCGCGCCATGCGATCCGCGCAGCGCGGGCCGCCAGTTCCATCGACGCCGGATCGAATCCCAGCGCTGGCGGCGCATTGCCGACACCGAACCAGTCGATATAGGCGCGGTTGGCGCAGACCAGTCGGTTGGCCTTGTCGGTGATCGCAACCCCGCAATCAGGCCGTTCGATCGCGGATACCGTCACCGACCAGTCGGGCACGGCCAGTTCGCCCGTTTCCTTCACCGCGCGCGGGCGGCTTACCACCCAGCCCAGCGCACCCAGCACCAGCAAGCCGCCGCCATAGGCCGCAGCCACGCTCGCCGCGCCGGTCACCACCCAGATCAGAATGACACTGACCAGAAGAGCGCCACCAACGATCGCTGCATCGGCGCGGCGCGCCGCGATATGTTCGCCGATCATGCCATGGGCGTCCGGTTGCGCGCGCGCATGACCCGTGCCTTGCGCTTGCGCCCGATCCAGGCGCGCCAGGCAAATCCGGTCACGAAATAGCTGACAGCCGAAGACACGATCGCAATCAGCACCAGCCCGAACGCGGTGACCAGCGTGGCCCCGGTCAGCCATTGCAGCGCATCCTGCAATTCGGTGCGTTCAATCGCGGTGTTCACCGGCGCGATCACGGTCATCGCATCGACATGCAGCAGCCAGCTGCCGATCTTGTAGGCGATGACCCAGAGAATGGGCGTGGTGAACGGATTGGTGATGAATGTGGTCAAAGCCGCCACTGGCACATTCGCGCGCACGGAAAAGCTGAGCAGCGCCGCAAACAGGATCTGCGCGAACGGAATCAGAATACCCACCAGCATGCCCAGCGCGACACCGCGCGGCACCGAGCGGCGGGTAAAACGCCACAGTTCCGAACGCAGCACGCGATGCGCGAAGGGGCGAATCCAGCGGTTCCGCTCCAGTTCTTCCCGCGTCGGCATGTTGCGGCGGGTCCAGCTGACTATTCGGCTTCTCACGGTAATTGCATTCATGAACTCGGACAAAGACCTCGGTCACCGGGAACGGCAGGATCACCCCATCGCATAGCAGCCCCGAACGACGGGTGAATGGATGCCCCTTCGCGCGGCACAAGACAATCGGCAAGTATCATAGCGCCGGGCGTGCCCCGGTCTGCGACAAAGGGTGCGATACGGGCGCGGGCAGCGGTTCAGCCCTTTTCGCGCATGATCCGTGCCTGATCACGCTTCCAGTCACGGTCCTTGATGCTGGCGCGCTTGTCATGCGCCTGCTTGCCCTTGGCCAGCGCCAGTTCCACTTTCGCACGGCCGCGCGAATTGAAATAGACGGACAGCGGCACCAGCGTCATGCCCTTGCGTTCGACCGCGCCCTGCAACCGGGAAATTTCCCGTTCGTGCAGCAGAAGTTTGCGCGGGCGCTTGGGCACGTGGTTGAACCGGTTGCCGTGGCTGAATTCGGGGATGTTCGAATTGATCAGCCAGGCTTCTTCGCCCTTGATCTCGGCATAGGCTTCCGTGATCGACCCTTCACCGAAACGCAGCGATTTCACTTCGGTGCCGGTCAGGGCAATCCCCGCCTCGAACGTATCCTCGATATGATAGTCGAACCGCGCGCGGCGATTTTCCGCGACGGTCTTCTTCTTGTCGAACGTGGAATGTTTGGGGCGTGCCATGGTCCGGCGGCATGTAGGGGCTTGCGCCCCGATTGCAAAGCCCGGCGCAACCGAAATGGGTGGCGCCGGGGGTTTAAGTGGAAAATCGCCCGCTCAGACGAGCCCGGCATGTTCCAGCGCCGCGTCCACGGCCTTGCGCGTGGCGGCGTTGCACGGCGTCAGCGGCAGACGCATTTCCTCGGTCATCCAGTCATGTACGCGCGTCAGCGCGTATTTTACCGGCCCCGGCGAGGCATCCTCGAACATGGCATAGTGCAGCGGATAGAGCCTGTCGTTCAATTCGCGCGCAAGGGCCAGATCATTGCTGGCAATCGCGGCCTGGAAATCGGCGCAGAGACGCGGCGCGACATTGGCGCTGACCGAGATACAGCCGACACCGCCTGCTGCGCTGTGCGGCAGCGACAGTTCGTCATCGCCGGAAAGCTGGCAGAACTGCGCCGAAATGCCCATGCGATGATCGGTCACGCGCGACAGATCGCCGCTGGCGTCCTTGATCCCGACAATCTTCTGCGGATAACGCCGGGCCAGTTCGACCACGGTTTCGGGCGCGATGTCCGTCACCGTGCGGCCGGGCACGTTATAAACCACGATCGGCAGGCCGCCATTGTCCGCAAGATAGGAGAAATGCGCGATCACCCCTTCCTGATTGGGGCGGTTGTAATAGGGCGCAACGACCAGCGCGGCATCCGCGCCAATTTTCTGCGAATATTCAATATGCATCAGCGCGGTCTTGGTATCGTTCGATCCGCAACCCGCAATCACCGGCACCCGGCCCGCCGCCTGTTCGACACAGACCTGGATAACCCGATGGTGTTCGTCATTGGTCAGCGTCGAGGCTTCACCGGTCGTACCGCAGGGGACAAGCGCCTTTGAACCGCTCTCGATCTGCCAGTCGACAAGCCGCCGGAAGGCCGATTCATCGAACGCTCCGTCGCGAAATGGTGTAACCAAAGCCGGGATAGAACCGGAAAACATGGACTTCGCCTTTGCAATTGCCCCAATATGATAGCGAATCTCCCGTGTCGGAAGTGCCTCGGGGTACGTTGTTCAGCGCCTGATAAGGAGCCTAAGGCCAGAATGTCCAGCATGGTCCGCATTCAAAAGCTCGCTTGCCTCGCCCTTCTTCCCGTTCTGACTGCTTCTGCGCCCGCCCAGGCCAATGAAGCAGCGTCGTGGGATAATGCCCGTGCATCGCTCGTCGCGAGCCAGCCGGGCGCTATCGCATCGGCAATCGATCGCTGGCAGCGGCTGACCGCGTCATCCGCTTTCGGGTTCGATGACTATGCAAGTTTTCTGCTGTCCTATCCGGGATTTCCGTTCGAATCGCGGCTGCGCGGCTATGCCGAAGCCAAGCTGGAGCAGACCCCGATTCCGGCAGAACGGGTTGTCGCGTTCTTCGATCGCTACCCTCCGCAAAGCAATGCCGCGCGGGCACAATATGCGCTGGCTCTGATGAACCTGCGACGGCCGCAGGCGGAACAATGGGCGCGCGACGCATGGCGCGGCGGCTCGATGAGCGCCAGTGCAGAAGCCACCCTGTTTGCGCAATATGGTCGCTTCTTCACGCAGGCCGATCATGACGCCCGCATGGACGCCCTGCTGTGGAACCGTGATTCCGCAGCCGCAACGCGCCAGTTTTCTTATGTTTCCGCTGCCAGCAGGCCGGCATTCATGGCGCGCATGTCATCGGCACAGGGCAGCGACCCGGTGGCGCTGGGCATTGCCATTCCCGCCGATGCGCGCAGCGATCCGGGCTATCTGTTCAACCGGTCGCGCCAGTTGCGCCGCAGCGGACGCTCGTCCGAGGCAGCCGATCTGATGGCCAACCGCCAGCCGCTCGCCACTTTGCCGAATGACCAGACGGACTGGATCGAGGAGCTGCTGGTCAATGCCCGTTCGGGCGGTGCGCGCACGGCGCAGCGCATCGCCGCAATGGCCGACGATGCCTTTCCTTCGGGAACGGACATCAGCGGATTGGGCTTCAAACTGCGGGACGATTATACGTCGCTGATGTGGCTGGGCGGGACGAAGTCGCTGTGGGAACTGGGCGATGCACGCGGAGCCGCACCGTTGTTCTACCGTTATGGGGCCGCCGCCCGCACCCCGCAGACCCGGTCTAAAGGGTTCTACTGGGCCGGGCTTGCCGCTACCCGGGCTGGCGACAATTC
Organism: Caenibius tardaugens NBRC 16725; assembly: GCF_003860345.1. Lineage (GTDB taxonomy): Bacteria > Pseudomonadota > Alphaproteobacteria > Sphingomonadales > Sphingomonadaceae > Caenibius > Caenibius tardaugens. The sequence goes on from NZ_CP034179.1 coordinate 326,233, forward strand.
GGGGGCGCAGCGCTATTTCGAAATGGCCGCAGCCTACTCCGACCAGTTCTACGGGATGCTCTCGCTCGAACGGCTGGGGCGCCGTATGCCTGAATTGCGGCGCACATCATCGGTCACACCATCGCAGCAGGAACGGTCGACATTCTACGCCCGCCCGCTGACCGCCGCCGTGCGCGAAGTCGCCCGTAATGCCCCCTGGAGTGTAACCATACGCTTCTTCCGCGAAATTTCGGATCAGGCACGCACCGAAGGCGAACATGTGCTGGTGCACGAACTGGCGCAAAGCCTGGGACGCCGCGATCTGGCGGTGATTAATGGCGAGAAGGCGCAGGAACACGGTTTCAGCATGTTCCACGCAGCGGCTTTCCCGACAATCTCCGCCCCGGCAGGTACGAACTGGACCATGGTTCACGCCATTACCCGGCAGGAAAGCCAGTTTTCGCAGAATGCCGTCAGCCATGCCGGTGCGCGCGGGCTGATGCAGCTGATGCCGGGCACCGCGCAGGAACAGGCGGGCAAGCTGGGCATGCAATATATGAGCGCATCGCTGATCAGCGATCCGTCCTACAACATGCGGCTGGGCGACGGCTATTTCCAGCGAATGCTGAACTATTACGGCGGCAGTTATCCGCTGGCCGTGGCCGCCTATAACGCCGGGCCCGGCAACGTGAACAAGTGGATCACCCGCAATGGCGATCCGCGCAGCGGCGGGCGCAACTGGATTGAATGGATCGAACAGATCCCGATTTTCGAAACCAAGAACTACGTTCAGCGCGTGCTTGAAAACGCCGTTGTCTATGAGCGGATGAATCCGGACAAGGTCGGCCAGGGCGGCCCGAAATCCGTAAGCTGGTTCCTCGGCAAGAACACACCGGGCTGACCCGGTCCGTGAAAAAGGTTGAAGGCAATCCGATAACCCCGGCAGGTCTTGCCGCGCTCAAGGCGCGGTACGATCACCTGCTGGGCAAGGAACGACCGGAGGTTGTCGAGATCGTCAGTTGGGCCGCCGGCAACGGCGATCGCAGCGAAAACGGCGACTATCTCTATGGCCGCAAGCGCATGCGTGAAATCGATCGCGAACTGGCGCACCTGTCACGCCGGATGAAAGCCGCCCGGGTGATCGATCCGGGGGAACAGCCGGACAAGTCGCGCGCATGGTTCGGCGCGACGGTGACCATCGCCGACGAGGACGACGACCAGCGCACAATCACCCTCGTCGGGGATGACGAGCAGGATGCCAGTGCAGGCCGGATCGGATGGAGTTCGCCCATGGCGCGCGCCTTGCGCGGGGCCGGCCTCGGCGATTTACGCAACGTCCGCCTGCCGGGTGGCGAGAAGGAATGGGAAGTGATCGCCATTTCCTATACCGGGCCCACCTGATAGTCTCATTGCGGGGCGTCACGGGGAACAGCGTATGGCCGAAATCATCAATCTGCGCATGGCCCGCAAGGCGAAAGCCCGCGCGGACAAGGAAAAGCAGGCGGAGACGAACCGCGCGCTGAACCGGCTCAGCCGGATCGAACGCCAGTACCGCGAACAGGAAGCCAAACGTGCCGCCCGCGATCTCGATGGCAAGAAGCGCGACCCGCATAACGATGATCAGGCCTGATGCGCACCACTTATGACGGCGCGACCGTGCGCCTCTATCATCTGGACAGCGCGGCCGAAGGCGGCGCGGCCAATACCCTGTTCTACGGCCCGCTGGACGAAGCGATGCGGATCGCCGCAGCACAGCCCGAAGCGGTGCAGGATGGCCTGTTCATCGCAACCGATAACGATGTGATCGCATGGTGCGATCTGATGGGAGAATAAAATGTCGACGTCCAACGACCCACGCGATGAACTGGCCATACGCAATCTGATTGCGCGCATGGCGCAGACGGCAGACCGTGGCACAGTGGACGATTACGCCCCGATGCTGGCGCCCGATGCCCGCTGGATCATGCCCACCGGCGATCCGGCCGTGGGGCCCGATGCGATTCTGGATGGGGTGCGTGCGCGCCGCGCGGCGGGCACCGCAGGCCCGGGATCGGGCACCCGCCACATGATCACCACCACCACGGTCGATGTGCAGGGCGATAGCGCGAACGCTCTGTCCTACTGGCTCTATCTCAGCACCGGCACAGACCCCAAAATCCTGATGACCGGCGTGTACACCGACACCTTCCGCCGCGATCCCGCAGGCTGGGTGTTCGTCCAGCGTATCTCGGCGCTGGAATGACCGGCACGCCGTCCGTATCGCCTGCCCCGCGCGTCGGTATCTTTTCCCCTACCCCCAATTCTGCGATGAGGCAGCCAATGCTGCGCCCCTCCCACACAATCCTGCGCGCCACGATCCTGCGCCCTGCCCTTTGCGCCACCCTGCTTGCTGCCGGGCTGGCCAGCCCGGCCATGGCGCGCGACAGTCTGGGTATTTACGACAGTTGGGGCGCGTTCCGCGATCCGGGCGCGCAACCGCGCTGCTATGCCATTGCCAAGGCCAATCCGGGCACCGCGCGGCGCGATTTTGAACCCACCGCCAGTGTCGGCACCTGGCCGAAACGGCAGATCCGCAACCAGATCCATTTCCGCCTCTCGCGCAAGATTCTGCCCGCAGGAAAGATCACCCTGTTTCTGGGTGGCAAACGGTTTGCGCTGACCGGGGGTGGCGCCGATGCCTGGGCGGTCGATGCGGCGATGGATGCCGCGATTGTGGCGGCCATGCGCTCTGCCGGCAGCATGTCGGTCAGTGCCCTGGATGAACGCGGCAACGCCTTCACCAATACCTACGGTCTGGCAGGCGCGGCCACGGCGCTGGATGCCGCCCTGCTGGGCTGCGCAAAACTGCGCTGAGGCGGGCCACTACACCTTCGTAAAATGCACCCCCCAAAACGCAACGGGCCAAACGCAACGGGCCGAGGCATAGCCCCGGCCCGCCCCCTCTCATCCCGATCGGATCAGAAACGCATGCCGACCGCAGCAACGACCTGATGGCGGTCGGTGTCTACGTCAAAACTGTGCGTGTCCGGACCGCCATCACCGAAGTCGAACTTGGCGTCTTCGTACTTCGAATAGCGGTATTCGATCTTGGCAAAGGTGTTCGTGCTGATCGCCTGTTCCACACCGGCGCCCACGCGCCAGCCGTCCAGCTTGAACTTGCTGCCGTAATCCACGTCGCCATAGTTGGCGATCGCCTTGAGCTGGGCATTGGTATAGCCACCCTTGGCATAGATCAGCGTGGAAGGACCGACCTTGGCGCCAACGCGCGCGCCAATATAGATGTCACGCCCGGTCTTCACGCGGCCATAGCCGAAGTCTTGCATTTCGCCGTTGCGAAAACGGGTTTTGGCGGTGGAGTCGGACAGTTCCGCTTCGGCGCCCAAGACCACGCCGCCGAGATCCGCGTCATAACCGACGCCGATACCGTAAAGCAGACCGTCCATCGAATTGTTGCGATCGTAGATATCGTCAATCGAACTGCCGGCTTTCACTTTGTCATAACCGATGATGGCTTCGACACGCGGCCCAGTGAAGGTTGAATCCTCCTGCGCGAAGACAGGGGTTGCAACAGCAATGGCCGATCCCGCAGTTGCAATTGCAAGAAACTTTTTCATAGATACGTCCTCAGTTGATTCCTGGGTTCGACCGGTCTGGCCGACGCCCCCCAAATGGTTAACGCATGGGCCGGTTCCCCCATTCATCGCACAGTTTTTTCCGATGTATTTGGGCAACACTTTATTCTGCAAAGCGTTGGAAAGCCGCGATAAAGTGCCGGAACAAAGCCCCGTGCGCGGCGTTCGCGCGCGCCCGCAGCCCCTCTCGCAGCGGGTCAGGCCAGCCCCTGCCCTCACTCGTGCTTTGCTATCGGGCGCAGCTCGTCTTATATGCGGTGCACAATGTCCAACACCGCTCTTATGCCGATCCCGGGTCTGACGGACCCGGTGCCCGTGCCGCGTGACATCACGCCGCGCGACGATGGCCGTATCGATTTGATGGGCCTGCCCAAGGCGCGCATCACCGAACTGTTCACCCAGGCCGGGCTGGATGCCAAACAGGCAAAGCTGCGCGCAAAGCAGGTCTATCACTGGCTATACCATCGCGGCGCCACGGAATTCGAGGCGATGACCGACATCGCCAAGACCATGCGCCCGTGGCTGGCGGAACGGTTCGTGATCGGCCGCCCCGAAGTGGTGGAGGCGCAGCATTCCACCGATGGCACGCGCAAATGGTTGCTGCGCACTGCCGACAAGCACGATTACGAAATGGTCTTCATTCCCGATGCGGACCGCGGCACGCTGTGTGTCTCCAGCCAGGTCGGCTGCACGCTCAACTGCCGGTTCTGCCACACCGGGACGATGCGTCTGGTGCGCAACCTGACACCGGGCGAAATCGTCGGGCAGGTCATGCTGGCGCGCGACGCGCTGGGCGAATGGCCCAAAGGGCGGATGGATTTCACCGGCGATCTCGGCACCGACGAAGGGGACGAGGCGGAGTATACCTCGGACGGGCGCCTGCTGACCAATATCGTCATGATGGGCATGGGCGAACCGCTCTACAACTTTGATAATGTCCGCGATGCGCTGAAGCTGGTCATGGATGGCGATGGCCTGGCCCTGTCCAAACGCCGCATCACCCTGTCGACCAGCGGCGTCGTGCCGATGATGGAACGCTGCGGCGAGGAAATCGGCGTCAATCTGGCGGTCAGCCTGCATGCCGTGACCAAGGACATCCGCGACGAAATCGTGCCGATCAACAAGAAGTTCGGCATCGAGGAACTGCTGGCGGCCTGCGCGGCCTATCCGGGCGCGTCCAATGCCCGGCGGATCACGTTCGAATATGTCATGCTGAAGGACAAGAACGACAGCGATGCCGATGCGCACGAACTGGTCCGCCTGATCCGGCATTACAAGTTGCCCGCCAAGGTCAACCTGATTCCCTTCAATCCGTGGCCCGGCGCCCCTTACGAATGCTCCGATCCCGAACGCATCCGCCAGTTTTCGAACATCATTTTCGAAGCCGGGATTTCCGCCCCTGTGCGCACCCCGCGCGGGCGCGATATCGATGCTGCCTGCGGGCAGCTGAAGACCGCCGCCGAGAAGAAGAGCCGTGCAGAACTGGATCGCCTTTACGCAGAAAAAGAAGCCGCCCTCGGCTGATCATTTTTCCGATTATCGCATGAATGGGGCACTTTGCCGTACAACGGCAATCCCAACAATTTGTTCATGCGGCGTTTCAGATCGTGGAGCCAACGTCTGGGCACAGATTCATGCCAAGACGCGAAAGGAACCACATTATGCGTAAGGCCATTCTCGCCGGCGTCCTCGCCGCTTTCACCATCCCCGCCGCCCCTGCGCTGGCGATGCCGACAGCAACGCCCGCCGCCCCTGTGACGGCCCATACCGCGCCGATTGCGTGGAATAGCAGCACGGTGCTCGACACCACGCAGGAATACCGCGATCGTCGGGGCGATCGTTATGACCGCCGCTACGACCGCCGCGAAGGGCGTCGCTATAACCGCCACGATCGCCGCATGTCGCGCAACGACCGGATCTGGCGCGGGCGCGACGGCCGTTACCATTGCCGCCGCGATGACGGCACCACCGGTCTGGTGATCGGTGCTGCACTGGGCGGTCTCGCCGGTCATGAAATTGCCGGTCGCGGCGACAAGACGCTTGGCGCAGTGATCGGTGCTGTCGGCGGGGGCCTGCTCGGCCGCTCGGTCGACCGCGGCGATCTGAAGTGCCGCTAAACCAAAAGGCGTAACGGGCGAGGTCGCAAGACCTCGCCACGCGCTGCCTGATCTGCCATTCTCGCACCAGCAATCCCGGGAAAGGCAGTCAGGCAGCAATGCGTTTTACGATCGGTCCCATCATGCAGGGCAAGGCGCAGCCCTTTCGCAACGAAGAACACAGCGCCATCGCCAAGACGCCCGTCACCGGGCCTGTCCGGATCGGCCCACTTGGCCTCGAAGGCGATGAACAGGCCGATCGCGTCCATCATGGCGGGGTCGACAAGGCCATCCACCACTATCCCCACGATCATTATGCCTATTGGCAAAGCACGCTGGGCAACCACCCGCTGCTCGATCAACCGGGTGCCTTCGGGGAAAACATCACCACCGATGGATTGACCGAAACCGCGCTGTGCCTGGGCGACCGTTTGCGGCTGGGCAGCGCGCTGGTCGAAGTCAGCCAGGGACGCCAGCCATGCTGGAAACTCGATCACCGTTTCGCCCGCAAGGGTATTATGGCAGCGATCATGACCACCGCCCGTTCGGGCTGGTACTACCGCGTGATCGAACCCGGCGTGGTGCGGGAAGGCGATACGCTGGAACTGGTCGCGCGCGTGCATGAAGACTGGCCTGTCGACCGCGTATTCAAACTGGTGCTCACCGGCAAGGCCGAACATCAAGGGGCAGACATGCGCGCGGTCATGGCTTTCCCGGCGCTCGCCGCAACGTGGCGCAAACGGCTTGCCGTCCTGCTCGATGCCTAAGGCGGATCACCGCCCAAGGCTGCGCCCGCGCTTTCCTACTGCGGGCAAATATGCTCCATTGCCCGCATGATATCGCGCATCCCCCCCTTCACTGAATCCTTCGGCGCCGCATGGACCCCCGCAGTGACATCTGCCGCCACCCGGCCTTGCACTGTGCTTTCAGAACTGTGTCACCCCTGTCACCCCCCCCTGTCACAGCACCCTCTTTCACCCCGGCCCATTTTCCCGGCAGGCCGCGCATGAGCCGTCCCGTCGTTCTGGTGACCGGTGGGGCGAAGCGCATCGGCTCGGCCATTTGCCGGGCGTTCGGTGCGGCAGGCTGGCACGTGGTGGTGCATTATGGCCGTTCCGCCGCCGATGCCGAAGCACTGGCCGCCTCGTTGCCCTCCGCCGAAGTGCATCAGGCCGAACTCGACGGCTGGGATGCCGGCCCCGCGATGGTCGCGGCGGTGGCCCGCAAACATGCCGATTTCCGTGCACTGGTGAACAATGCCTCGATTTTCGAGAATGACGGGGCACAAGGGCTCGACCCCGCAACATTCGATCAGGCCATGCAGATCAACGCAGGCAGCCCCGCGCGCATGACACAGGCGTTCTTCGCCCATTCCCAGGCCACGGACCTGCGCTGTGCGATCCAGATTCTCGATCAGAAGCTGGACAATCCCAACCCTGATTTCTTCTCCTACACGATGAGCAAGCACGCGCTGGCCAGCACGATCCCGATGATGGCCATGGCCGCCGCCCATGCCACCGACCGGGTCTATGGGCTGTGCCCCGGCGCGATCCTCGCCAGCCATGACCAGACGCTGGACGAAGCCGATCGCTCGCATATGCGCAACCTCCTCAGCCGGCGCACCTGGCCGGAAGAAATTGCCGATGCCGCGCTGTTTCTCGCTTCCGGCGCGCTGGCCAGCGGGGAATTGCTGTTTGTCGATTCGGGGCAACATCTCCTCGCCCAGTCACGCGATGTGATCTATCTCGAACGCGAAGGTCTGGATGCGTGAAATGCGTGCCCTATCAAGGGCACACGGGCATCCGCCCCTTGCCTAACCTGCCCGCACCCTGCATCACTGCCCATACAGCCAGACGGAGGAAGCATGTTCGATAGACTGCTCGACAGCGCACTACGCAAAGCGATCAAGAAGGGCGTTCTCGAGATTGTCCATCCCGACGGGCGGGAAGTCCGCTTCGGCACACCGGCTCCCGGCTATGCCAAAGTGCGCATCCGGCTGACCGACAAGCAGGTTGCCCGCGAAATCATCGCCGACCAGTCGCTGGGCGCGGGCGAAGCCTTCATGGATGGCCGCCTGATTATCGAACAGGGCGATGTCATGGGCCTTGCCACGCTGATCGGGGCAAACAATCCCTTCGAACGGCGGCGCAAGGGACGCGCGGGGGTTTTGAAAAGTGGGCGCAACGCCCTCAACGCCCGGCTGCGCGAAGCCAACCAGTTGGCCCGCGCCCGTTCCAACATTTCGCATCACTATGACATCGGCAACGATCTCTATCGCCTGATGCTCGACCCCAGCCATATGCAGTACAGCTGCGCCTATTGGCCGCGCGACGATATGACGCTGGACGAAGCGCAGGACGCCAAGCTCGCGCATATCGCCGCCAAACTGGACATTCGCCCGGGGCAGAAAGTGCTCGACATCGGGTGCGGCTGGGGCGGCATGGCGATTTATCTCGCGCAGAATTTCGACTGCCACGTCACCGGCATCACTCTCAGCACCGAACAACTGGCGCTGGCGCAGGAACGCGCACAGGCCGCCGGTGTTGCCGGGCGGACCGAATTCGGGCTGATCGACTATCGCAAACTTGCCGCATCCGGCGTGGAATTCGACCGGATCGTTTCCGTCGGCATGTTCGAACATGTCGGACGGCCGCAATTCGACGTGTTCTTCGAAGCGGTGTCCAACCTGCTGGCCGATGACGGGGTCATGCTGCTCCACACGATTGGCCGCATGGGGCAGCCCAGCAAGACCGACAAGTTCACCGACCGCTATATCTTCCCCGGCGGCTATATCCCGGCAATGAGCGAGATGATCGCATCGAGCGAGAAATTCCGCCTGATCCCCGCCGATCTTGAAACGCTGCGCCTGCATTATGCCAAGACGCTGCGCGTCTGGTACGACAATTGCCAGGCCAATCGCGATGCCATCGTGGCGATGTACGACGAACGCTTTTTCCGCATGTGGACCTTCTACCTGTCCGGCTCCACTGCGGCGTTCGAAACCGGCGGCATGTGCAATTATCAGGTACAATATATCCGCAACCGGCACGCTTTGCCGCTCACCCGGGACTATATCGGGGATGAAGAGAAAGCGCTGCTTGCAAGGAGTCCGGTTGCGGGAATCCCCAACGCCTGATAGGCGCGCCCCGCATTTCTCAGCGGAGCGCAGCCCCCAATGTCGAAGAATTCCGATATCAAGCGTGTTGTCCTTGCCTATTCCGGCGGTCTCGACACCAGCGTGATCCTCAAATGGCTGCAGGTGACCTACAATTGCGAAGTGGTCACCTTCACCGCCGACCTCGGCCAGGGCGAAGAGCTGGAACCAGCGCGCCACAAGGCCGAACTCATGGGCATCAAGCCCGAACACATCTATATCGACGATCTGCGCGAGGAATTCGTGCGCGATTTCGTCTTCCCGATGATGCGCGCCAATGCCCGCTATGAAGGCGATTACCTGCTCGGCACCTCGATTGCCCGACCGCTCATTTCCAAGCGCCTGATCGAGATCGCCCGCGAAACCGGCGCCGATGCCGTCGCCCATGGCGCCACCGGCAAAGGCAACGACCAGGTCCGTTTTGAACTGTCATGCTATGCGCTCGATCCCGACATCAAGGTGATCGCACCCTGGCGCGAATGGGATCTGGCCAGCCGCACCGCGCTGATCGCCTGGGCGGAACAGCACCAGATTCCCGTGCCGAAGGACAAGCGCGGCGAAAGCCCCTTCTCCACCGACGCCAATCTCCTGCACACCTCCTCCGAAGGCAAGGTGCTGGAAGATCCCTGGGAAGAAACCCCCGATTACGTCTATTCGCGGACGGACAATCCGGAGGATGCGCCGGATCAGCCCGAATATATCACCATCGATTTCGAAAAGGGCGATGGCGTCGCGCTGAATGGTCAGGCGATGAGCCCGGCCACCTTGCTGGCCGCACTCAACGATCTCGGACGCAAGCATGGTATCGGCCGGCTTGATCTGGTCGAAAATCGCTTCGTCGGCATGAAGAGCCGCGGCATGTACGAAACGCCCGGCGGCGAAATCTATGCCCGCGCGCATCGCGGCATCGAACAGATCACCCTCGACCGGGGGGCCGCGCACCTCAAGGACGAGCTCATGCCCAAATATGCCGAGCTGATCTATAACGGCTTCTGGTTCGCGCCGGAGCGTGAAATGCTGCAGGCCGCGATCGATCTCAGCCAGGAAAAGGTTTCGGGCACCGTTCGTCTCAAGCTCTACAAGGGTTCGGCCAGTGTTGTTGGTCGCAAGAGCCCCAACAGCCTCTATTCCGAACGCCATGTGACGTTCGAGGACGATGCGGGCGCTTACGACCAGAAGGACGCCGAAGGCTTCATCAAGCTCAACGCCTTGCGGTTGCGGTTGCTTTCCCGCCGGGATCGGTGATTTTTCAGGGAAATTGCGACGAACCGTTGAGTTATCCCTGCTTGTCCACTGGCCTATTGCAGAAAAGTGGATAAATAGGCCCGTTTTTGCCTTGCGCGACTCACTAAATTGTCGCACCTTCTACTTGTCGATACGGGGAATTAACCCGCTCCAGACAACCCGAAAGGGCTGAAAGGAAAAGGAAAATTCCATAACTGTAACGATGCCGGTGACAAGGCCCCGCGCTTTTGGAAAACCAGCCTTTCCGACGCCTTAGGGCTAAGGTTTGGGCGAACCGAAGGAAGCGAGATGGCCGGTTACTGACAAACCGGAAAGACGACCGGTGTGGATGATGGACAATTGTCTTCGGACAAAAGGAAATCAGGCGAAACACCAAATGTACGACCGGTTACGGAACCGCCAGGCGGGAAGGGAAAGTCCCCGGACAATCCCATAACCGCCTGACGGGACCGGTGCCGGCGCGAGCGCCGGGCGAAAGAACCCCTTGGGGTCGGACGCCGGTACGCAGCCGGTGGGAACGGGGCCGATAGAAATATCGGCCCCGTTTGCACGTCCGGATCACGCTGCACCGCACCTTCCCCACCATTATGCCGCCGCAGTCCTGCCGAGCCAGATCGCCCGCCCCGTGCCTGATTGATGCCCCAGACGAGAGCCCGGATCGCTGCCGCTGGACATAACCCACCGATCGCAGAGCTACGCCAGCGCATCCAATAGGCATTGTGGCGCCGGAATTACCGCGCACCAGAAAGCCGCGCAGCGAGGCAGCGCACCTGCGCCACCCCCGGAAACTGCCTCCCCCTTTAATCCGCCGTCTTCACCAATTGGCCGCGAATGGCGCCCTTGGGGAAGTCTGCGTTGTGCACGTTGACATAGTAGCCTGCCGGATTGGCCACGATTTCCTTGGCCAGTTCGTGCTGCACGGCGGAGCATTCATCGCCATCGGTGCCGGTCACATTCAAGGTCACCACCACATCGCCGTCGCTGCCTGCCGCACCCTTGTGAATGTGGGCCATGGTTGCGGGCGCGATATTCTTGACGGTGAGGGTATAGCACAGATCACCCGAATCCGGATCGATCTCCGCCGCGAAGGCGCCCGACCCATCGGTATCGCCGCCGCCCGTCTGCTCCGCGCCGGTCAACGTGGCCGCCAGCTTAGCCGCATGCGCCACCGCCGGACTGGCCACAACCGCACCTGCAAGAACGAGCGCCGCCAATAGGTTTCTGGTATGCATTCTCTCTCTCCTTTGCCCATGCCGCCCGTCCGGCGGCCGGAGTAACCGCAGCAGATTACACCGGAGCCGGCCTGCCGGAAATGGCAAAAACCGCCTCGCCCAAAACTGTTCCACGCCCTGTTTCACACCCCGCATCCCGGCCCGAATGACTCGATTCGCCGCCGGCCGGAATGCGCCGGATTGCCCTGCCGGATTCATAAAATGGCGCATTTCCGCCATTCGATTCCGGCTGAACCGCCGCTCGGGCACGGTGAAACGAGCCAGAGGTACACCCATCGCCGCAAACCCGATGCTATACGACAGGCCGCTTTTGCGAAGGGACGGAAGGGTTACAATCATGCTCACAACAGGCCGCGCCATGCGCCTGCTGCCGCTGATCGGCACGCTCGCCTTCGCGACAGCAGGGCTTTCCTCTTCGGCCAACGGGCAGGACACCCGCCCCGCGCCGGAAAAGATCGGCCCCGTCATGGGCCTTGCCGATATCGAAGCGCCCCGCGCCATCACGGAAAGCGCCGAGATCGAAGAACCCGCAGTTGCCGTGGCGGAATCCGCCGGGGAAGATCTCGGTTCCGGCATGGCCAGCTATTACGGCAACGAACTGGCCGGCCGCCGCACAGCCAGTGGGGAACGGTTCAACCCCCGCGAACTGACCGCCGCCCACCGCACCCTGCCCTTCGGCAGCAAGGTCCGCGTCACCAATCCGCGCAGCGGCAAATCGGTCGTGGTCCGCATCAACGATCGCGGCCCGTTCGCCCGCAGCCGCACGATTGACGTATCGGAAGCCGCCGCGCGCCAGATCGGCCTGCACGCCGCCGGTCACGGTCAGGTCAAGCTCGCCCTGCTCGACCGCTGAGCACGGCCCCCTCCCGCCACGGATGACACTGCGGGGGTGACAGGGGTGACACAGTTCAAGGCCCCCGCTTTCCGCCAGTCCCCGCCGCTGCGCCAGGTTATCCGCATGCCGGCAGGGCGCGCCTTCCCCGCCTGATCATTCCCCGCATCCTCCTCCGGCGTCTGCGCCAGCGCATCGACATAGGCCCACGCCGCCGCACGGTGCGTGTCCCAGCGTTCGCGCGCCTCGGCCTCTGCCACCGCAGCGGCTTCCCCGGTGCAATCCTCCCACGCCGCCTCGCTCCAGTCATAGTCCGGATCGCCGGTCTGCCGCATGGCCGCCGTCTCCTCGGCATGGCGCACGGCATGGTCGCACCATTCGTCACGCGGGATTGCCAGACCGGGCACATGGTCGTGCGGGTACACAGGCAGACCACCTTCCATAAAGGTCGGGCAATGGCGCAGCAGCGCCGGATCGACCGGCTGCCCGCCCAGCCGCGCCAGCAATTCGTCAAACCGCCCGGCGGCCAGCGCCACAGGGCGATGCGCCGCGCGCGCTTCCAACCGCGCCAGATGGGCCAGCAGCAGGCGATTGTCATAGCGCCGCCGCGTGCCGACCAGTTCGCCCTTCCAGAACACCGGCTCTTCCACCCCGTCCAGCGCGCGTTCGGCCACCACCGCATCGACATGATCGGCGGCCAGCACCAGCGCCGCATCCCACGCCTGCGCCAGCACCGCATCGCGCCGCCGCGCCTTGTAGGCCGTGTGGCGCGAAATGCCCGCCACCGCGCAGGCATGGCGGACATTGCCCGTTTCGGCCAGCGCCTCGGCAAAGCGCACCCGCTTCGCCGGGGAGAACGCCAGATGCCCGCCTTCGGGCGTGGACGCCGAGGCTGAGGGAGACAGCGGCACCGGCTGGCGCACGGCATCCCATGCAGGGAGATCAAGCAGGCTGGCAGGCAAGGCGTCCAGCGCGGGCGGAGGGCTCTCCGGTATCGCCACCACTGCACCGGGCGGCGTGTCCGGCGTGGAAACGGCGATCCCCTCCGGCGTGGCACAGGGCATGGCAGCGGGTGCGATATCCTGTGCGGTCGGGTGTGCGCTTGGGGACGTGCCTGGGTGCGCGCTTGGCGGCGCACCCGCCCCACGCGCCCGCGCGGCTATCACCCCGCAGAGATCGCGCCGTGCCTGCGCCCGTGCGTCCACCTGCCCATCGGGCGCGTCCGCATCCTCCCAATCCTCATCGCCCCATGCTTCATCGTCCCCATCCGCATGACCTTCCGCCCATGCGCCCGGATCATCGCCCGCGTCATAGAGCGCCGCATCATCCTCCGGGTCGGCATCGTAAGGGTGATCCGCGCGCGCCTCCGCGCCTGCGTTACCGAAATTGCGCCAATCGGTCACATCGCCGGGCAAGGGCCTGCCATCGCACACCGGGCCAGAGGCCCCGTCATCATCGCCGCTGCGACTGACAAGCCCGGCCAGCACATCCGCCTCCGCCGCCCGGACAAAGCGCCGCGCGCTATCCAGCCGATAGCCCCGCCCCGCGACAAAGACCAAAGCCCCCACCGCCAGCGCCTCCAACGCAAACGCGCCACCCGGCGCCACAGACCGATCGAACATGACTCACCTCCAGAACAAAAAGGGAATCATGATAGGTATGCGGGAATGGGGGCTGTAGGAAAGTAGGGAGTAGCAACGCCCGAAATTACAATGTCGGAACGACCATTCACACCCCAACGCAATCCAGTCGTAATGCTACCCGTCGCACATCACCTCAAGGTTTGGAAATAACTGGCGGGGGAGGCACGCCATCAACCCAGTCCATAAATGAGTTAAAAATAGGGTAAAACAAGGTTTTATCCAAACCTGCGAAGTTAAATGCCTTCTTCTCCGCATGGAAGACCACGTTACCATCGGTAATATCGATCGCATCCAGAGAGGCGGTGTAATCGTATCCACCCTTCCATTCAAAATAAGGTTTAATTACAAGAAACGTCCCTTCTGTCGTAGACAAATTACGAAGAGAAAGAATGCTGGACGCATCAGAAACACCGGTCAAATTCTTCTGAATAACGAGTTTTTCCACACCAGCCTTATCAAGAACGGTCTCGAATTTCCCTGCATTTTTTATGGATGTATAATAAAACTCGTTAACACTGTTGTTTTCAGTGAACGGCAGGACAACAACCTTGGCGCCGAACCGCGATTTGTCAAAGGGGCGCTCAATCTTGAGATTTTCGGGAGCAACGCTAGCGCTGGCGTCAAACCGTCCGGCAGTATTGAGCTGCCCAGCTTTCAACGTAGACGAACAGCCCGAAACAAAGGTTGCACCAAAAACAAGCCCAGCCACAAGTGCAGTCCTGATCATTTCCCCGAATCCCCCAAGTGCTTTACAATAAGAAGCGATACTGCGTTTTTTCCTCGTAGTAAATCTGGACGTCAATGATCAATCAACGCTAGCCCCCTACCCCAACAATGCCTTCAAATACTGCCCCGTATAACTGCGCGGTTCCTTGACCACCTGTTCCGGCGTGCCCGTGGCGACCACCTCGCCGCCGCGGACGCCGCCTTCGGGGCCGAGGTCGACGATCCAGTCGGCAACCTTGATCACATCGAGGTTGTGTTCGATCACCACCACGCTGTTGCCCTGATCGACCAGCCGCTGCAGCACCTCCAGCAGCTTGCGCACATCTTCAAAATGCAGGCCGGTGGTCGGCTCATCGAGAATATACAGCGTCTGCCCGGTGGAGCGGCGGCTGAGTTCCTTGGCCAGCTTGACCCGCTGCGCCTCCCCGCCGGATAGCGTGGTCGCCTGCTGGCCGACCTTGACGTAGCCCAGCCCCACTTCGTTCAACATGTGCATCTTGTCACGGATCGGCGGCACGGCCTTGAAGAATTCTTCCGCATCCTCGATCGTCATGTCGAGCACGTCGGCAATGCTGCGCCCCTTGAACTTCACTTCCAGCGTTTCGCGGTTGTAGCGTTTGCCGTGGCATTCCTCGCACGTGACGTAGACATCGGGGAGGAAGTGCATCTCGATCTTGATCAGCCCGTCGCCCTGGCACGCCTCGCACCGGCCGCCCTTGACGTTGAAGCTGAACCGCCCGGCCTTGTACCCGCGCGCGGCGGATTCGGGCAGGCCCGCGAACCAGTCGCGAATCTGGGTGAAGGCGCCGGTATAAGTGGCCGGGTTGGAACGCGGGGTGCGGCCGATGGGCGACTGGTCGATCTCGATCACCTTGTCGCAATGTTCCAGACCGGTGATCTTGTCATGCGGCCCGGCGATCACCCGCGCGCCGTTGAGCGCGCGCGCCGCGCCCGCGTGCAAAGTGTCGATCGTGAAGCTGGATTTGCCGCTGCCCGATACGCCGGTGATGCAGGTGAAGGTGCCCAGCGGGATCGACGCCGTAACGCCTTTGAGATTGTTCGCCCGCGCGTTGTGCACCGTCAACTGGTGGCCGTTGCCCTTGCGCCGCTTGTCCGGCACCGCGATTTTGCGCGTGCCGTTGAGATAGGCGGCGGTCAGGCTTTCCTTCGATTTCAGCACCTGCTTCAGCGTGCCTTCGGCCACCACTTCGCCGCCATGCACGCCCGCG